>JAADJA010000214.1 GCA_013151015.1 Chlorobiota bacterium
AGAATTCCCTGTCAACAAAGGATGATTATATCAACCGCAGGGTCGATTTTATTATCCAGAAATAAAAGGGGTGCAAATGACATAGTGCCCGGGAAGAACCGCCCTCAGGAAAAATGCAAAAAGGACTCAACATTCAGTGAATCCTTTTTTAATTGAAACAAAACCAATTTATTAACTTAAAACTTAAAACTTAAAATAAAGACAGGGATTTAAGTCATTTGGTTGCCCGTTCAGAAAATTGATTTCAACTTTTGAATGCAATTAATTTTTTTCCTACATTTGGCATGTTAAAACCAGAATAATGAACTTTTACTTGGCCTACAAAAAAATACTCTTTTTATTCCTGATAATCCTATCAATGACAGGGAATTCTGCCTTGATTGGCCAGGACACAATCCCTTCTGATTTTTGCATAAGCCGTGAAGAATTTAAACTTTTCAAGCGCATCAACGAATACAGAAAAGTAATGAACCTGCCGGAAATTGCACTTTCCAAGTCCTTGAGCTATGTTGCAAAGAAGCATGTTAACGACCTGGTTATTAACAAGCCCGATACCAGCACCTGTAATTTCCACAGTTGGTCCGACAAAGGTTCATGGAAACCATGTTGCTATGAAAAGGACAGCAAGGATAAAAAATGTATGCTGTCGAAACCCCGTGAACTTACCACTTATCATGGTGACGGCCATGAGATTGTTTATTGGGAAAACAGAAATGTTTCGGCAAATACCGTTTTCGAACAATGGCGCGAAACATCTGCTTCCAAAGCAGTGATCCTCAATATGAAGACCTGGGAAGATTATTCATGGAAAGCTATTGGCATAGGTATTGAAAACGGGTTTGCATCCGCATGGTTTGGCGAAGAGGGCGAACAACCTGGAGAAATCCACATTTGCAATTCCACGGAGGTTTACAAAGTTGAGCAACCAAAAGAACCGATCGAAACGCTTGTGGTTTCGACCCAAAAAAACAGGTTTTATGTTATTATCGGTAGTCTCCCAAATTTGGAAGCCGCAAAAAACGCAGCCATAAAACACAAGGCAGAAGGATATCCCAAAGCCAAAGTTGTGATAAAAGATGAGAAAATCAGGATTTCCCTCTCTGATTACCCCTCCAATCAAGAAGCGCACAATGCAAAGAAAATGCTTCCCACAAAATACAAAGATGCCTGGGTTCTGGCATATTAAACCATTGGGTCAAAACCTACCTGCACACCGAACACATTTTGAGCTCCCTGGCATAACCAGCAATCTTCCCATTGGAATATCGGCATCGCACATATTGCATTTCCCAAAATCATCTTCGTGGATCCTTTCCAGGGCAAGGTTCAGGTTCCGCAACTTCGATTCGGAAGTCCGCAGTGCCGCCTCATTGATGCTTTTATTGTTGATGGCATCCATACGACTGACCCGGCCTATTGCATTTTCGGGGGAAATGGGTTTTGTGAGTTCTTTTAGGTCTGCCACTTTCGATTCGGTTTTTTCTTTTTCCAACAGCAGCGCAGCATGTATTTTTTTTCTTTCTTCCTTATTCATGGTTTTCTTCAAGTTTTTGGCTTGCGGTTTTAAATGTAAAAAACCGCTGGATAAAATAGCTATAAGCCACAACGATCACAGTGGTGATTATTTTTGCTATGGTGGGCCAAACCAGTAAATATTCAACAAAGAATTTCAACAGGATATAATTTAGCAGAATGGATCCAGTAACTGTCAATCCATACCTGAACAATTGAACACGCCCCTTTATGGGCGAATTGGTGAAGGTTATGAATTTTGCAAACAGGAACCCCGTGGTAAAGGTTATCGGGAATACAATAATGAA
Organism: Chlorobiota bacterium; assembly: GCA_013151015.1. Classification (GTDB taxonomy): domain Bacteria; phylum Bacteroidota; class Bacteroidia; order Bacteroidales; family JAADJA01; genus JAADJA01. The sequence goes on from JAADJA010000214.1 coordinate 1,821, forward strand.
AGCAGCGATGTGCGGGCTAATTGCCACAAAACCCAAATCAACGATTTCTTTATGGAGGACGTAATGATAAAAGACGAAATACAAAAATATATCGAGTGCCGTGTTAAAGCCTCCGGTAGCAGCATAGCGAAATGTCTCAGGCGGGATATATCTCTTGAATGGCTTATAAAACCAATCGATGATCCCATTGACCAATAGCCTCAAATTATGTAAAAGGATTTTCATTTAAGCGGGCAAAAGTAAGTCAAATTTTAATCCTGTCCTTCCTTTGACCGATCGAGGTAGCTTAGGTGCTGAACCACAAACCGTATATCGGACCAGGAAACGGTTTCCCCAAGCGCTTCTTTTACTGCTGACCTACCCGAATCAGGATTCTTTTCGAGAAGCGAAGTTATTGATTTGGCCTTTTCGGCATCCACGAACTTTTCAAGCTCCAACTCACCTGTTCCCACGTAATAGGCCAGATGGCTTTCTATTGTAGTATTTACAAGGGAACGTTCCTTTGCAATTTCAGCAATGCTTTTTCCTTTGTCCCAAAGGGCTTTGGTAATTTCCTTTGTTGGTGTTTTCACGACTTTTTTCTTTTTTACCGGGACATCTTTCCTTAACTCGATTTTATTTTCGGCACAATAGGTTTTCACCAATTCCAAAACCGTATCGCCGTATTCTTCCACCTTTCTTTTCCCGATCCCTTTTACGATCATCAGTTGCTCGGGAATAACCGGAAGTTCATTTGAAATCCCGATAATAGCTTTTTGGCTCATGATATAATAAGCGGGGATATTTTCTTCAACGGCCAATGAGTTGCGCCATTTCCGCAACCTTGAATAAAGCATTGGGTTTTCTGATATCAAAGGTTCTTCCTTGGACCCACTTGCCCCTGGGACTTTATCAGGCGTATCCAAAGCAGCAGTAGCACGCACTTGCAGGTACTTGTTTATTTCAAAACCATTTTTGGTGTTTCCAAGACAGGCCCGCTTCACATGTATCAGTTCCGTTATTTTCGAGAGTACTTTGCGGAGTTCTTTTTTTACCTGTCGGTTATCTGTTTCAAAGGAGATTTGGGCCAATGGTTTTTGAAGAAGTTGTTCGGTTTGTTCCAAAAAATAGGCGCTACCTTTTTTTATACGGTTCTGAAAACCCTTCTCATCACCGGTTTCTGCAAGATAACGCAATTGTTTTGCAAATTTTCCGGCCACTTCATCCAGTACCTTGCTCCCTTCTTCGTGCATTTTCTTCAAGGGCGACTGGAAATTACCATGAATGACCGTTTCATTGGAATAACTCTGTTTCAAGCCTTTGTACAGATGATAACTGATTTGCCTGAAGCTGAACAATTCGTCCAAAAGATTAAGCACATACTGTCTTCTCGAATGGGAAAGGGTCTTCTCGTCCGGAGGATTGTCGTGCACCTGCTGGTTAAATGTCCCAACCGTCTTGTCGCTGATAATGGCACTATTGCTCAATTTCGTCCTCAAGACTAAACCTTCCAGGGTTTTGCACCTGCTCAATGCCACATAGGTTTGTCCATGGGCAAAAGCGGCCTGTGCATCAATCACCGCTTTTTCAAAGGTAAGGCCCTGGCTTTTGTGGATGGTAATGGCCCAGGCCAACCGCAAAGGATATTGGATAAACGAACCCATGGTTTCCTCTTCAATGGATTTCGTTTGTTGGTTGATCGTGTAACGGATATTTTCCCAGGTTTCCTGTGTTACCGCAATAGGTTCGTCATCATCGGGGCATTGCACATTTATCACATCCCCATTAAAACCAGTGATAGTCCCTATTTTACCGTTGAAGTACCTTTTCTCGGGCGAACTGTCGTTTTTCACGAACATCACCTGTGCACCCTTTTTCAGTTTCAGGAATTGATCCGTTGGAAAGGAATACTCAGGAAAATTATCCTGGACTTCGGCCTCAAAAGTATGGACTTTGGAACTGACCAAGTCCAGTTGTTTCGCATTGATCCCATTGGCTGTTGCATTATGTGTGGTGAGGGTTATATAACCTTCCCCGGTTTTGGGCATGAAATCAGGTTTGTAACGGGAATTCAAAATTGAAAGGGATTCGGGACTAAGTTTGTCATCCCTGATTTCGTTTAAAACCTTGATGAACTTATTGTCCTGCTGCCGGTAAACATGCTTTAGCTCGATCCCAAGGAACTGCCCTTGCCGGAATACCCTACTGCTAAAAAAATAGACCGTATCGTAATAATCCCTCAACAAGGCCCATTCATCATCTTTAACGATAGGGGCCAACTGTTGCAGGTCGCCAATAACAAGGACCTGTGTGCCACCAAAGGGGAGCCGGTCGTTTTTGTAACGGCGCAACACCTGGTCGATCCCATCCAGCAAATCGGCCCTCACCATACTTATTTCATCAATGACCAACAAATCCAGGGTACGGATTATATCGATTTTCTTTTTGTTGAATTTCTTTACAAATGGGTTTTGTCCGGCCCGGCTTTCCTTGTTGTCAAGACTTTCGGGGAGAATGGGCCCAAATGGCATTTGGAAAAAAGAATGGATGGTAACACCACCGGCATTAATGGCGGCTACACCCGTTGGGGCGACAACGACCATACGTTTGGGCAAAACCTCTTTGAGTTTATGCAAAAAGGTGGTTTTCCCCGTTCCGGCTTTTCCGGTCAGGAAAATGTTCCGGTCCGTGTTCTGGACAAAATCAAAGGCGAGGTCTATTTCGGGATTGTGTATCAATTTGGACTGTTTTTTAATTTGGAGCGTAAAATTAAGAATTTATTACACAACAGTATCCACATACTTTCCCATAAATTCTTTTCAATGGGGATAGGCTGTTCTACGCAAAGTTTACGGTATTACTTCGGCTTATATTAAATCAAATCAATCTCGTCAGGGATGCCCACTCCCCTCTTGAGAGGGGGTGGGGGTGCGCAGGGCTTAGCAGCGGCGGGGGTGTGTTTCCCCTTCAGAACACATCTTGTCAAACTCTATTTTATAATAAATCCCGTTCAACGAACATCGAAGTTTATTGGCAATTATCAATTCAAAAAAACCAACAGTTTCCATGGTTTATCAGTTCCTTTTCTGCATTGATCTGAAAGTAAAGACAAATACTTTACACACCCCCGCCACCTCACTTGCTTGCACACCCCCTCTCAAGAGGGGAGGTTGTTCTACGCAAAGTTTACGGTATTACTTCGGCTTATATTAAATCAAATCAATCTCGTCAGGGATGCCCACTCCCCTCTTGAGAGGGGGTGCGCAGGGCTTAGCAGCGGCGGGGGTGTGTCTTTTCATATTCCACAATATAGGCTTCAATTTCCCTCAACACATTTCCAATATCATTAAACACATCACTATCAGGAAAACGTAAAACATGAACCCCCAATTCATTCAATCTCTTTTCCTTTTTCTCATCTTTGTCTTGAACATCTTCCAATATATGCGTATAGCCATCAACTTCAATGGCAAGCATTAATTCATGGCAAAAGAAATCGGCAATATAATTGTCAAGAGGTTTTTGCCGGTGGAAATCATATCCCATCATTTGTTTTCCTTTAAGGTATTTCCAAAGATAAATTTCAGATTTAGTGCTTTTGTTCCTTAAATTTCGGGCAAGCTGTTTTAATTTGGGGTTATAGGGGATTATTTTTCTTCTTTGATTCATGAGGTGGGATTTGGAGGTAAAGTTAAAGATTTTTTTACACACCCCCGCTCACACTCTGGCTTTCACACCCCCTCTCAAGAGGGGAGGTTGTACTACACATTATTTCTGGAAATACTTATAAGATATAATTGTTTTTTTCATAAACTCATTTCTTTTTAGTTTAATATCGGAACATCAAAAATCCAATTCATTTTCCGGGATAAAAAACTCCCCTCTCAAGAGGGGAGGCTGTTCTACGCATTATTTAAAATTCATCAAGAATATCGATTTCGGTATTGTTCAGTTCTTCGATAATGTCCTATTTCCTTTCTCAAGATGGGAGTTTGTTCAAGGCTGAATCACCGGCCACCCATCCCGTTGAATAGGCAATTTGCAGGTTATAGCCTCCGGTTTCGGCATCCAGGTCAATCATTTCACCGGCAAAGTACAGCCCTTTTACGAGTTTTGACTCCATTGTTTTTGGGGAGATTTCATTTGTTGGAATCCCTCCTGCTGTGATGATAGCTTCTTTGAAAGACCCATGATCCGCAATTTTGAAACGGAAGTTTTTAAGCAGGTAACGGATTTGTTTCCTCTCTTTTGAAGAAATCTGGTGGCATTCTTTTTCGGGATCAATATTCAAGAGTTCAAGGAAAACCGGCCCCATGGATGCCGGAAGCCATTGACGGAATATATTGCCGATCTTTTTCTTGCCATGTTCGTTCAGGTCACGAAGCAAGCGTTTATCCAATTTTTGCTCATCAAGGGCTGGTTTCAGATCGATGGTGATTTCCACCTTGCTTTTCTTGTGTAATTCGTCCACTACAATCCGGCTCAAAGTAAGGATTATCGGACCCGACAGCCCGAAATGTGTAAAAATCATTTCACCAAAACCCTCCCCTGTTTTTTTTTCGTTTACCCAAACCACGGCCCTTACATTCCTTAGGTTGAGGCCTTGCAGTTTTTGCGCAATTCCACCCTTGGTAATGAGGGGCACGAGCGCTGGCCTTGCCTTTTCGATGGAATGGCCTAAACTTCTTGCCAATTCATAACCATCGCCATTGGAACCAGTGGCCGGATAAGATTTCCCTCCGGTTGCAAGAATTATATTCCTGCAAATAAATCTTTGTCCATTTGCCTGAAGACCCTGAATCATTCCATTTTCAACAATCAGTTTCTCAACCCGGTATCCACAACGGATATCAACTTTTAAATCATGTACCCATTGCAGCAACGCCTTTAGCACATCTGCCGATTTATTGCTTGCCGGGAAATATCTTCCCCCACGTTCCAAAATTGATTTAACACCATATCCTTCCAAAAGATCAATTATGTCTTTGGAAAAGAAACGGGAAAAAGCATTTTGCAAAAACCGTCCATTGGGATATACATGCGTGATGAATTCCCTGACAACAGCATCATTTGTTATGTTGCAACGACCTTTTCCTGTGATAAGCAGTTTGCGGCCCTCCTGTCGCATTTTTTCCAACAATAGCACCTTGCCACCCTTTTCGGCTGCCCTTCCAGCGGCCAATAAACCTGACGGGCCTGCCCCTACTATTATTACATCTAATTTTTTCATGCGTTGCAAAGGTATCTTTTTACCAAGGTTATCAATCGGAAAATATTGTTTTAATATTTACAAGGGCAATATGGATCAAGAGTTGAATTCTTTATTTCATAAGTTTATAATTGCCACGAACCTGCCCGCAATATAATCTTGGTAGGCTGGTGCACGGGTACTATTTCTAATCATGCCCTGTGTAAGTTATAACTAATCATGGCTGTTTCACCTATTAAAAAACACAAAATCCAAAAACAGCTTTCGCATTTATTGTTTTGGAATTTGTTATTTATCCATACGGACAAGTTTTGAGATTCGCCTTTCTGATTTATTCAGGCCTATGTTCAAGAATATCACCAGGTTGGCAATCCAGGGTTTTACAGATGGATTCCAATGTGGAAAAACGGATTGCTTTGGCCTTCCCTTTTTTCAGGATGGACAGATTCGCCATTGTGATGCCCACGCTGTTCGAGAGTTCTGTCAGGCTCATCTTTCTGATGGCCAGCATTACATCGAGATTTACAATTATTGCCATGATCTCCCTCCCTTTAAATTGTGTAGTTGTTTTCTTCCTGCAATTTGCACCCCTTCATGAAAATATGCGACAAGACCCAAATGAGCAGGGCTGCCAACAAAACGGTTGAACTTGTCTTGACATCGCCTGTGATTTCAACACTGTTGAACTCCATGTTTTTTACCAGATAATAATATTGAAAGTAGGCGTAGAATACCGAAAACACCCAAAAACCGACAAGGGCATAGGAAATCCTTTTCAGGAGCGATATATTGAAAAGATCAAAATAAACCCCATGATAAACATTGGTGATAAACTTTCGGAAGGTGAAGAAAATGTAAAAGGCAAAGGCCAACACTGCCAGGAGAAAGAAACTATAAACCTGTCCGATGGCAGGGGGCATATCAATAAAATGGATTTTCCCGTACATCTCCACGAATTCAACACTTGAAACCGAATTATTGAGCTCGACCGTTCCATGCTCCAAAACATTTACGGCCACCGGAATGCCCACATGCAATTGTGTTTCGTCAAAGATTTTGAACATAAAACCCATTGAAAACCCAAAGACCAAAATAGCCGCAAGCACAAAAACCCAAAACAGGATATTCGTGGTCCAATAGATAATTTTAATACTGAGGTGTTTTTTCGTTGTTTCCATAACTTATGTTTTTAAATGCGCTGCAAAGTAAAAACAAAAATTATTATAAAACAAATATTATTTATTGTTTTTCGATAATTATAATTTGTTTAGCGATAAATTCAATAATTTATAAATTGAAGGAAGGAGCACAGAAAATCAAAAAAAAATAATAACTACTAATGCGAATCAAGGGTTGGGCAACATTGATTATCGGCAGTTCAACCCACTTTGGGGTTGATATTGCACACAAAATACCGTACCCCACACTCCGTACGGGGCTATTATTGTTTTTGTTCTTCGGGCAAACGAATCCTGACTGCGTGTCGCTAAAGCTCTCGCAGAGGCACAAAAGATTAAACAATAATAACCATGGGCGCCCGCCTGACGGACAGGGCAGGTAACCCAAGGACAATTAGACATCATAAATACAGAACCCTGAAAGGGTTCAACTCTTGATTCGCATTTATAATTCATAATTAAATATCAAAACACGCTAAATTTTGATTGATTGCTTTTCGTAATTCCTTATTTACTCCCGCTTTTGGGGCATATTCTTGCCAATTACAAACAATTGTTTTTATTTCGTCGATAATTCTATCAGGCTTTCTAATACTATTGGCTTTTGCAATGCTTAATAAATCGTTACGGTTTATATTGCTACGTTTTCCGTTTATACTAAGTGCGTGTTGACTTACCCAAATACTGTTCGGGTCATAAGCATAACATAAATCATAAGCTGGTGCCAATTGCCATTTGCTGTCTTTTTTCAGTAAAAAAGAAAAGTTTTTTGTGTGGTCATCGTTATTCGAAGCCAAAACATTAAAAACTATTCGCCTAAACATTTGTTCTGCTTCGGGATATGTCAATCTCAACAAACGCATTGTTTGGTATAATTGCTCGTAACTATATCCGGTAACATTGTTATAGTCGTAATGCTGAATGCCACAAAATGTTTGAATATGATGTTTGATGTTTTCCTTGTCCCTATCAAAACGTTTTGTCATAAAATGAGCTCGTTCATTTTCTTCTAATAGCTTAGATGGCATCATATCTATACCACAATCAATAGCCATTAAATAATAAGCGTATTCAACTCTACCATAGCCATAAGTTTCACCAAATTGAGCATTGCTAACACCGTCAAATTTTATCAGCCATTGTTCAAAGCCTTTTGGTGCTTCTACTTGTCCTGATTTGATTTTTCCTGTTTTTTGATTGTATGCAATAACAGCTTTTGGTCTGGCGCCACCTGCTGATGTTCCAACTTTAACGATTTCGTTTAAGGCAATTTGCTCGTTCTGGTTTAAGTTAGTTTCAAAATGTTCCCGTTTCGAAAGAATATTTTTTGCGATATCTACTAAACTACTAAGTTCTATATCAAAACTTTTTTTGTTGGATTTTAATTGTGGT
>JAADJA010000113.1 GCA_013151015.1 Chlorobiota bacterium
ACTCAGGGCACAAAGATAGTGATTTATTTTAAATAAGAATTATTATTATTTAATAAACTATTTTATTTACTTTTGCGGAACAAATATACCCATATGGAAATTATTGAAACGATAAGCAATGCACTCAACTCGCATGGACTAAAAGTAACTCCTCAAAGAATAGCGGTTTACCGTGCCTTACTTCAACTAAACAATCACCCGGATACGGATCAGATTATTGCAAAAGTGACTTTAGAAAACCCGACAATTTCTTCAGGTACAATTTATAAAACCCTGGATACTTTTGCCGAATACAATATTATTGGCAGGATAAAAACAGATACAGGGCGGATGCGATTTGACCATATAACCGAGAACCATCACCATCTTTATGATAAAAGCACCGATCGGATCGAAGATTACATGGACGATGAATTGAACTTATTGATTACTGATTATTTCAAGAAGAAAAGCATTCACGGATTTGAACCGATGGATATTAAAATGCAGATTATCGGGAGGTTTACTGAGGAAAGTTAAAAGTTATGCGTTAGGAGTTGAAAGTTAGGGAATAGGCGATACAAATTGCAAAAACCACAACATCGGAACACATAACCCCTAACATTAGAACGCATAACCCTTAACATCGTAACGCATAACCCTTAACATTGGAACGCATAACGCATAACATCGGAACGCATAACGCATAACATCGGAACGCATAACGCATAACATCGGAACGCATAACCCTTAACATTGGAACGCATAACCCTTAACATTGGAACGCATAACCCATAACATCGGAACGCATAACGCATAACTCATAACATTTAACATATATAATCATGGATACAAAAGCATTTCACAAACTGACTTACGGACTTTATATCATTAGTTCCAAAAATGGGGACAAAACAAACGGATACGTTGGGAACACTGTTTTCCAGGTTACATCTGACCCACCACAAGTGGCCGTAAGTTGTCATAAAGACAACCTGACATCGGAATATATCAACAGCAGTAAGGCATTCTCAATTTCGGTTCTTGAGAAAAATTCCGAATCGGGATTGATTGGGACTTTTGGTTATAAAAGTGGTCGGGACACAAATAAGTTCGATACCACTGAATTCAAAACCGGGGAAAACGGGACGCCCATCGTTACAAAAAACACCATAGCAACTTTTGAATGTGAGGTCGTTGACCAATTTGATGTGGGGACTCACACTTTGTTTATTGGGAAGGTCATAAATGCCGAGGTGTTGAAAGAAGATGCCGACCCATTAACATACGCATGGTATAAAACCGAAATGAAAGGGCTCGCACCGAAAAATGCACCAACCTATATCGATTCAAGCCAATCAGGAAAAGAAGCAATAAAAGATAAGCCGGACAACAAAAAGGATTTTGGGCCTTCTTTTGTTTGTGATATTTGTTCTTACGAATATGACCCGGCAGTGGGCGATGAATCACAGGGAATTCCCCCGGGAACGCCTTTTGCCGACCTGCCCGATGATTGGGTTTGCCCGATTTGCGCTGCTGCAAAATCGGAATTTGTTTCGATGAATTGATTTATTCATAAACATAATCAATCCCGAACATCTTCACGAAATCCTCAAAACGTTTCAATTTGGAATTGCCATATTTCAAGATTTTCTTTCTGATTTTATCTTCGGGCTTTGGAATGAGCAGGTGTTTTTCCGATTTGGAATAAAACTTATCGGCATAACAGATGATTTTTTCCTCCACACTTATTGGCAACATATCCCTGTTGGGCAATGGGAAATTTGATTTCTCGATGTCCTTTTTTGAAAGCCCGACACCTACATGGGTTTCACAAACCCTAGCTATTTCGGAAAAGCCCTCTTTTTCAAGGATTTCCCTGCCGAGATAAGTATGGGCAATATACCGGTGCTTTCCATTGCAGCCAATATCCGGGGCATTGGTTTTGATGATTCCAATATCGTGCAACATGGCACCTTTCAGGATAAACTTTGTGTCAGGGTTCAGGTGTGGGTTGTGCCCTGCAATTTTCAGGGCCAAATCGGTCACTTTCACGCAATGGACAAAATAATATCTATGCGCAATACTTCCGGCAGGATAATATTTATCAATGACCCTAAGGACTTTTTTCGGTATCTTAAATGAATATTCTAAATCGTAAAGCATTAGAGTGTATTGTTTTAATAGCCATATTTAGATAAGGGTTAAATATGCAAAAGCAATTGGCAAATATTGTTAAAAGTTAGGCGTTATGTGTTGGTTTCAAAACCACAGCTTATTAACTTTCGACTCCAATCCTCTTAACTTTTCAACTCCTATCCCATGACCTCTTAAGCTTTAACATCCAATTTGCCAACACTCTTTGCCGGCTCCACATGGATATTGATATCGAGCGGGGCAATCTTGCTTTTCAACCCCAACTCAATCTTGTCACACAAGTTATGCGATTCTTTTACACTCATGTCACCCGGCACGTTCAAATGAAAATCGAGGTATTTATAAGGACCGGATTTTCGCGAACGGACTTTGTGGTAAGAAATTTCCCCTTGCATGAACCCCGACAAAATTTCATCCACCAATTTAAGGTCTTCATCGGGAAGGGCAACATCCACAAGCGGTTGGTACGCATTTCTTATAAGGGAATACGCTTCCTTCAAAATAATCAATGCGACCAGAATTGCAATTACCGGATCCAGGACATGTAAATCCGTTAACCAAATAATAAACATACCGATCGCCACGCCCACCGAGGTATAAATATCGGTTTTTAAATGCAACGCATCTGCTTCCAGTGCAATTGAATCTGTTTCTTTCGCAACTTTATAAAGCCTTCTCGAAACAAAAAAGTTCACGATGGCAGAAACACTCATCACAATGATACCAAGGTATAGGAAATCAATTGGCTTGTGGTCCACAAACTTTTTTATGGCTTCGTAAACAATCCAGAAAGCGGCCACTAAAATCAACAAACCCTCCACGACACCTGAAATATTTTCGATCTTGCCATGTCCATAGGGATGCTCTTTATCGGGTGGCAAACCCGAAACCTTCACCGAAAAAAAAGCAATGACAGAAGCCACCAAGTCAATGGTAGAATGAATGGCTTCTGAAATAATACTCACCGAACCGCTCAATATCCCGACCACAATCTTGATGACAATCAGGAACAGATTGGAAAATATCGAAAGTCTTGCTGTTTTAACTTTTTTGTTCAAAGTCCAATTGATTAGAATCAGGCGCAAAGATAAAACTACTTGCATCAAAAAAACAAGAGGATTTGAAAATCGACTATCTCGATGCTAAAATATCAATGATGAATATTTCCCAATTGCCATAAACAATGACACCCTCGACATCCATATCCCTATTGCCGAAATTAAGAGTTTCAAGCAAGATATGGTCAATGTAAAAGTTACCGGAACCCGGCAACTGCCCAAAAATGGTGTGACAGAAATCACCTCCGATAATAAAACAACCCACCCCGATAGAGGTTCGGAGTATTCCTTTGGTGGTGAAATCATCAAGTAAATGGGTGTTTTTGATGGATGACGTACCGGGATTAATTGACGGCAATGGACGTTAACCAAAATTCATTGATTTTATTTGAACAAAAAAATTACAGGAAACAAAATATTTTATAATTTTGCACCCGCTTTACGAAACTCGTATTTCGTAAATCAAAAGGTCCCGTAGCTCAATTGGATACCTGCCTGCCGGCAGGCAGGGAGCGTAGGTAAAAGAAATGAGCATGTACAGCGTGTATGTAATACGAAGTGAAGTAGATGGGAGATTGTACAAGGGGATTACAAATGATTTGGACAGAAGGCTGAAAGAACACAACAACAGCAAGACGAAATCGACTAAAGGGTTTGTTCCTTGGAATTTGGTTTATTTTGAAGAGTTGGAAAATAGAAAAGAGGCAAGGGAAAGAGAAAAATACTTCAAATCAGGTAGTGGAAGAGAATTTTTGAAAAAAATATTGGTCCCGTAGCTCAATTGGATAGAGCGTCTGACTACGGATCAGAAGGTTAGGGGTTCGACTCCTCTCGGGATCGCTAAAAGCCCTGCATATGCAGGGCTTTTGTGATTTAGAGGAGGAGAAGTTTATCCCGAGTGGTGAAAGCCACAGAATAAGATTTTCAGGAACTCCTCTTGGGACCGTAGCATTGAAAGCCAGTTTTTTATACCTTAAAAGGCTGGTTTTCTTTTTTCAACCAAAACCCCAGCTTATGGCTTTCATATTCTATCACTTACAATTCTTTCTACATTTAATTGGAGATAAATACCACTATTTATTACATTTGTTTGGAGATAATTATTTAAATAAATGACATTTTTATGGAGATAATATTATATATTTGTAGCACTTTTTTGGAGATAGAAATGTATTTATAAATCTCAAACTTTATTTCAATGAAAAGGAGTGCTTATAATATGCTGTTAAAATGGAAAAACAGTAATAAACGTAAACCTTTGGTTCTTCAAGGAGCGAGACAGGTAGGAAAGACCTATCTTGTCAATATGTTTGGGAAAGCCGAATATGAAAACTATATTTACCTGAACTTTGAGCAGGACATAAACCTTCAATCACTTTTTGACTCAAAATTGGACCCAGAAATAATTATCAATAATATAAGCTTGTATATTGGTAAA
>JAADJA010000120.1 GCA_013151015.1 Chlorobiota bacterium
CCTTTTTTATCAAATTTTTTCTTCAGGTAATCTTCAATGAGCACATAAACCGCATACAAATTCCCAAAACTCCCCCTGGCCTTGGAACCACGGTTTGCCGATACAGTCTTAATATTGATATATCGAAGTAGTTCACTTCTCTCATATATTTCTTCGGCGTCGTTGCCAAAATTACTTACCAATACTTGCTTGATTTGTTTTGTAAAGCTGTGTTCCATCAGGTTCGAATAATGCCAGTGTTTGTTGTTCGATTATTTTTTTCGTCTCAAAAGTCCTTATTTCTTTTTCTAATTTCTCACCGTTGTATTCTTTGAGTATCGAAAGCCTCCTTAACCCTATCTTTGTATAATCTTCATCGATCTCGATACCAATTGATTTCCGGTTTAGTGTTTTTGCCACAAAGGAAGTTGTAAATGTCCCGGAGAAAGGATCCAACACAACTCCACCTACATTCGTACTTGCTTTGATTATCCTTTCCAACAAGGCGATTGGTTTTTGTGTGGGGTGCTTCTCGTACTCTGGCATCCGATACCTGACTCTCGGGAAATCCCAAACATTCCCCGGGACCTTTTCGGTACTATATGGTTGAGGTGGGTTTTTTCGATAGTCAATCAATTTACGTTTAGAACCGGTTTTAGCATCCACTAAAATGTCTTTGGAATTAAAAGTATAATTGCTTTTATCTTTTACACAAAATAATATAGGTTCGTACATCGAACCAAAATAATTCTTTGCCTGAACCCCTGAACTATCATACGACCAAATTATCCGTGACAAAATATTTATCCTGCTTTGGAGGTAAATGTCAAAAAAAGGCATGAATTGGGTTGATGTCATAATATACAAGCTTCCATCCGACTTGAGTTTTTTAATCAACAAGTCAATCCATGAATATGACCATTCCAAATATTCTTTGTCAGTGGCCCATTTATCCTTTCTTCCATTAAAATCTTTTCCTATATTATACGGGGGGTCAACAAATATCAAATCAATGCTGTTGTCATCAATTTCGTTCAACAGCACTTCAAATGCATCTCCATTGTAAATTGTATGTCCGTCTTTCTTAAATACTTGCATTTGATAAAATGATTTGGTTAAATGTAATAACAATACTTTTACGTATAATGGCCAAAAATACGAAATCCTATGACAGCAATCAATTATCCTGGAATGGCATATCGAAAAAGAAAATTTCCTCGGATTCGTTTTCAAGCCCGTCAAAATCGCCCCGCAATGCCCTGAACCTTTTTCTTGCTTCGGTTGTATAGAGGCTCCCCGTATAATCCATCATCAATTGTTTATAGAGTTCCATGGCCTTGTCTTTATCATCCAATTTCCAGTTGTAGAGCTCGGCAAGCATAAACAGGGCATCATCGGCCGTTATGTCGTAGGGATAATCCTCGACAATGTTGTTCAGGTATTCCACGGCTTCCCCGTATTTATGCTGTTTGATTTTTATCTGTGCCTTTTTATAGAGGGTTTCGTCGTAAATGGGATGATACGGGCCGAGCTGAAAAATGGAATCAAGGGTGGCCAGGGCAAGTTCGTCCTTGTTTCGGTACAACAACAAATCTGCCCGTGAATAAAGCGAAAGTGCAACGGTGGAGGAATCCATGTCGATGTTGTCGTTTATCAACAATGAAAGTTGGAGCGCATCGTTGGCAATCAGTTTGGAAGTTGCTGCCTTTAACACTTTTAATTGGGTTTTCGCCCAATCGAATTCCCCGATATAATAAGACAATTTTGCGTTTTTATACTTGGCCAAATGTCCGGTGGGGTCGTTTTTAAAGGCTTTTGAAACCTGGGAGTACAATAAGGTGGCTTCCCAAACTTCCCCACTAAAAAGCAAAATGTCAGCAAGTTCAATTTTACATTCTGCAATATCCTGTTGGGTGGCATTTGGGATTTCGATGGCCCGGGAAAGTATGTTGATGGCTTCCGGTGTTTTATCGAGATAAAATGCCTGGATATGTCCCAGATAGCGCATAACAGGAAGCGTGGTAGCATTTGTCCCATATTCGTCCAGCGTGCTTTTAAAATCATTCTCAAGGGCCATAAGGTCTTTGTCAGAATAATTTATAGTGGTTGTGATTTTAAGGTACCGGGAGTTTAAAAGGCCAACTTTGGAATCGAAATAATAAAAACTGTCTTTCCCTTTTTCCGTGATATAGGTGTAAGCTTCAATTGCCACATCATAGCTTTTGTTTGCAAGGGCAAGGTTGGCCAGTTCGTAAACCCGGTGGCCCAATTCGTTCAACCGACTGTCGATGGCCTTGGCCTGCCTGAAAGCCTGTTCGAAATCCTTGTCCTGTATCGAGAGCCACAAAAGCATTTCGGAATAATAAACTTTTTCGGGATATTTCTGGATGCGGATCAAAAGGGACCTTCGGAGATTATTGCTCACTTCCTGTTCAGGGTCTTTGTCCAAAACACTTTGAAACAGGTGTTGCACCGTGGCCATGTTGTTTGGGTCATAATCTACAAAATCAAGGTATTCCCGGGTCATTTGTGAATAATTCCGTGTTTGCCGGTACAGGTTCCCCAACTCATAATAAAACGGATAATCTTTCATTATCTGCCGTCCCCGGAGGTATGTTTTTGCAGCATAATCGGTTTTCCCGACCATCAAAAAACCATTGGCCAGGTTAATGACCTGCGACCGGTTGGAGCTGAGTTTTTTAATGGCGGATTCATATTGCTTTTTTGCTTTGTTCAATTCGCCCTGTCTTTCATAAACATTTCCCAAGTCCACCAAATATCTTAATTGCCTTGGGCTTCTTTTTTGTTGCGATTTGATCAACTTTTCGGCTTTCCTGAATTCCTGTAGTTCAATGAGGCAAAAAACGTAATAGGTGTAATAGTTGCGGTTGCCCCCTTCCTTAAAAAGCTCTTCGTATAAAACAACGGCTTTATCATAATCCTTGTTCCTGTAATACTGGTCAGCAAGTTTTTCTTTGCTTTGCTTTTGTTCGTATGGATTTGGTGGTTTTGGGAGGTGCAATTCCACGGGTTTCAGTTTATCCACTTGTGGGAAGGCCGAAACCGCAAGGAACAGGAAAACGAAGGTCAATATGTTGTGGAAATACTTCAAGATTTGTTGCGGTGCGCTGCACCTGGTTTTAATCAGTTTTGATTTACAAATATTATCGATGCGCTGCACCTTATTTGCCTTCACCTTCACCTACTAACGTAAATAAATATTGGAAAGTATGCCGGGCATTTTAATTGATCAGCTCAAAGCCTGTATAAGGAACCAATGCTTCCGGTATCCTTATCCCTTCCAGGGTTTGGTTGTTTTCGAGAAGTGCGGCCACGATACGGGGAAGGGCCAGTGCACTTCCGTTCAATGTATGGGCCTGCCTGGTTTTTCCGTTTTTATCTTTAAAACGGAGTTTCATCCTGTTCGCCTGGAAATTTTCGAAGTTGGAAACGGAACTCACTTCCAGCCATCTTTTCTGGGCTGCGGAATAAACCTCAAAATCAAAGGTCAATGCAGATGTAAAGCTCAAATCCCCACCACAAAGCCGCAATATCCTATAAGGCAATTCCAAGTCCTGGATAAGTGAAGCAATGTGGTTGCGCATCACCTCCAAAGTTTCATATGATTTATCCGGATGTTGGATTTGTACGATTTCCACCTTGTCAAACTGATGAAGGCGGTTCAGGCCCCGTACATCTTTTCCATATGAACCTGCTTCCCGACGGAAACACTGGGAATAGGCAACATTCTTAACGGGCAGTTCCCCTTCTTTCAAAATCACGTTTCTGTAAATGTTGGTAATGGGAACTTCTGCCGTTGGAATCATATATAAATTATCTATTCCCACATGGTACATCTGGCCTTCCTTGTCGGGCAATTGCCCTGTGCCATAGCCGGAGTCTTCGTTTACCATCAGGGGTGGCTGTATTTCGGTGTAACCGGCCTCCATCGCCCGGTCAAGGAAGAAGTTGATAAGTGCCCTTTGCAATTTGGCCCCTTTCCCGATGTAAAAAGGAAACCCGGCCCCTGTTACCTTGCTCCCTAAATCAAAATCAATGATATTGTATTTGCTTGCAAGTTCCCAGTGCGGCAATGCTTTGTCACCAAGTTCGGGTATTTTCCCTTCCTGTAGGATGGTTTCGTTGTCGGCATCTGAATTGCCGGACGGAACCGATGGATGTGGGATATTTGGCAATTGGATAATCAATTCTTTAAGATCGGAAACTATCTTCCCCAGTTTTTCGGTCAGTTCCCTTGATTGGGCCTTGAGCTCGGCAGTTTTAAGCTTTAGCTCATTCGCTTCGTTAATCATCCCCTGCTTGAAAAACCCACCAATTTCGCGGGAGGCATTATTGGCCTCCGCCAATGTTTCGTCCAATTGGTTTTGTGTTTGGCGCCTCAGATTGTCAAGTTCTATTGCCTGATCGATAATTTTGGAAGCATCAAAGTTTTTTACGGCAAGCCTTTCAATCGCCTCTGCCTTGTTTTCCCTTAGGTAATTTATTTGTAACATGGATTTGAAATTTTAATAGCTTCTGTAATAAAATTATTTGTAATGGTTTGTTATAGCAATAACTTCGGCCTCCCCATTAACTATTAAGAAAACAGCACGATATTTAATATCAATTCGAAAGGAATATATTTTTAAGTGTTTTGGTTCGAGTAATTCGATATGCAAAGATAGATGACGGTAATCTACTTCAAACAAAGCTGCGGCTTTATTGTATTTGGCTTGCAAATTAAGTTTGTCAACAAGCTTCTTCTGTTTCTTGGTCAATGGTTTAACCTTCATGTTTGCTATAGATTGAAGATTCTTCCAACCCATCTTTTATTTCTGTGATAAGCTCTGCTTTGTGTCCGCTTTTTTGCATGGAATCGAGTATCTCCTCAATTGATAATGATTGATCAAACTCCTCCAGAGTTGGGGCTTGAGGCTTTAAAATGATTTCAGTGACGTTTTTGTCAAACATAGAACGAACCATATCCAGAAGATTTGAGTTCAGTTCGTTTAGATTGATTTCCAATACTGCTTTCATGTGACTTTTATATGATGACCACTTTATTGATACAGGTGAAAATTTTGTTTGACAAAGGTAGGTATTTTATCTTGAAATCAGCCTGATATAAAAAATCCTTTCCGTTAATTCGGAAAGGATTTTCAAAATATTATTTCGGAATGGATTCCAGTTTATGCTTCAGCCGGAACGACTGAAACGTATGAACGGTTATCTCTTTTTTTGGTGAATTTAACTTCTCCGGTTTCGAGGGCATAAAGTGTATGGTCCCTTCCCATTCCAACATTTTCGCCGGGATAATGTTTTGTGCCACGCTGTCTGATAATGATATTGCCTGCAGTGGCAAATTGTCCGCCATATATTTTTACACCGAGTCGTTTACTTTCCGATTCACGTCCGTTATTTGAACTTCCTGCACCTTTCTTATGAGCCATGGTTATTTGTTTTTAAATGTTGTCAATAAATCTTAGTCTTCTTTTTTGTCTTCAACCTCTTTTTTTGCTTTTGGGGCTGTTTTTGGTTTAGTCTCCTTTTTAACCTTGGGGGTTGCTTCGGCTTTTGGCTTGTCTTCTTTCTTTTCTGCCTTTGGTTTCACCTCTTTCTTCTCGGCTTTTGGCTTTGCCTCTGTCTTCACTTCTGCATTTGGTGTTGCCTCTTTTTTTGGGGCTTCCTTTTTGGCTTCGGCTTTTTTTCCGGCTTTTTTCACGCCTGTCAAAATATCTTCGATCAATATTTTGCTCATATACTGCCTGTGGCCATTTTGCTTCTGATAGCCTTTTCTCCTTTTCTTATGAAAAACAAGCACTTTGTCTGCTTTCATATGTTCCAGGATTTTGGCTTTTATCTTGATACCGGAAACATTTGGCATCCCAACGGAAACTTTGCCATCGTTATCAACAAGCATAACATTTTCAAACTCAACGTTTGAACCTTCTTCCCCTTCGAGGCGGTGAACAAAAATTTCCCGGTCTTTTTCAACTTTGAATTGTTGTCCGGCTATCTCTACTATTGCGTACATCTCTAAATATTTATTTGTTTTTCCCTGATAAAAAATCGGAGTGCAAAAATAGAAATTTTTTTTATTCTGCAAACCTTTTGTTCTTTAATTTTTTAACGCCTGTATTATTCAAACAATACATAGACTGAACACCTTGCTGTAATCTTTGCTATTATTGGGATAAGTAAGTGATTGTAAAAGTTTAAAACGAGAATGGGAAATGTGTGGACGTCTTACTTTTTAATGAACTTTTTAGTGATTAACTCACCATTTTGATTTGAAATTTGCAAAATATAGAGCCCAGGTTTTAAATTATCAACATTAATTTGTGCAAAACTATCTATCGAATTATACTGTTTGACCATACCTCCCGATAAGTTAGAAATGGTTAAAAGTTCAAATTCTGAAATCCCGTTTATAAATAAGATGTTTTGTGCTGGATTTGGATATATATCAATTTCATATGCATCCGGGGTTTCGATTGATGTAATGCTTCCCTGATCGTAAAAAAGGGCTCCTATATCGGCAACGGTTCCATCGGGGTCAATTACAGATAATGGATCGCCGCCATCAATACAGGCCGATTTCCCACTGCCCGATTGCGGGAAATCCGTCCAACGCAAATTATAATCATTGGCTTCTGAATTTACGAAGAGGGGATCGGAATCAATATTTTTATGGCCTTCAAAACCACCTTCGATATCAGAAAAACGGATTGAAGGTATGGAACCTTCTGTGAATATCGATTCGGGATAATTATCCCAAACAATCACATTTTCAAATGTTGGGAGCCAGTTTGCCAAGATCCGGCTCCAAATTCCACCACCATTGTCCTGGGCCGTATTATTGGCGATCGTGACATTTTTAAAATCCATATAGGTGTCGATCATATATAATCCACCACCGTCAAGGTTTGCAATATTGGATGCTATTATTGAGCGTTCAATTGTAAAATCAGCATACGCATCGCAATAGATTCCCCCACCGAAATCGGAGGAATTATTGGAAATCGTCACAGAAGTGAAATTCCCTGATGCTACACCACAATAAATTCCCCCACCGTTTTCGGCTGAGTTGGCTTTTATTTCGATATTGTCGCAATTGACCAAAGCATCGCCGGCAATTAAAAGCCCGCCGCCATAATATTCGGAGGAATTGTTGGAAATTACCCCATTTGATATGATTGAAGCGGATCCCGTATTTGAGCTTCCCGTTAGGGAAATACCCGAGCCCTTATTGTTGTTGATCGTAAAGTCAAGTAATTCAATCGAGGAACTGCTTGCCGAAATTCCGCCCATGCCATTTTCGCTGATGGAAATATTGTTTAAGGAAATATTGGAAAAAGAATACAATTCAATTCCATACGATAGGTTTTTGCGAAATGAACTATTGCTTATCTTTAATTCTGAATAATCGAGGCAAGCCACACCATTTCCAAGGCTGTATTCAAAATTGCAATAGTTCAAAGATGATTGGGGCATTTGCGTGGGCGTGGTCCCGTTAAATGTCATACCATACCAACCAATGTGTTCCCCGTTGGCATATCCGGTGGTGTCCAATACCGTGAAATAAATGCTGTCGGCTTTGTTCCCGTTTGCTGTTAGCTGACCGATTACCTGAAAATAGTACGAATCCTGGAAAACCACATAAACACCGGGCTGGATCGTTAAGTTTTGATCGGGTTGAATAGTTATGTTCCCTGATATTAAATATGGGTTACCGCTTGCGTTCCATTCACCGGAAACATTTCCTTCGGGGATAATGGTTTCGCCAAATCCAGGGATAAGTATAAATAAAAGAATGATTAATGTGTTGACACGCTTTACCATGATTTCTTAATTTCGTTAGAGAAAGATTGCTTATGTTTTCCCTAAAATCAATACTGATTACTTTGTTGATGGAAAGCAATAGCCAAAAAATGTGCTATTTCCTGGGAAACCATGTTTGTGGAGATAAACCGTTACGGTGGGGATTTCGTTAAAGCTTGCTATATAAGGCATTCGGGGGATGTGCCGGCACAGCGATCAACCGGGAATTTCATTTCCACGGTTAAATATTGGAAAAGCGGAAATTCTCAAATTGGGAAATTTATGGATGCTTTTTCCCAGAAATAATTTCCGGAAAAGTGGAATTGAAAGCTGTCTTTAGATGGTGAGGTTTTGAAAAAAACCTTTTAAGGAAGAATGGGATTATGGTAAAGATGTGGTCAATTTTGCCTATGGCAATCCGCCAACTTAAATTTTTGCAATTGCAGGATTTTATAAAAGTGAAAACGAAAGTTGTTCAACGGTTTTCCTATTCCACCTTGAGGTCGGCAAAATAGCGATTGTTTTCGAGTACATCAACAGCCCTTAGAAAGCCATCGTCGATACTGGTCATCACCTGGAAATAAGATTGAAAGTCGAACAGGTTACGTGCCACCAATGCTTTTATTTGTGATTCGATAAGTGTTTTGGAGATTTTGTATTCTTCCGGGATCGGCTTAACCTTCATCTTCTTGCTAAACGATAAGAAGCTTTGGATTATGGTTTCATCAATTACATAATAATGGTTGAATTTTGCAAAGGTCGGGTATTTCTTTTTGAGTTCTTTCCGTTCACGGTCCAAATAATCCAGCACGAAATCGTTGAACACGCCCTTGCTCAGCAAATCAACATAAAAATCTGTATATTTTGTTGAGTCCCATGGGACGAACTCATCGGGCATAATCCCCCCACCACCGTAAACCACCCGGTGGTTTGGTGTATAATATTTCAGTGAATCGGGAAAATTAATACTGTCGGGGTTGGTGAGCTCGCCACTTCTCAAACGGATGGCAAGATCATCGTAATATTCATCATAACCCTCGTCATAAGGTTTTTGGATACACCTGCCTGTAGGTGTGTAATAGCGGGCTATCGTAAGACGGATAACAGAGCTGTCGGGGAGATAGTAGGGCCTTTGCACCAATCCTTTTCCAAATGACCTGCGTCCGATAATAATTCCACGGTCCCAGTCCTGTACCGCTCCTGCAACAATTTCGCTTGCCGAGGCGGAACCTTCATCGATCAATACCACCAATTTCCCATTTTCAAATTCACCGCGAAAGGTTGATTTGTACTTCCTTTTCGGGCTTGATGAACCCTGTGTATAGACCACGATTTTTCCATATCCGAGAAATTCATCGGCCAAGTCAATGGCAACATCAAGATAGCCCCCCGAGTTTCCGCGCAAGTCGAGGATCAAGTCCCTCATGCCGTTGTCCTTCAGTTCACCAATGGCCTTGTGAAACTCATCCATGGTAGATCGCGAGAAACGGTTGATTTTTATGTAACCGATTCGGGGTTGTGTAATAAAGGCCGCATCAATACTGTTAATCGGGATTTTGTCGCGGGTAATAGTATATTTTATCAGGTTCTTTCTCCCTTGTCGATAAATGCTTACGTCAACCGTTGTGCCTTTCTTGCCCCGCAGTTTTTCCTGCACCAGGTTATTGTTAAGTTTTTTTCCTGTAAATTCCTGTCCATCGATTTTAATTATTTTATCCCCGGCCAATATCCCCAGTTTTTCCGAAGGGCCGCCAGGAACAGGCGAAATAACCAAAAGCGTATCTTTATATACCTGAAAAGAAATCCCTATACCTTCAAAATTCCCGGTCAAGGGTTCATTGGCTCGTTTAAGGTCTTTTCTCGAAATATAGGTGGAATGGGGGTCAAGCTCATGGAGCGTGGCAATTATGGCTTTTTCGACCAGATCTTCTTCGCTCACGGTATCTACATAAGCGAAATTGATGATTTGTAAGACAGAGGCAAATTTTTGTGTAGTTGTTTTTGGGTCGTATTCTTGTCCTGCAATGTTTTCAGAAAATGCACTGAGAAATAATAGGAGAAAAAAAAGGTACCAATTCCTTAAATCCATAATTTTTGATTGTTCGAGAGTGGTTGGCAAAACTAAAGCTTTTTAACGAAATTGAGGTGCTAATTATTTCCTGCCAACAAAATATAAAACTTATACGGCAGTTTTCGGATAAAGATATACTTTTGCCGCTCATTTTTTTCTGCGGTTGAAATTTTTTATAAATAGCTGGGATTTTGGGAAATACACTGAAAAAAACTTTTGCTTCGCTTAGTACAGGTGAGAGGAGGACTTTTTACCTCCACCTTGCCTATTCGCTCATCGAAGGCATTGTTCTCGGCGTCCTGGCCCTGAATGAATTTGTTTTTATCAAAAGCCTGCACGGTTCCAATTATCAATTGGGGTTTCTGTTTCAGTTTAGCATGGTGGTGTTCGTTTTCCTGGTTTTTATCAATGAGTTTATAAAGCGGGCCAAAAACAAAAACCGGCTTTTGGTCTGGACGGGTATCCTAACCCGCCTGCCTTTTTTATTGGTTTTTTTCTTTCCGCAAAACCAGGGAGATGTACTGGCAACACCGGTTTATCATTATATATTCCTCGGTATTTTCTTTGTTTATTACTTTGGGAATACCGTGATTTACCCTTTGACAAACCTTTTCCTGAAAAACCAATATGAACACCAAAACTTTGGGAAACTGTATGGGTACGCTTCTTCTGCCAACAAAATCGTGATGCTTGTTGCCACGTTTTTTTATGGGATGGTCCTCGATATAAATGATTTTGCGTTCACATATGTTTTTCCGGTAATCGCTGTTCTCGGCATGGGTTCGGTTTACCTGCTTTCACTCATCCGATATGACAACCCTGTGTTGAAGATCGGGAAGCAAAAGTTTTTCAGGTCGGTGAAAAAATCGGTTTTGACGATGACCGGGATTTTGAAAAACAATAAACCGTATGCCCATTTTGAAATCGGGTTTATGTTTTATGGTTTTTCGTTTATGATAACGGTAACGGTCATTACCATTTTTTTTGAAAGGCAATTGCACCTTAATTATTCCAGTGTGGCTTTTTATAAAAACGCTTATAATATCCTTGCGATCGTCTTGCTTCCCTTTACGGGAAAGCTCCTTGGCAAAATCGACCCCCGGAAATTTGCCGTTATAACATTTGCCTCGCTTGCCCTTTATATCCTTTTTGTGATGCTGACAGAAACATTCCCGGCCCATATAGTAATTGCGGGTGTCGATGTTTATTTCACGTTGATACTTGCCTATTTGTTTTATGGCGTTTTTGCAGCAACCATGGCCTTGTTATGGTTTATCGGCTCCGCCTATTTCTGCAAGCGCGAAGATGCCGGGGATTATCAGTCGGTACATCTTTCATTGACCGGTGCCAGGGCCTTGTTTGCACCCTTGTTGGGCGTTTTGTTTTATGAAATGGCAGGTTTTCGTTATACCTTTTTGCTTGCCATTGTATCGTTATTGGCAGGCATTGCGATAATGTTTTGGTCTTATCGGAAAGATAGAAAGCTTAACGTGAAATAGTCAATCGGGCCAAATAGTTAAAATGCTCATCCTCATAAAGCAATTCGGCCTGGAAACCGCATTTGTCAGCAATTTCCTGCAGGGAGGAAAAATCCACAAAAAGCCATTTGAAAGGCTTCCCTGATTTATTGCCATACTCCACCGTATAAACGACCTCACCGTAATATGCTTCGTGCAAATCAATCATCACGGAACCATCTTCCTGTTGATATAGATAAAGGAGGTCGGAGGAGTCGAGGATAATTTGTCCGTACGTGTTTAGCAATTTATGCGCATGATGTAAAAACTTCTCCAGGCCTGAAAAATCCTTGGTAAAACCAATACCGTTCATCAGCATCAACAATGTATCGAATTTTTCTTCGGAATAATCCATTATGTCCGAATTTATCACCTTTGGCAATCCTCTTTTTCGCATTATCGAAGTAAAGCCTTCCAAAATATCGAGGGCTGTAATATCCATTCCCCTGTCATTTAATACTACGGAATGGCAACCTGACCCGGCACCGATATCCAAGACTTTTCCCCGGCATTGTTCCAGGGCTTTTTGTTCCAGAAGTGGCATTTCATCAAACCTACGGAAAAAGTACTTCAAGGCGACCGGTTCATCGTCGCCTTTATTGCAATGCACGATTACCTCTGCATTATTGTTACCGTTGTGAAAATCGAGGAATGCTTCTTCAAAAGGGGTAAGGCTGTTTTTTTTCATAAATTTTCCCCACAAATTTTACAATATTTAGCATCATCGGCATGGTCACTGCAATTGCAATTATTGCAAACCTGGGTGTTTGTATTCCCGGTTCCGGCCCTTGCAATTTCTACCGACATGATCCCGGTTGGCACGGCAATAATCGCATAACCGATTATCATCAGCATGGATGCCAGCGATTGCCCTAAAACCGTATTGGGTGCTATGTCGCCATAGCCAACGGTGGTAATGGTCACGATGGCCCAATAAATACTCCTTGGGATACTCGTGAAGCCATTTTCGGGCCCTTCGATCAAATACATGAGCGAACCCATAATGGTAACGAGGGTCAATATCACTTCAAGAAAGACGATGATTTTGTGGCGACTGTTTTTGAGGGCAAGTACCAAAACCGCCGAGGCTTTGATAAAGCGGGCTAGTTTCAAGACCCTGAAAACCCTCAACAACCTGAAAACCCGAATTACCAACAAAAAATGTGAGCCGGTCACCATCAGGCTCAGGTAAGTCGGGACAATGGCCAGCAAGTCGATGATCCCATAAAAACTAAAGATGTATGTTGAAGACCGTTTGGTTAAAAATATCCTTAAAATGTACTCTATTGTGAAAATGATTGTGAAAAACCATTCGGCGAGGAAGAGGGGATAGCCATATTTTGCGTTTACCGATGGGATACTGTCGATCAATACCACGGCAACGCTCAGCAAAATAAAAACCAATAAGGCCACATCAAAGGCCTTCCCCTCTTTCGTGTCGGCCTCAAAGATTATTTCGTGAAGACGATGACGCCATTTTGATTCTTCCTGATTTGTTTTTTCGTCAGCCATGAAGCTTTTATTTTAAAAAAACAAAAGTAAGGAATTCCAACTATTATTAAAGCCCGACTAAATTATTGACCCGGTTGATACA
This sequence comes from Chlorobiota bacterium, assembly GCA_013151015.1. Lineage (GTDB taxonomy): Bacteria > Bacteroidota > Bacteroidia > Bacteroidales > JAADJA01 > JAADJA01. Next base: position 12,983 of record JAADJA010000120.1, read on the forward strand.
TTTTCGATTATAATTGAAGACTTGTTCAAATTCCGATGCCTGTTCGATTATAATCGAAGAAATCAGAATTTCTCAAAAACCCCCAGGCCAAACAGGGCAAAGTCATATTTCACCGGATCGGCTTCATCAAATCCCCGAAGCTTTTCGGTGAGTTCTTCCACGGCTTTCCAATCGTTTGCATTTCGGGCAAGCAGGCCCAGTTTGCGGGCGACATTTCCACTGTGCACGTCCAGGGGACAAAGTAATTTCCTGGTCGGGATGTTTTCCCAAATGCCAAAGTCCACTCCCCGTTTGTCATTCCTTACCATCCATCGCAGGAACATGTTTATTCGTTTGGCAGCAGAATTTTTTGCGGTATTAGCAACATGTTTCCGGGTTCTGCTTTGATGTTCCAGTTCAAAAAAGAGATTATGGAAACGGGTGATTACCTCTTTCATACTATCAGATTCCTCGTGATTTGAAAAAATAGTTTCAAGGCCTCCATGGTTTTGATAAATATTCCGAAGGGATTTAAGGAAATAAGCCAAATCGGCTCCATTAAATGTCCGGTGAACAAAATTTTCGAAAATCCTTAAATCATCATCAGTAAAGTTTTGTATAAAATCATATGGTGCCCGGTCCATCAAATCCATGAGCCGGTTCGCATTTCTGATAATCATTTTCCGGTTTCCCCAGGCAATGGTCGCCGTGAGGAAAGCCGATATTTCGATGTCTTCTTTTCTTGTGAATTGATGGGGAATGGAAATGGGGTCGCTTTCGATAAAGTCGGGACGGTTGTATCGGTCGTATTTTTCTTCGAGGAAATTATGGAGTTCGGTGAGTGGGAGCATGGATTGCTTTGTTCGATTTGGATGCAAAACTAAGAATCTTATGAGAGCACCTTTTAGGAAAACATAAGATTTTATTTTCAATATAGACGAAGTTCGCATCCCTTATAACCAGCACATTTTAAAATACCCCAAACGGACACAGGCTGAAACCTTGCAATAAGCAAATGGTAAAAAGAAGGATTACACATGAGAGCTAAAGGTCTGTTGCCCCTTGTTGGTATTTCTGCCAATATGTTCTATTTTGCTTGCCATTTAAAGGTTGTGCCAACAAGCGAATCTTGGTCCCATTGGTGACAACACCAACGGGCGGCAGTGGACTTGGTCAAAATCCAGCCTTTTCCCATGTTGGTGTTTTCACCAATATGTTCGATTTTGCTTGCCATTGCGCGGCTTTGTCAACAAGCGAATCTTGGTCTCATTGGTGACAACACCAACGGGCGGTAGTGGGCATTATGACCGTTTTCGGTTTATGATCCAAAAAACATCAAAATCCCCGACTTGTTTATTATTGTTTCAGAAAACCTTCAATTGAATAAAAGGGCACTGAAATTATCGGCAATTCCCCATCGTATTTAGCTTGTGAAATCTTCACCCCCATTTTGGCCTTGTAGTTTTCCAGGAACATTGCCAAACTCCTCATTTTACCTTTTGCTCCTGATTTTATTTCCAATGGGATTATTTTTGAATTTTTTTCGATCAAATAATCCAATTCGGCATTGCTGTTTTTAGCTTCGCGCACCCAATAGTATAAAGATGGTTTTGAAAAAGGGCTATGATAGGCCATGATTTCCTGACCTGTAAATTGTTCGGCAACGGCTCCTTTATAAATCGCTGTAAAATCTTTTGCCTTAGCTGTATCTGAATACTCGCCATTTACTGCATGTAACAACCCTACATCAAGGAAAACCATTTTGAAATAGTTTTCTTTTGTTCCTGCTTCCAAAGGTAGGCCAGCACCACTTGTCCGCCTTACACGATAAACCACTCCCGCCATTTCCAAAATTTCCAGTGCTTCTTTTAAATCCCTCGATTTTATAGTGTTGTCAACCTGTGAATACATGAATTTTTGGCCTACCATGGATGGAACGGCATTAAATATTTTTTTAAGGTACCTGTGTTTTGATTTTCGTGCATATTTAGCGAAATCATCAACATAAGTTTCAATAATCGAACGTTGTATTTTTTGACATCGAATAATGTCCTGCGAAGTGGAATATTCCTGAACCACTTCTGGCATCCCCCCTATAAGAAAATACTTTCGTACAAACTCATTAAGTTTTTCGTGGAGTGCCTGAGGCAGGGTTGCATGGGTATTGAACTGAACCAAATATTTGCGGAGTTCCTGTTGCCCGATTGCATCTAAAAATTCCCCAAAAGAAAGGGGGAACATGTACAAATATTGTATGCGCCCTACAGGCATCTTGAAATCTTCGGATTCAAGGGTGAATTCCAATAAAGAACCTGCGGATATGATGTGCAACCCAGGCATTTCTTCATGAAAATACCGCAACGAAACAATGGCCCTGGGGCATTCTTGTATCTCGTCAAAAAATAGCAAGGTTTTTCCCGGCTTAACATTTTTTCCTGTATAAAGGCTTATTTTTTCAATAATGTCTTTAGGGTTGTAAGAGTTGAATATCTCTTTGAATTCTTCATTGCGTTCAAAATTCAATGTGATGATCGTGGCAAACTCCCGTTGTCCAAATTCTTTGATTGTATATGTTTTTCCAATCTGCCTGGCCCCTCTTAATAGAAGGGGTTTATGTTTCTTTCCTTCTTTCCACTCGAGCAATGTTTTGTAAATATCTCGTTTCATGTGTAGCTTATTGATTTATAGCGATTTAACTTATGTATTTGTTTCAGGCTTGGTCAAAAGCCAATGCAAAAGTATTGATAAATTGGCTAAAAACCAAAGGTAATATGATTAATAATTGGTCAAAATCCAGCCTTTCCCTATGTTGGTATTTCTGCCAATATGTTCGATTTTGCTTGCCATTGCAGGGCTTTGTCAACAAGCGAATCTTGATCCCATTGGTGACAACAACAACGGGCGGCAGTGTTTGTTATGGGTTTCTGTGGCATTTATGCCTTGGACAAACTTCTCGCATAAGGCACCACGTCCTGTCCTGCAAAATCGTTGGCCAGGTATTTATAATAGCCCACTATGGCAATCATGGCCGCATTATCAGTGGTGAACTGGAAATCGGGGATAAAAACATTCCAGCCCCTTTTTTTGCCTTCTTCGGCCAACCTACTTCTTACCAGGGAATTTGCCGAAACACCGCCTGCAATGGCCACATCATATACACCCGTAATCTTAACGGCTTTTGCCAGTTTTTCCATTAAGATTTCCACGATTGTTTTTTGGATGGAAGCGGCCAGATCGTTTTTGTTTTGGTCTATGAAATCCGGGTTCTCTTTCAAACGGTCCCGTACGAAATAAAGGAAGGAGGTCTTTAAACCGCTAAAGCTAAAATCCAGTTCCTTTATCCTTGGTTTTGGAAATATGAATTTATTGGCATCCCCCTCTTTTGCCAGTTTATCGATTATGGGTCCGCCAGGGTAGGGCAGGCCCATGATTTTTGCCGCTTTGTCGAATGCCTCTCCCGCCGCATCATCTATTGTTTTCCCGATGATTTCCATTTCATGAGGGCTTTTTACGAGGACGATTTGCGTATGGCCGCCTGAAACCGTAAGGCACAAAAAGGGCAAAGAAGGCAATTTTTTATTTCCCTCGGTGTTTTGTATGAAGTGTGATAAAATATGGGCTTTAAGGTGATCCACTTCAATCAAGGGAATGTTTAACCCAAGGGTAAAAGCTTTTGCGAAAGAAGTGCCGACAAGCAGGGAGCCGAGCAGACCGGGGCCACGGGTAAAAGCCACTGCGCTCAATTGGCTTTTCTCTATACCGGCAGTTTTCAGGGCCGCATCCACCACCGGGATAATGTTTTGCTGGTGCGCCCGCGAAGCCAGTTCGGGCACCACGCCACCATAACGTTTATGGACATCTTGTCCGGCAATGATATTGGCAAGCACTTTGTTGTTTTCCAGCACTGCCGCCGAAGTGTCGTCGCAGGAAGATTCAATGCCGAGGATATATTTTTTCATAGTCGTTTTTTACACAAATATCTGTTTGTAAATTATCGAATTAAAAACAGAAAGTTTACATTTGTTATGGAATTTCGCAAATTAGAAAATCCTGTCTTTTTATAAACCATTAAACGGGACAAAATTATTAAAAATAAAGGGCTTAAAATACCAGTTTTTTTTCTGACAGGGATTATTACCTTGTTGGTGACCTTGTCGGTTGTATTGCAATCTGCACTGGTTCAGACTTTGGTTGCACGCATGGCCACCGATTACCTGACAAAAGAGATTGGCACGAATGTGCATATTGACAAAGTCAAAATCAGTTCCTTAAAGGAATTCTGCCTTCGCAATGTATTTGTGGAGGACCTGCACCGGGATACCCTCTTGTTTGCCGGGAAGCTCACCGTAAACCTGAATTGGGTTTCCATTAAAAACGAGAAATTGTATTTCAAGGAAATCAATATTGACAGTGCTGTTTTCCGCCTGAAAACTTATGAGGGCTCCCAAACCAATAACCTGGACTTTGTCTTGAATTACTTTAATGTAAAAGCTTCGGGCAAAGAGGAGGGGGGTCGTGACTCAATAAAAGTCGCCCCTCCAAAACCATGGGACATTCGGTTGGAAAAATTGGTTGTCCACCAATCTGAGTTTGTTTATCAAAACCAGAACAGTCCAGGAACCGAAGGTCAAATGGACTATAACGATATGAAGGTGACAGGGATCGACCTGGATTTGGAAAATTTCTCTGTGAAGGCCGATACGATGTTTGCAAAAATCAATCATTTATCGGCAAACGAAAAATGTGGTTTTAGGCTCGACAGCCTTTCGGGAGATTTTAAGTTTAGTTCCAGGGTTTTGCTTGTGAAGGATTTCCACGTATTGACACCCATGAACCATTTAAAGCTGGATTTGGAATTTTCATATCAATCCCTTACTGCTTTCAGGAACTTTAATCAGGACATAAAAATAGAGGCCCATATCAAACCTTCTATCGTTAACCTTGCCGAAGTCGGGTATTTTGCCAAAACCATGTTCCCCATGGACAACAGGATGAAAATTTCGGGGGACGTGCGGGGGACGGTGGATAATTTCAAGGCAAGGAATTTTAAGTTTGCTTATGGGAAGACGACCCAGTTCAGGGGGGATATTACCATGAGCGGCCTGCCCGAGGTAAGGGAAACATTTACGCATTTGTCCATCCGCGATTTTATTACCTCTGCTTCCGATGTTGAATCTTTCCGCCTCCCAACGGATGAGGTTTTTATCCCATTGCCCCTGGTAATCCAAAATTTTGGGAAAACGAGGATCAAGGGGAGGTTCACAGGTTTCTATAATGATTTTGTGGCCAATGCGAATTTCAGGACCGATATCGGTAATGTGAACACCGACCTCGTGTTAAAGGTCAATTCTTCCAATACCGTAGCTTATACGGGTAAAATAAAAACTGTTGACCTTGATGCCGGAAAGCTGTTGAACGTGAAGGATAATCTTGGGCTACTTACCTTTTCGGCCACTGTGGATGGTTCCGGTTTGAACGGAAACAATGCAAATATCAATATTGGTGGGCTCATTGATTCGGTAAATGTTTTTGGGAATTTATACCGGCAAATCACCCTTGCCGGAAACCTTGCCGAGAAAAAGTTTAGTGGGGATTTTCAGGTAAATGACAAAAAAGTGCAAATTGATTTCAATGGCAGCATCGATTTCAGCAACAGTGTACCGGCCTATAACTTTACGGCCGAAATTGATAACGCCTATTTGCAGCAGCTCAACCTTGTGGAACGAACCCCGTCAATGTGCCTTTCAACCAGTATGAACATTGACTTTCGCGGTGATGATATCGACAATATACAGGGGATCATCAAACTGAACAACACTAAATATTCTGAGAAAGATAAAAGTTATTTCATGAAGGATTTTACCTTGAGCATTACCCGTGACTCAACGGAATATGCCTTCATCAGCCTTTATTCCGATATTGTGGATGCCATGGTGGAGGGGAAGTTCAAATTGGCCGAAGTACCGGCAAGGGTCGAAAATCTTTTTAATATCTATCTTGATACCTTGTTTACTGCGAACATCCAAAAGGACAGCCTGCATTTCGATCAGGATTTTATTTTTGAAGTCACCCTGAAGAACACAAAAGCCATAAGTGAGCTCTTTGTACCACAGCTTTTGGTGGAGCCAAACACGGTTTTTTCCGGTGGGTTCAATACCCATATCAATAACTTGTTTGTGGATGGCCGTTCCCCGAAAATTGTTTTTGAAGGGAGTGAATTGAGAAACTGGAATTTCGATTTTTATTTTCATGAAACGGAAATAAGGATGATTACGGGATGCGAACGATTGGTCTTTTCAGATACGTTGGGGATCGACAGTTTGAAGTTTATTGCGGCAGCCCGCAACGATTCGGTTTTTTATTCCATCGGATGGGACAATAAAGGGATTTCGCCCACCAATAAAGGGGATATCCGGGGATTTGTCAATTTTGACAGCAAGCACAAATATCAGCTAAAACTTAAACGTGCCGATATAACCATTGCTGGTACATTGTGGCAAGTGAGCAATGATAACTACCTTTCGGTGGATACGGGCTTTATACATTTTAATGATTTCGGTTTTAGGAACAAGGAACAAGGCATACGTTTGAATGGTATCATTTCACCTGACCCGATGGATTCCATGCAGGTGATATTTGACCAGTTTGATCTCTCAAATCTGGAGATTGCCCTTCAGCGTATCCGCATGAACCTGGATGGGGTAATCAATGGTGATTTAACGCTTATGGATTATTACGGCCAGCCAAACTATCTTTCCGACATCACCATTTCCGATTTTTATTTTAACAGGGAAAAGCTTGGCGATGCGTTCCTTACCACCATCTGGGACCCGCAACAGAAGGCCTTTGATATTTTGGCGCAAATAGTTTATACCGGAAATGTTGGCAAAAGGAAAACCCTCGATGTGTCAGGTGCCTATTATCCACAAAACGAAACGCAGAACTTTGACATTGATGTGCGCCTGGAAAACTATAAATTATTGACACTTGAGCCATTTATGAAGGACTTTGCCTCTGACATAAAAGGTTTGGCCTCGGGGAAACTGAAATTGACAGGGACAACCGAAAAGCCCGAGATACATGGGGATATCAGCATGGTACATGCAAGTATGAAAATCAATTACCTGAACGTGAACTATTACTTTGCCGGCAAGGCCTATTTTACAGATAGCTCAATTTATTTTAAAGACATAATTGTATATGATTCTTTGAACAATGAGGCTGTTTGTTCTGGTGAATTTACCCATGATTATTTCAAGGATTTCAAAATGGACCTAAGGGTGAAAACGGATAAAATAACGGGCCTGAACACGAAAAGGGGCGACAACGATATTTTTTATGGAAAAGCCACCGCCGGTGGTGATGTGCATATTTTTGGGCCTTTGGATAAGCTTACCTTCGATATTGCATTGAAATCAGAAAAAGGGACCAATATCAAAATCCCCATTAGCTCTTCTACCGTGATTGCAGAAAATGACTTTATCACATTTGAACAACCGGAAATAGACTCGGCTTTTATGGAACCTGTTGAAGTGGAAGAAGAAACCGGCAGCGTTGCGCTAAAGCTTGAATTGAACCTTACCAATGATGCGGATATTCAAATGTTTTTGCCCTATAGCATGGGCAATATCCGTGGAAAAGGCCATGGGCAAATATTCATGGACGTGACCCCGGAAGGCGATTTTACCATGAACGGGGAATACTTGATCGACCGGGGTTCTTTTTTCCTGACCCTTCAGAATATCATTAACCGCGATTTCTCAATAAGAAGGGGAAGCAAGGTTTCCTGGTCAGGGGATCCCTATAATGCAGAAATCTCAATGAAAGCTGTTTACAAAGTCAAAACCAGCTTGGGGGATTACGACCCGACCGGTAACGGGGAACAACGGGTCACGGTGGATTGCGTGATCGGGTTGACGAACAATTTGTATAATCCCGAAATCAAGTTCAGTATCGAATTCCCCGATATGCGCGACAGCGACAAACAATTTGTTTATTCGAGGCTCGACACTACCGACCAGGCACTTATGAGCCAGCAAATGTTGTCGCTTTTGGTCATGAACAGTTTTACCAACAGTAGCGAATCCACGGGGTCAGTGAATTTCAATACCTATTCGTTGCTCACTAACCAGTTGAACAACTGGCTTTCGGGCCTCAGCAATGATTTTGATGTGGGGATAAATTACCAGCCCGGTGACGAAATATCACAGCAAGAAGTGGAGGTGGCCCTGTCAACCCAATTGTTTGATGACCGTGTTATCATTGATGGAAATGTGGGGATGATAAGCCAGAACAGGGCAAACAATACCAATGAAATTGTGGGGGAAGTAACCGTGGAGGTGATGCTTACACCGGATGGCAGATGGCGGGGGAAGGCGTTCAACAAATCGAACCACGATTATTTATACAGGAACTATTCGCCCTACACACAAGGCCTGGGTATTTTTTATACAAAGGAGTTCAGTAGTTTCAAGGATCTGTTTACCTCCCGGAAGAAAAAAATGGAGAAAAAGGAAAAGGAAGAATTGAGCATTCAGGAATGATTGTTACTTTTGTGCAGTGAAAAGGGTAATTTATTGTAATTTGGCCGTAATTGACGGTAATTGGGTAGTAGTTAATTGTAATTGATTGTGAATGAATGCATCAACGCAATAAATTTCATCTAAGTAAAAATTACAGCGAAGCAAATTACATACGAAGCACTAATTGCGCACATAGTGCAAACTACAAAATGTAAATTGTTCTTATTTTAACTATTTAATTATGATACAACGCATTCAAACATTGTACTTGCTTATTGCCTTCGCACTTGGCATCGTTTTTCTTTTTTCGCCTTTGGCAAGTTTTTCCATCGCCGATCTTTTGGTCGAATTGAACGTGATTGACCTTAATCAGGTTTCGGATATGAACCAGGCCATGTTTGTCGATACCATGCCCTTGATAATCGTTGATCTGGCTTTTGTGGTTTTAATGGCTGTTTCCATTTTGATGTACAAAAACAGGCCTTTACAGATAAAAATGGTTGGCTTTGGTTTTCTTATGAACACGGTAATAATCATTCTTGGCTTTTGG
>JAADJA010000146.1 GCA_013151015.1 Chlorobiota bacterium
ACCCCTTTGGGGTTCTCCGATGATGCTTCAATACCGGTCTGTTGTTGGGTAAATGTGCTGATAATATCGGCTTCTGTGTTCTGTTTTTGAAGAAGTGGATGGAGATTTGTCGTACACCCACGCCGAAAGGCACTGAAAAACCTTGGGATTTTTTTATACCTTTGCACCTGATTTTCACAACTTAAATTTACAAAAAATGAAAAAAACCTTACCCAAATTAAATTATTCTATAATGCTTTCCATCATCCTTTCAACGGGATTGATCTTTGGTGGCTTTTCAATAGTAAAAGCAAACCAGGACGGCGATAAAACCCAAAATGAAAAATCTTTCTATTCAGTAAAAGCAACCGATACCGAAGATTGGGAAACCGGTGATATGTCGTCCTTTGAATGGGTCACCGGCGGAACAGCCGATTGGTTCGTTACCGATCTGGAACAATACGAAGGCGTTTACAGTGCAACTTCGGGGAATATCAACGATAACCAAAGTTCCTATTTGGAACTTACCCAGGAAGTGTATTCGGCAGATGTTATTTCGTTCTGGTACAAGGTTTCTTCAGAATCGAATTACGACTACCTCCGCTTTTATATCGACAATGTGGAACAAGATGCCTGGGCGGGTGAAATCCCCTGGACATTTGCCGAATATAACGTTTCTACCGGGACACACACTTTTAAATGGGAATATGACAAGGATGGTAGCGTTTCCATCGGTGGCGATGCCGGATGGATTGACCTTATCCATTTTCCCCCAACGGAAGTGGCAGCTATTTTTACGGTCAGCACTACCGATGCCTGTGTGGGGCAGCCCATCGACTTTGCAGATGAATCCACGGGCCCGATAACCTCATGGGAATGGACTTTTGAAGGTGGCGACCCGGCTACTTCCACAGACCAAAACCCATCGGTGACCTATTCCGCTACCGGCGATTTTGATGTTGAGCTTATTGTTACTGATGGAATTGAAATCGATACCACCATCATCGAAAACTTTATCAATGTGAACGATGTCCCACCTTCACCCGGTTTTCCTTCGGGGATTGCACTGCTTTGCCAAGACCCCTTCAACACAACCTACAGTACTTCAGGGGCAGCCGGTGCCGAATCGTACAACTGGGTGCTCGACCCTTTTGACGCAGGTGAAATTATCGGCTCGGGGACTACCATCACGGTTGACTGGGACAATGCTTACGTAGGTATGGTGATACTGAAAGTTTCTGCTGAAAATTATTGCGGTGAAGGGCCTTTCTCTATCCCACTCACCATTACAATTGATTTATGTACGGGAATCAATGAAGTAAGCGATATTACACATACCCAAATCTATCCCAATCCTTCAAATGGCAACTTTACATTGAAAATGAATCTGGAAAACCAGAAAACAATCGATATCCGGGTTTACAATTCGCTTAACAATCTGGTTTATCAGGCCGATAACGTTGCAGCTAAGCAAGAATTCCAAAGAGACCTTGATTTGGGAAATTACTCAAAAGGTGTTTATTACCTGCATGTTTATGGTGATAATGTAAATGTGATAAAGAAAATAGTTATCCAGAAATAGATATTTCCAAAAAGTATTTTAAAGCCGGCTTAAAATTAAGCCGGCTTTTTTATTTCCAGGGAATTTGTAATTTTAGGCTTCATTTTAAAAAACTATCGGCATGAAAACTTCTATCTTCAAAATCGTACTGCTTACCATTTTCGCAATTTACACTTCTGTTGTCTTTTCACAGAAAAGAGTCATGGATATCAGTGAATTCAAAACCATTCCCGCAAACCTGGTTCCCGATGTGGACGGGAAAGTCCTGGTGGATGAAAGTGTTTTTCAAAACCTTGACCTGAAAGACAAATCCGACATTGAGGTATATCCCGGATGGCCGGTTCAGCTAAATGGGGACACACAAAGGGGCGGCATTTATTGTAATCTGGACGATGATGACGAAATGGAAATTATTTATACTGTCGGTCAGAAAACCTATGCCTGGAACATGGACGGAAGCCTTGTGGACGGATGGCCCGTTACTTTGCAACTTTATGCCTATGGCGCCCCGGCCTGTGGTGATATTGACGGGGACAGCGAAATTGAGGTTGTGGTCTCCACACGGACTGCCGGAACCGGGAACAGCGGAAAAGTATTTGCCTTTGAAAAAGATGGGAGCACGGTTGCCGGGTTTCCAATAACATTGGGTGGCGGGGCAACAAAAACCCCTGTCCTTGCCGACCTCAATGGCGATGATGTGCTGGAAATAATCATCGAAGAAAGAAATTATCCCGATGGATATGTTGGGGTCTATTATGGCGATGGCACTTCTTATCCCGGCTTTCCGGTGATGATGGACTATATCCCGGCTTCTTCGGTGGCCGTGGGCGATATTACCGGTGATGATATTCCTGAAATTGTTGCAGTCTCCTATTATAGTATCATTGCCTTTGATGCAAACGGGAATACTTTGCCAGGATTCCCTTTCACCCCCGGGAACGACCGCGTATTTTCCTATTCGTCCCCCGTACTTGCCGATTTGGACGGCGATGGGAACAGGGAAATCATTGTGGGCGACCATTCACTTTCAGCAGGAAATGGCGCAGTCCATATTTTGCAAAACGATGGATCGCTTTTCCCGGGTTGGCCAAAATATGTGGGCAACTGGATTTATGGCCCTCCCGCTGTTGGCGATATCGATGGCGATGGAAGCCCGGATATTGCCGTTGGCGATCAGGTGTTAAGTGGTTCGCCTGCCGATAAAGTTTATGTATGGGACAAGGAAGGCAACTATCTTTCCGGTTGGCCAACGGAACTCATTTGGGCTATCAATTCCCAAATCCTGCTCACGGACCTTGATGGCGATAATGAAGTTGAATTGATGTGGGACGACAATACCGATGCGGGCATTTATCTTGGTTATAACCATGATGGTTCGGTGATGGAAGGTTGGCCGCTTAATGTGGAGGGCAGCACTTTCTTTATCAACCCCTTTGCAACCGACTTGAACGGTGATGGGATCCTGGATTTATCAGGGGCAGGTAAAAGCATCGACAATGGGGATTGCTCCATTTACCTTTGGAATGCGAATGTGGCAGTTGATGAAGAAAAATCCATTTTGCCCGTATTGCAATACAATGTCCAACACGATGGGGTTTACCGTGATGCATCCCTGTTACAGGCCGGTTTTATCGGTTCGCCACTGGAACTATGTGCCGGGGGGAATGTTCAGTTTACCGATTTGTCAACGGGAAACGTCACCTCATGGTCATGGAGTTTTGAAGGTGGCGACCCGGCAACTTCCAATGAGCAAAACCCGGAAGTGTATTACGAAAACCCGGGCAGTTGGGATGTGGGCCTGAGTGTTTCGGATGGTTCGGGAAATGACATGAAAGAAAAACAGGATTACATCAAAATCCAATATGATGCCGAAATCCCTGCAATCCCCGAAGGGCCGGATTTCGTGATTACGTCCGAAACACCGATTTCCTATTATGAAACCTCTTCGGCAAATGCGGATTCCTATGTTTTTGAAATCACACCGGATGATATTGCTGTGATTGTCATGGGCGATACACTTACAGAACGGAAAATCTATTGGGACCAGAATTATGTGGGACAGGCTTTCCTTAAAGTAAAAGCCGTGAATATTTGTGGCGAAAGTGATTTTTCCGAAGCCCTTGTCATTACTATTAATTCAACGCAAGGAATTTCTCCATATGGAGAAGAACAATTCTTTTCTGTTTTTCCAAATCCAACAAGCAATCGCATAAATATTGTTTTGCATGAGTTTTCCCCATCAGGTGGAAATGAAAAGGAGATAAGAATATATAATACCTACGGCCAGAAAATAAAGGAAAACCCCATACCACAAAACACAGAAAACATTTCAATTGATGTAAAGGACTGGAAACCCGGGCTCTATTTCCTTCGGCTTTCAATTAACGGAAAAACAATTGGGAGTTCTAAAGTTGTGATTGAATAAAAACCAGTTGGGGTACGGGCTTGCATGTGCGAAAGCGACCCGACTGATTGAGATAAACCATGGTTTTAAAGAATTAAACTGAATTTCAACACAAACGATATATTTACTTATATTGTAGTTAGGCACAAGCAGGAGAAACGAACCAGAATGACGAATTTGCTACAAGAAAATTGAAAGGAAAGCCACCTCACGTTCAAGCACATTTAATTTTGTTCGTGCATCACAAAATTAAAAGAGCTTTCACTTCCCCATTGCCTCCCAAACGTAATGATTGTTTTTATACTCATTAAATGAGTATATTGAAATATTGTATCTACTTTAGAGGCTTGAATAAAATTAAAATAATGAACCGAATAAAAGAGGTTTTAGAACAGAAAGGAATAAAGCAAATTTGGTTGGCTGAGAAAATGGGAAAGAGTTATAATATGGTAAACTCTTACGCCAAAAACAGCCGGCAACCAAGTTTAGAAGATTTATACAAAATTGCTGATATCCTTGATGTAGATATTAAAGAATTAATTGTTTCAAACAAAAAATAAACATGAATAAACAACAATTAGCAGCAAAAATATGGGAGTCAGCTAACCAAATGCGTTCAAAGATTGAAGCAAATGAATACAAGG
>JAADJA010000071.1 GCA_013151015.1 Chlorobiota bacterium
CTGTTCAAATTATTGAATAATGGGCCAAACTAAATGTAAACGATATCTTAAAGGCATCGAATTCGATGCCTTTAGAAATGAACCTGGCTCAAACAGTTTTACCTTTACGCTCAAAAAGTGGGTTGCAACCACTAATTTTAAGAACATCAATAGAAATAAGAGATGGAAAAACAATCCGCAAAAATCATAGTACAAAAAACAGAAATCAGGCTTTTAAACCATGAAGTTGGTGATTTCATTTCTTTGACAGATATTGCTAAATTTAGAAATAAAGAGGAACCATTTTCAATATTGAACAATTGGATGAGAAGCCGTAGCACCATTGAATTTATTGGCCTATGGGAAAAATTGAACAATCCAGGTTTTAAACCTATCGAATTCGATAGGTTTAGAAATGATGCAGGAAGCAACTATTTTGTACTCTCGCCAAAAAAATGGATTGCCACTACCAACGCAATTGGTATTGTATCTAAAGCCGGTAGATATGGAGGGACATATGCCCATATTGATATAGCCTTTGAGTTTTCATCTTGGATTTCTTCCGAATTTAAGTTATATTTAATTACTGAATTCAAACGGTTAAAACAAGATGAAAACCGCCAACAACAACTGAATTGGAATTTACAACGAACTATCTCAAAAATTAATTACAGAATCCATACCGATGCGATCAAGGAAAAATTAATCCCACTTAAAATTACCCGTCAGCAGGCAAGTTATGTGTATGCAAACGAAGCTGATTTATTAAATGTCGCTTTATTTGGAATTACAGCAAAACAATGGAGAAACAACAATCCAGACAAGGAAGGAAATATCAGAGATACAGCTTCACTAGAGCAGTTGGTAGTATTGAGCAATATTGAAAGCATCAATGCTTTATTGATAGTTCAGGGACTACCCCAAAATGAAAGACTGAAAAAACTGAACAAAGTTGCCATTACCCAAATGAAGTCATTGATTGAAAATCATTCCATTAAGAAATTAAAATAGTTTATTATACCATAAATAATTTGCAAGTTTGTAAATAATAAAATCTTACGAATAAATCATCAAAATGAAAAAATACGACAACATAGTCAAAAATGCAGCAGGACGTGAAGTGCCGACAATCGTAAACGGAGAAGAACATATCCCTTTCAAGGGAGTTGGGAAACATATACCCACGGGACGGAAACATGCACCTTATATAGCTTCTTGTGCAAATTACCCTGCTGATGGCGACAAAACCCTTCCCAACCTGAAAGAAGCTTTGATAAAAGCTGGATTAAAAGATGGGATGACCATTTCGACCCATCACCACTTTCGGAACGGAGACCTGATTGCCAACCAGGTTTTCGATATTGCCCACGAACTGGGCGTGAAAGGATTACGGTGGTATCCATCGGCTTCTTTTCCTTGCCAGGCACATTTAATTCCTTATCTCGAAGATGGCACGATAAACCGCATTGAAGGGAGCATGAACGGCCCACTCGGCAAATTTGCTTCAGAAGGGAAAATGCAAGGTTTGGGTGTTTTGCGTTCTCACGGTGGAAGGTATCAGGCTGTCCAGGATGGGGAGGTACAAATCGACATTGCCGTTATCGCCGCCCCAAGTTCAGACCCTTTCGGGAATGCCAATGGCGTGGATGGTCCGGCTGCTTGTGGGTTGCTTGGTTTTGCCCTGGCCGATTCACAATATGCCGATAAGGTAATTGTGGTAACGGACAACCTTGTGCCTTTTCCATGCATCCCGTGGCAAATCCATGGCAACAATGTGGATTATGTGGTTAAGGTGGAAAAGGTCGGTTTACCGGAAAAAATCATTTCGGGCACGACACGCATCACAAAAAGCCCCGACCGTCTTTTGATTGCCGAACTTACCGCACAGTTTTGCGATGAGGCCGGGTTGATTTATGATGGCTTCTCCTATCAGGCAGGTGCCGGAGGGACTGCCTTGTCAATCGGGAATTATTTCCGGGACATATTGCGCGACCGCAAATGGAAAGCCCGATTTATCAGGGCGGGAAGCAATAAATATCCGGTGGAAATGCTGGAAGAAGGTTTGGTGGATTACATCCTTGATGGACAGACATTTGATTTGGAGGGGGTGCGTTCCATGCGCGAAAACCCCGGACATGTTAACACAAGCCCGTTCACAAGTTACAATTACCATGGTAAAGGGAATTTTGCTTCCATGATCGATGTTGTGGTACTTGGGGCAACAGAGGTTGATGTGAATTTCAATGCGAATGTGGTTACCCATTCCGATGGCTATCTTTTGCATGGTATAGGAGGATGGCAGAATTGCCTGTTTGCAAAAACCACTATTTTACCAATCCCGCTGTTCCGAGACCGCATGCCCGTAATCCTTGATGAAGTGACCACGCTTTGTGGCCCGGGCGAACTGATTGACGTAATCGTAACCGAACGTGGGATTGCCATCAACCCATTACGAAAAGACCTGATCGAAAAACTGAAAGACTCTCCCCTTCCCTTAAAAACAATCCAGGAATTAAAAGAGGAAGCGGAAAGGATTTGTGGGAAACCGGAAAAGCCGGAACTGAGCGATGAAATCATTGCCGTTATCAAATGGGTGGATGGGACGATCATTGATTCTGTGAGGAAGGTTTAAAATATTATTGACTATACATTGGTTGCAAACCAATAGTGTCTTAATCCACCACAGTTAGAAACTGTGATGGGCCGAGGTCATATTGAGCTTGTCGAAATGTGTTTAATGCTCTGTTTCGACAGGCTCAACATGACCGGAAATAGCCTGAAAGGCTACAAGATAATAGCACAGGGCATGGCCCTGTGCCAAGGTCCAACATAAAATACGCCCAGAAAGGGCAAAAGAAAATGGCATTAAAAGAAAACATCAAATATATTCTGAATAAGTTGATTCCCGGTTTATACTATCAAATCCGTTTATCGAGGTTATTCAAACGATTCTCAAAATATGAGGAATCTTATCTTGTAAAGACTGGTTATTTAACAAGCTTCAAAAAAGGCTATCCGGTTAATTTGGGGATGGAGCCTTTGCCCTGGATGAATTATCCATTTCTGGGATTTATCAAAAAAAGGTTAAATAATAATCAAAACCTGTTCGAATTTGGCTCGGGCTATTCCACCGTTTTCTTTGCCAAAAAACTTAAATCCGTAACTTCAGTTGAATATGATAAGGAATGGTTTGAAAAAGCCCAAGGGATGACAAAAGGCTTTTCCAATACCGAAATCATATTTCAGGAACTGAACGAAGATTACCCGAAAACAATCAACAAAACAGACAAGAAGTATGAACTGATTGTCATTGACGGGCGCAAACGTGTAAAATGTGCTTTAAATTCGTATGGACACCTGACTTCTGATGGCATCCTCATCCTCGATGATTCGAGCCGGGACGAGTATCATAAAATTTGGGATTTCTATCTAAAAAAGGGATTCAGGGAAATTACATTCCAGGGATTGAAACCAAATGGGTTCTCAATTGACCATACAACGGTTTTTTACCGGGACGGGAATTGTTTGGGGATTTAAGTCAGCTAATCATTGTTTTTTATTCATTCAAAGAAATATATGTTTCTTCCAGTTTTCAGTTTTCAGTCCGGGAATCCTTTTGAAGTGTTTCTTATTAATTAGGGCTAAGTTCTGCTTATTACAGCAAAATGTAATAGTACCGAAGGTACGACCTATATGTAACACCGGACGAAGCCCCCTTTTTAAGGGCAAGTCCGGTGGAGGGCAGCACCGGGTGAACAGTCCCGTATGGGACGTCCTCGCCCGGGCAACTTTGTGTCCCAAAGGCCGTCCCATACGGGACTGTTCATGCTTCGATAAGCAACCCTGCACTCCCTGCGGTTCGTACAGGGTTACAAACAGCACATCCCTAACGGGATTTTTGATCCTTGAACAGCTTACGGTCAAGGGAAAGTATGGGGGTTTTGGGAATTATCCTAAAAAAAGCGGTAATAATTAGAACTTAGCCTTAAATAGTAATGAGGGACATTTCGTTCTCAATGGCAATTCCTGTAATCAATAAATCAATATTATCAATCAAATCTCAGCCCTGCCTTAATTTTGAATATATATTGCCAGAAATTTTACAAGATTCTTCAGTTAGGGGAATAATAATATTTTCAGAAATAAAATCACTGAATATTTCTATTTGTTTAAGTGCATTTTTATAAAGGAGTCCACTAACTACCTCATAATACGTAATTATACTTATCTCGATCATCTCAAAATCCAACATGTAATTCTCAAGATTCTTCACAACATTATTATCCCCTCTTAAGTAATACGATAAAATATCTGTGTCCAATAAAGCCCTATTCATTGTGCCTCTTTGTATTTCTTGAACGATTTGAAATCAAGTCTGTTGTTAGTTCATCAAAAGCAGAATCATCAATATCGTTCCAACTACTGGCATAGGATAAAACTTTTGATTGTTTTTCTATACTCTTTTCGAGAGTTGTAATATATTCCAATAAATCAGAAAGCTTATTTGGCGGAACATTTCTTATCAATTTAAATATCTTTTGCCTTAGGTGTAATTCGTTCATTTTTTTTGTTTACACAAAGATACATTTTTTATTTATCCATTTCCATATCACTCCTAACGAACCCTCACACAATAAGCCTTGATACACAAATCAAATCGAAGGTTCTCATATTCCACATCTGCCCCACATTCGTTCCACGCATTTGGCCATCGGTCCACATTGGCGTTTACCCAACATTTCCCGTTTGTGATATGTGGATCGGCATAGTCCTTTAAGAATTTCTCAGTTGGCAAGGGAAAGGAATCCTTGGGCGTAATATATTTCATCATAATGAAAAAATCATCACCCTCTTTTACATAAACAGGTTCATTCAAATCGAAACTATAATACCCGGGCATCTTACATTCTTTCTCTTCGATGATTGCCTTTTGTCCCGAAAGCTTTTTCGAATGTTCTTTGAAATTCCCATAAACATAAGCAGTTACTTTGGTATCAGGCGAAGTAATTGCCGTCCCGACTTTTTTGATCAACAAATTTTCCCGTGCGGTATATTTCACCATTCCACAACAAATCGTATCGTGATAGCCAAATGGTATTGTTGCCCCGAGCGTGTCGTAATAGTAAATACTCGAAGCGGGATCATAAGGTATCCATTTTGGCCAGATGGCATTGTAATTCAAAATATTTGTATCAGCATACGAGATATAGAAGAACCCTTTTTCGCCAAATTTCTTACCCATACTATTTTGTGCTATCCATGCCCCTCTCCCATTTTGTGTTTGCATGGTATCGTTCCATCCAACAAGATTGACGGCATGGTTTATTTTTTCAATATTTGTGGAATACGCATAGGTTAGTGTATCCAGAAATTTATTTTTGTAATAAAGCATGGAATAGATTGCCCCATAATCCATAATCGTTTGTTTGATTGTTTTTGGGTTATTCGGCAAAAAGCGGGCATCCGTGATATAGGCCACGATTTCCTGCCCCGGATCGGAAAGCGAATCCGACAGCTTACTTTTAAGCAAAGGCCCCGAGCCACGTGCAAAGTAAGCCGTGGCCATATAATGGTTGCCGTTTGTCCTCCTTAATGAATCAAATCCATTAAATAACTGGAGGTTCTTGTCCGATAAAGTATATTTCCCAAAACCATAGGTCCGCCAAACCGATTCCACTGCACCCATGCTCGCACTTGCCCAACAACCACCTGATGGCTGGGCTTTCACAGGGCTTAACCGGCCAATACCGCGAAGGTCATACACAATCGGGAAAGAATCCCCCACTTTCATTTCATCAAAATCAGGGATGGGCAACATCCCATTCTGAGCCAAGCCCAAAAGGGAAAATATAACTGGAAATAGCAGGGACAGTATTGATTTCATCGGGACAAATGTAGTAAAATCAAATATTCGCCCTTTCACTTTTCCAAACTTATCAACACCCCAACATCCCCTTTCCTTTTTCCTTAATTTTGCATCGTCCCCAAATATTCAGGGAATAAATGGAATCCTCTTAAAATCAGGATTTTCAGAAATACCATTCATTTTTGTTTAGCATATTTTGCGCAAAAAAATACTTTATTAAAATATTATGGCCGAATTCACACACCTGCACGTCCACACCCAATATTCAATCCTTGATGGTGCTGCAAACATTTCCCTTCTTATAAAAAAAGCAAAAGAGATGGGGATGAAAGCCCTTGCAATTACCGACCATGGGAACATGTACGGTGTATTGAAGTTTTTTGAGGAGGCTAAAAAACAAGGCATAAAGCCCATCATCGGTTGCGAAATGTATGTGGCCAAGGAGAGCCGTTTCAAGAAAGAAAAGACAAAAGGAAAACATTACCACCACCTGATCCTTCTTGCAAAAAACAAAATTGGATATTATAACCTCGGGCGCCTTGCCTCATTGGGCTATACTGAAGGGTTTTATTACAAGCCCCGTATCGACAAAGAAATCCTGGAAAAATACAGCGAGGGCCTGATTGCTTCCTCCGCCTGTCTCGGAGGGGAAATACCTGCCGACATCCTCAATAATGACGAGGAAAAAGCCGGTGAGGCAGTACAATGGTTCAAGAGGGTTTTCGGGGAAGATTATTACCTGGAACTCCAGAACCATGGAATCCCCGAACAAAAGATTGCCAATGAAGGATTGCTGCGACTTGCGGAAAAAAATGAAATAAAAACGATTGCCACCAACGATGTGCATTTTATCAACAAAGAAGATAAAGATGCCCACCACATCCTTATTTGCCTAAACACGGGAAAAGACGTTGACGATAAATCGGCCATGCACTATTCGGGACAAGAATTCTTGAAGTCACCGGACGAGATGGCAGCTCTTTTCCCGGAACATCCCGAGCTTATTTCCAATACGATGGAGATAGCTGAAAAAGTGGAGGAATTTGACATTCACCAGGATATCCTCCTGCCCAAGTTCCCCGTACCGGAAGGCTTTGAAACCCAGGACGATTATTTGCGGCACCTCACCTACGAAGGTGCAAAAATATTTTATCCCGAAATTACAGACGAAATCAAGGAGCGCCTCGACTTTGAACTGGACGTGATAAAAACAATGGGCTTTCCCGGTTATTTCCTCATTGTACAGGATCTGATTGCCGAAGCACGGAAAATGGACGTAGCGGTCGGTCCCGGACGTGGATCTGCGGCAGGCTCGGCTGTGGCTTTTTGTACCGGGATAACCAGTATCGACCCCATTAAATACAATCTGCTTTTTGAAAGGTTCCTGAACCCTGAAAGGGTAACAATGCCCGATATCGATATTGATTTTGATGATGAAGGCCGTGATAAAGTCCTTGATTATGTGGTTAAAAAATATGGACAGAACCGTGTTGCCCAAATCGTGACCTTTGGGACCATGGCAGCAAAATCGGCTATCCGTGACGTGGCCCGGGTTTTAAAACTTCCCCTTCCCGATGCCGACAGGATAGCCAAACTGGTTCCCGAACGCCCGGGAACCACATTGGAAAAAGCATTTAAGGAAGTACCTGAGCTAAAGAAAATCGCCACTTCAGGAACCGAGCTTGAACAGAAAACCCTCAAATTTGCCAAAACCCTTGAAGGTTCAGCAAGACATACTGGAACCCACGCCTGTGGCGTTATCATTGGCCCCGATGATTTACAGAACCACGTGCCGCTTGCCACCGCCAAAGATTCTACTTTGAATGTTACACAGTACGAGGGGAAATTGGTTGAATCGGTCGGGATGCTGAAAATGGATTTCCTGGGATTGAAAACACTTTCCATCATCAAGGATGCACTTGCCAATATTGAAAAAAGGCATAAGGTCAAAATTGACATTGACAAAATCCCCCTTGACGATAAAAAGACTTTTGAGCTTTACCAAAATGGCGATACCATTGGGACTTTTCAATTTGAATCGGGGGGGATGCGCAATTACCTAAAGGAACTAAAACCTACCGGAATCGAAGACCTGATTGCCATGAACGCACTTTACCGACCGGGTCCCATGGAATTTATCCCAACATTTATCCGAAGGAAACATGGCAAGGAAAAAGTGGAATACCCCCACCCTTCCCTCGAAGAAATCCTGAAACCCACGTATGGCATTATGGTTTATCAGGAGCAAATCATGCAAACGGCCCAGATCATGGGCGGTTTTACCCTTGGAAAAGCGGATTTGCTCCGCCGGGCCATGGGCAAGAAGAAAATGGAAATAATGGAGGAGCAAAAAGTTATTTTCATCGAAGGTGCAGCAGAAAAGGGGATCGACAAGGAGAAAGCAGAGGATGTTTTCAATACCATGATGGAGTTTGCCAAATATGGTTTCAACCGTTCACATTCTGCGGCATATTCCCTAATTGCTTACCAAACAGCTTATATAAAAGCGCATTATCCCGCCGAATATATGGCAGCCGTTTTAACGCATAATTTAAAGGATATAAAGAAGATTACTTTTTTTGTGGATGAAAGCAAAAGGAGCGGAATCAATGTTTTGGGGCCAAGCGTAAATGAGAGCGGCCTGGATTTCATGGTCAACATGAAAGGGGAAATACGTTTTGGGCTTGCCGCCATAAAAAATGTGGGGGAAGCTGCCGCACAATCCATTATTGAGGAACGCGAGAAAAACGGGAACTATGCCAGCATATTTGATTTTGCAAAACGAGTGAACTTACGATCGGTAAACAAGCGAAGCTTTGAAGCCCTGGCCCAGGCCGGTGCATTCGACAGTTTTGAAGAAACGCACAGGGCACAATATTTTTACAGGGAAAACACCGAAGATTCCATTTTCCTTGAAAAGGTAATCAAGTTTGCCGGGAATTACCAGGAGCGTGAAAACTCCATGCAGGCAAGTCTTTTCGGTGGAATGGACGACATTGAGGTAAAGGATCCCGAAATGCCGGATTGCGCTCACTGGACAAAAATCGAACAACTGAAAAAGGAAAAAGAGGTCACGGGTTTTTATATGTCAGGCCATCCCCTGGAGGATTTTCAGGTTGAAATGGACCATTTCTGTAATATCTCAATCAATGACATCAAGAACAATATGGCCAAGTTCAAAAACAAATCCATTGCTTTTGCCGGGACGCTCACATCCGTTGCGCACCGAACTTCCAAAAACGGCAAACCCTTTGGGACTTTTGTGATCGAGGATTTTACCGACCAACACCAGTTCATCCTTTTTTCGGAAGATTATCTAAAACTGAAACATTTCCTGGTGGAAGGCTCCAGTTTGTTCCTCAAAGGGAAAATTTCGGAACGGAGGTTCAGGGACGATTTGGAAGTACGCATCACCGATATTAAACTATTGGCCGAAATCCTTGAAAAGATGTCGAGCGAAATATTGGTAAAGCTATCGCTTGAAGCCATTACCGATGAAATTATTGCCGGCCTTTCCGATATTATCGAAACATCAAATGGGAAATGCAGGTTGAGATTCCAAATCTCCGACCCGGAACAGGGGATTTCCATTGAGATGCCCTCAACTAAAAAACAGGTAGATGTTGCAGCATTTATCAAGAAGGTGGAAACGGTTCCGGGGGTTGGGTATAGATTGACCTAATTTTTTATTTGAACTTTATACTGTTTTTGCATAATTATTACTCATTTATAATATTGATGAATGTCAAGTATTGGGTTTGATGATAATAAAAGCCTATCATTTAAAGGAAAACATGGAATTGATTTCCTTGATGCACAAAAACTTTGGGATTACGTTAACAGGTTAATTGTTCAAGCCAAAAACTTGGACGAAACAAGGTTTTGATTAATTGCAATTCTTGAGAAAAGGCATTGGTCGGCAATTTTCACAATAAGGGCAATGAAAATCAGGTTAATATCAGTAAGACGTTCAAGAAAAAACGAAATAGAAATATATGAAAGCTACTGAATTTGATAAGAAATTTGACTCGGGTGAAGATATTTCCGGTTTATTGGATTTTTCAAAATCGGAAAGACCTGGGCAAAGCCAAAAAAGGATAAATGTTGATTTTCCTATCTGGATGATAAACCTGATGGACAAGGAAGCTCGAAGGATTGGGGTTACCAGGCAATCAATAATCAAAGTCTGGATTGCACAGAAACTCAAGGAAATTTCGCTTTAGTCATTTTTTTGAATGCTGTTTTTATACACCAATTATTGATTATCATTTCCTTAAGTTGAGATAAGCAGGGGATTCTTTGATTAAGCATAATTAATAATGGGAAAAGAAAACTTTCATTGAGTTTTTTCTAATTTATCATACGAATTAGAATAAAAAACAATATTTTTGACCCCAAAATGAATTTACACTTTTAAAGAGATCAAATCATGGCTTTAGAATTCACAGATGCAAACTTTGAAGAACTCGTTTTAAATGCAGAAAACCCCGTACTCGTTGACTTTTGGGCAGAATGGTGCGGCCCTTGCCGCATGGTCGGCCCCATTGTCCAGGAAATCGGACAGGATTATGAAGGGAAAGTAGTTGTTGGCAAATTGGACGTTGACAGCAATCCGGGCGTTTCGGCAAAATTCGGGATAAGGAATATCCCTACGATTTTATTTTTCAAAGGGGGTCAGGTAGTTGACAAACAAGTTGGGGCGGTTCCAAAACAAGTACTTGTGAACAAGTTGGAAGCGATAATGTAGTTGCAGGTTTTGGGTCACTTGGCAACTATACAGTCTGCAACCGGCTTTCTTTTAACTTAAATTTCAAACCTTGGCTCCTTCAATCAATCTTCATCGGTTACAACAATATGGTTCACTTGAATTCATTGCCAAACAGGTAGTGGAGGGTTTTATGGTTGGCTTGCACAAAAGCCCTTTTCATGGTTTTTCGGTCGAATTTGCCGAACACCGTTTGTATAACCAGGGCGAGTCCATTAAACATATTGATTGGAAATTGTTCGGGCGCACCGATAAACTTTTTGTAAAGCGTTACGAAGAGGAAACCAATCTACGTTGCCAGATAATCCTTGATATTTCTTCTTCCATGTATTTTCCTGTTAAGGAGCGACTTTCCATCGACGATCCGAATAAAATCACTTTTTCTGTTTATGCGGCGGCGGCCATTATATATTTGTTAAAAAAACAACGTGATGCCTTTGGGCTGAGCCTTTTCAGCGAGAAAGTGGAAATCCATACCCCTTCTAAAACCAGTTCCATCCATCAAAATTACATTTACGGTGAAATGGAAAAGCTGCTTCCCCAACAAGATTCCACGATCAGGAAATCAACTTCAGCCACCACGGCCCTTCACGAAATAGCAGAAAAATTACATAAACGATCCCTTATCATCGTTTTCAGTGATATGCTGGACAGCCATGCCTCGTCCGAAGAACTGCTTTCGGCACTACAACACCTGAAACACAATAAGCATGAAGTAATCCTGTTCCATGTCCTTGATCAGCAAAAAGAGGTGGAATTTGATTTTGAGAACCGGCCCTATAAATTCGTTGACATGGAATCGGGCAGGGAAATCAAGGTAAGCCCCAATGAAGTTAAAGAGTCTTACCGCAAAAAAGTTTCAGAGGCCAAAGAGTTGCTCAAACTCAAATGCGGTCAATACAAAATTGATTTTATCGAAGCGGATATCAATAAAGGTTTTGACCAGATACTTCTCCCCTATCTTTTAAAAAGGGAAAAGCTGTATTGATTTGGACACAATATACAATTGCATGGATATGAGCAATAACATGCAGTTAAAATTTATTTTCGATTATTGTCCTATGAAAAGTGACAGATGTTTTTTTCATCGTGTTTAATCTCTTGCCGATTAATTATTTTGGGAATATGCTTATTCGATAAATTGTTTTTTCATGTTGCCTCACCTGCCATCTCACAACGGTCACCCATTGTAGATTAATCTTCTTTTTAATTTTCTGACAGAATCTTTTTTTTAATACTTTTGGATTTTAATTGTAACGAATGTTCCCTGAGATTTTAGCATTGATCCATATTAAGTTCCTCGATATCCTTGATATCCTGCTCGTGGCTTTCCTGCTTTATGAGCTTTACAACCTTTTAAAAGGAACAGTTGCCATCAATATCTTTTTCGGGATCGTGGCTTTTTACCTAATGTGGAAACTGGTCACCGCCCTTGAAATGGAGTTGCTAAGTGAAATCCTTGGGGCGTTTATCAGTGTGGGGTTCATTGCATTGATCGTTGTGTTCCAACCTGAAATACGAAAATTCCTGCTCATGTTGGGAACACCGGGGTTTATCAAGAAAAAACACAGTAAGTTCCTGTTTTGGCGTCTTGACATTAACCAAACCTTAAAACTGGATATTGATCCTATTATATTGGCATGTCGCGATATGAGCGAGTCCAAAACGGGCGCATTGATTATCGTTGCAAACAAAAGCCCGCTTGAGCAGTACGTGGAAACAGGAAAGGTTTTGGATGCCGTGATATCTGAAGAATTGATCGAGAATATATTCTTCAAGAACAGCCCATTGCACGATGGAGCCCTGATTATCCATGACAATAAAATAAAAGCGGCCGGGTGCATCCTGCCAGTTTCAAGCAACCGCAATTTACCCGGGACATTTGGGTTGCGCCACAGGTCGGCGGTAGGGGTTACCGAACAATCGGATGCCATTTCCATCATCGTTTCGGAGGAAACCGGGAAAATCTCCTATGCCATAGCCGGAAAGCTTATCCCCAACCTGATGCCCAATCAGTTAAAAAGCAGGTTGCTCGAAGATATGTCCTGATTGGAATAGGCTGTTTCTGCATGGACCATAAATTAATTATACTTCTTGATTATCTATTTTATGAAAAAAATTATTGTCAGCAGTTTATTCCTGGGACTCATGTTTTGGGCAAATCATGCTTTGACCCAGGAAAAGGAACATCCAGGATCATATCATAGGTTTGGCAAGAAAAAGTAATCAAATTATGTTTTAATCTACACAGTCCCAATAAAATCAAATATATGAAAATACCAATATTTGTTTTAACAGTCCTTTTGTTATTGTTCCTGTACTCTTGTGAAAATGAACAGGACAAAAAAATGGATTTTAACAT
Source organism: Chlorobiota bacterium (assembly GCA_013151015.1). GTDB lineage: Bacteria > Bacteroidota > Bacteroidia > Bacteroidales > JAADJA01 > JAADJA01. The sequence continues at coordinate 12,973 of JAADJA010000071.1, forward strand.
TTCAATCCCAACCGCAGGAAATTCATGGATATTGGACAAGGGTACTTTTGTCCCTTCTGAAATGATTGCCTCCGAAGGTATTCGCAACTGGCAGGATAAAAACAAAACCATCCGTACGTTTTTTTACATCGGGGAAGCAGGACAAATATCCATAGGTTTGAGGGCAAAAGTCAGATCAGGGGCTTCTAAGCTTAAATGTATATTCCAAAATAATCCCAAAGAAATAACAATTACAGATACTGCCTATTCGGATTACCCTATTGGCGATTTTCAGATAATGGATACCGGATACTATTATGTGGATATCAAAGGCCTGGAGAAAGAAGATGAGGTTTTTGCCAATGTGCTTGCAGTTTTGTTGAAATCGGAAAACCCATCATCCATAAAATATGTGAAAGATGATTTCTATTTTGGCAGAAGAGGGCCATCCGATCATTTAAACTTTGAAATTCCCCCAGGTGTGGACAACATGAAATGGTTTTACAGTGAGCTTTTAATCCCCAAAGGCCAGGATGTGGCAGGGTCTTATTTTATGGCGAACGGTTTTGCAGAAGGCTATTTTGGCATACAGGTAAATTCGATGACCGAGCGAAGGATACTTTTTTCTGTTTGGAGCCCTTATAAAACCAACAACCCTTCCGATATCCCAGAAGATTATAAAATCAAACTTTTGAAAAAAGGAGAAGGAGTAACTAGCAGGGAGTTTGGCAATGAGGGTTCAGGCGGACAAAGCTATAAAATATACAACTGGAAAGCCGGAATTACATATGGCTTCTTGCTTGGCGCAAAACCTGACGGTAATGGAAACACCGATTATGTGGCTTACTTTTATGGCCCTGAAAAAGGCAAGTGGAATTTGATTGCACAATTCCGAAGGCCAAAAACGAACACCTACCTGAAACGTCTTCATTCATTTCTCGAAAACTTTATCCCCGATCAGGGTGTGTTTGAAAGAAAGGCCTTGTACCAAAGCCAATGGGTATATGATAATTCGGGATGGCACGAAATCACTAAAGCTGTTTTTACTGCGGATAATACCGCACGAAAAGAATACAGGCTGGATTATTCCGGGGGAATCGAGGGAAATGGGTTCTTCTTACGTAATTGTGGTTTCACGAACAATCATGTTTCTATCGGTTCCAAATTTGAAAGAAGAGAAACAAAGAAAGAACCGCAAATAGATTTTCCTGGACTGGATTAGGTTTTTGGAGATTTGGCACATATAAAAAGCCTTTATCCCCCAAACATATTTTGCAATTCTTCCTGTGTCACAATTTTATAACCTTCGGGAATCTCAAATTTTTTGTCTGATATTTTTTTCTTCTCCACGGAAATTGCTTCCATCTTCATGTTCACATCATTATCACTGTTGGCATACTCCAGCATTACACCATCAATATCCTTGAAAAGCGGATTATTGGAATTTAAGATCCCGGAACCAAGTTCATCGGAAAAATAAACAAACTCCTCAAAATCATCCGTTTCATCAACGGATTTCACAAGTGCCTTTTTGCAAACATAACCTGCTATTTCCTTTGTTTCATCCGTGACCTCAACCATGGTTTCAGGTACATCTTCATTTTCCTTTTCCATTTCCTCATGCGACATTTTCATGGCAAATTTTTGCCCCATCATATCCATCAATACCACGGAACTCATGTCGTCACCATCAAATAGGACAGTGGTTGTTCCGAACCCGGTAATCATTTCGGTCCGTGATTTATTCCCCTTTATCATTAATTTAAGGGTTTTCGGCATCATGGTCGCCATTTGCGGATCCAAATCATCGGCATAGGAAATGTTATAAATAATTATCCCCTGAAAACCTTTTCCACCGGCAAGCAAACTTGAGGAAGAAACCAAGATTCCAACAATTATTAACAGAACACTGTTTTTTATATTTTTCATATTATTCCATTTTATCGTTTTCGGGATCAATCCCCGATTACAACTATTTTCCGAATTACATCGCCCTGGCGGATATCATCGATCACATCAAGGCCTTCAACCACTTTACCGAAAACAGTATGGACACGGTCGAGGTGTTGTGTGTTTTGCCGGCTATGGCAAATAAAAAATTGTGAGCCTCCGGTATCCCTTCCTGCATGGGCCATTGAAAGAACTCCACGGTCGTGGTATTGGTTTTCGCCATCCAATTCACACTTGATTGTATATCCAGGACCTCCCATTCCGTTTCCGTTGGGGCAACCACCCTGAACCACAAAGTCAGGGATAACACGATGGAACGTCAAACCATCGTAAAAGCCTTTTTTGGATAAAGTAACAAAGTTATCTACTGTGCCTGGAGCATCTTTCTCAAAAAACTCCACTTTCATCACACCTTTATCGGTATGGATTTCTGCTGTTTTCATTTTAAAACTATTGAATTATTGATTTAGATTTTTTTTTGCAAATGTATAATATTCCTTTAAAGGGCAAATATATTCATCTGTTTTATCGCACGACCCTGAACAATTTGTCCCAACGGATTTTCCCATCGAACAAACCTTTGTCGGGGTTAAGCGAAAGCCAGACAAACGAGGCTTTTCCAACAATATGGTCTTCGGGAACGAAGCCCCAATACCTTGAATCGGCTGAATTGTGGCGGTTATCGCCCATCATCCAATAATAGTTCATTTTAAAGGTGTATGTATTGGCCTCATTGCCATTAATGAAAATTTTACCATTTTTAACGGAAAGGTCATTGTTTTCATAAACATCGATCAGACGGCTATAAAATGAGATATTTTTCATGTTAATGGGAATCGTAACACCTTTTTCCGGGATGTAAATTGGGCCGTAATTATCACGGTTCCATTTGTACAAGGAATCAAAGGGGAACAAATCAGGGTCCCATTGCCCTTTTGGGGCCAATACTTTTTCCACGGACCGTATCCCGGGGACTTTTACAATTTGTTTGGCAACACCGGCCCTTAACGGAACTTGCATATCGTACTTCCAATAATTATAATCTTCTGTCGAAATATCCACCTTGTCCCGGAACTTTTCATTGATCCCCTTCGGCGCAATCACCTTATACTTAAATTGTGCATCCGGCGGCAAGGGCTGTTCCTTTCCATTGATATAAACCTGTTGGTTGATTATTTGCAAGGTGTCACCAGCTATTCCTATACACCGCTTAATGTAATTCTCCCGTTTGTCCACCGGACGGTAAATGATATTCCCAAATTTCTTTTTGTCGCTCCAAACCCTTTTCCTGCCATACGCTTTCACCAATCGATAATAACTTGCATTGCTTTGGTAAACCGTTGAAACGGTATCCCCTTCGGGATAATTGAACACGACCACATCCAGGTTTTTCACTTTTTCCAAGCCGGGAAACCTGAAATAGGGCAATTTGATCCATTCCACAAAAGATTTCCTGTCGGTTGACAAGGGCATGGTATGGTGTACAAATGGAAACGAAAGGGGTGTGTTCGGGGCTTTGGGACCAAAAGCTATTTTGCTGACAAACAGAAAGTCACCTCGCAACAAAGTCTTTTCCATTGATGAAGTAGGAATGGTATAAGCTTCAAATAAGAATGTGCGGATAATCGTGGCGGCAATTACGGCAAACACAATGGCATCGGTCCACTCGCGGACAACGGTTTTCTTTATCTTCTTCCTTTTGTCGGCAGGCACAAATTTTTCATCCTTTGAAATACCGAGATAAGGGAGATAAACAAACGGGAAAACAACGGCCACACCTTGCTCCCAAAGTGCGTTTTTGTTAAACCCCTTGGCAAGTTCCACGATCATCAACATCACCATGAACACATTGATAAAGGGAATCATTATGATGATGTACCACCACAAGGGTTTTTGGATAATCTGCAACCAGATATATAAATTGTAAAACGGGACCAGGGTCTTCCAACCGGGTTCACCGGCTTTTTCAAATATCTTCCAGGCAAAGATTGCGGGAATGGTAAAAGAAATGGGCAAAAGAAAAATAAATGCGAGCATATTGGGAATGATGTTAATTTGGTACAAAAGTCAATTTTGTTTGGCAGAAATAAAAATTAATTTCCATAATATATGTTAAAGCCTGAATCCATAAGTGAATCAAACCAGATAAGTCAGGAAACAAATCTTTCGCCTTATTATGGCCTTAGCTGACCACGTTCCAACGTTTATATTTCATAATCAACAACGGCTGTTTTTTCGGTTACCTTGTCAAGGAAATCAAGGACTTTGATATGTTCGGGATGACCCCGGTACGCATCAAGGGCTTCACCGTTATCAAATGTAGATGTCAACACAAGGTCGAACGCGGTTGGTTTTTCGTTGTAATTCAGGCCAACTTCCATATACTTTACCTCATCGATTTTATAACCCAGGGCTTCAATTGCCTTTTTCAATTGAAGGGCATTCTCAAGTTTCTCGATCCTGTTTTCTGTGTCTTTCAGCTTGAGCATTACAATATGTTTCACCATAATTGTTGATCTTTTATTGTTCTTTATAATTCGTTGATAAAATTCAAAATTTCAGCAAAACTACGAAAACCCTTTTTATCTGTGGCGAAAAAAATTTCCTTTGCCGGTTCCACCATGTTTTTGCTTTCAGGGAAACGTAAATACCGGATGTCCAGATTCCCTTCACCAAGCCGGATACGATCCAGGGCATCCGCATCTTTCAGCAAAGCCGTAACGAGATAGGCACTGTCGTTTTTATCAAGTTCTTCGGGAATTGAATGGTTCGTGACTGCAATTCCGACTTTTTCTAAATCTGTAACGTTCAGGCCAATTTCCAAAAAGAAATCTTTATAGATGGGAAGTTTCCTTTCAGAAGACCAGCCACCATGTTTGGTACAATAACCATCGTTCAAACGGGCAAGATCATGGATATAGGCGGCACAAAAAGCAGTCACCCCTTCCCTGTTCAAATCCTGTCCGGATGCAATTTGCAAAACATGGTACATCACACGATAAGTATGGTTTATCCCGTGGATACTACTTTGGTGGTCAAATGAACCGGGATTCAATTTGAACAGGGTATAGTCGATTCCAAAATCCATATGGTAAAAGTTATTTGTTAAAAAGTCAGGCGGTAACTCTCTAAAAAAAATTACATTTTCCCATCAACGATATCCAGGATTTCCTTTTGCTTTTGGGCGGCCTTTCCCATAATGTCTTTCGCTTTTGCAAGGATTTCCTTTACAAACGTCTTGTCGTCCAAATCGCCGGTATTGATTTTCACGTTTAGATAAGCACCTTTTACGCCGGCCAATGCGGCAATGGCACCAACACCCGCATCGGAAACCGAATTCGGATTTCCGATTTCTGCCATGGCTTTGTTCACCTCCATGGACCCATAACAAAGTTCCATCACTTTATAAGGGACTTCGATGGCATATTTAGTTGCATCCTGAATAGCTTTGTGACGGGCTGCCTTATCTTCCTTGCTTTTCTTTGGCAAACCAAAAGCATCCATTATTTTATTGAACGCATTGGTATCCTCGTCCACCATTTTCAACAATTCATCCTGATAATGTTTTCCTTTTTCTGCCCAATCGGAAAACTCTTCCCAACGGTCGTCCCAACCTCTTTTATGTGACGATAAATTGGCGACCATTGTCCCAAGGGAAGCGCCCAATGCGCCCATGGTCGCAGCAATCGACCCACCGCCAGGAGCGGGGGATTCGGAAGCTGTTTCGTTGGCAAAATCGGCAATCGTCATATCCACAAGTTTCCTTTTCGATTTGTCTTCCAGGATATATTCGATAATATTCTTGTCCGGGTCAAAAGGCCCCAATTCATCAAGTCCAAGCGACTTAACGGCAATTTTGATTATTTCCCTGTCGGAAATTCCCGTGGAACGTTTTTGCTTTCTCAAATAATGCTTTCCTGCATCCAGCATGGCTTTCAAAGGGATAACGCCCACCAACTCGGAACCTGTGACACGGATACCCCGGGAATCTGCACTTTTCACCACGGCATCAAAAGCTTCATGGACTGCCGTAACCGTAATATCTGTGAGGTTCATGGATATTTGGGCAACCCCGTACTCCTCGATAAACCAACCGATGGCCTTCACGGCTTTTAACATTCCGGGGATCATTACCGGTTTTCCGTTTTCGTCCTTCACGATTTTTCCTGTCAACGGATTGCCTTCCCGCTTCGTCCGTCCCCGTTCCCTTACATCAAAGGCGATGGCATTGGCACGTCGTGTGGAAGTTGTGTTCAGGTTTACGTTATAGGCAACCAGGAAATTACGTGCGCTCACGGCCGTCACACCCGTACGGACTACGTTTTCATTGAATCCTGCGGGTCCCCAATCGGGTTTCCAATGCGGATTGTTCAATTTTTCTTTCAAGCCCTCATATTCCCCTGCACGGCAATTTGCCAGGTTTTTTCTTTCATCGGTAAATGCGGCAAACTCATAATTGTAAACCGGGATGCCCAACTCCCCTCCTATCCTTTTCCCAAGTTTCCGCGCATATTCCACGGTTTCTTTCATTGTAATGTTTGAAACAGGGACCAATGGACATACATCGGTTGCCCCAAATCGGGGATGTGCCCCTGAATGTTTGCTCATATCAATCAATTCAGATGCTTTTTTCACGACCCTAAAAGCGGCCTCACATGCGGCTTCCGGCTCGCCCACAAAAGTTATCACGGTACGGTTGGTGGCTTTCCCCGGGTCAACGTCGATCAGCCGCACCCCTTCCACGGTTTCCACCACATCGGTTACTTGCTTGATAATGTTTTCATCTCGGCCTTCGCTGATGTTCGGGACACATTCGATAAGTTGCTTCATTTGCTTTGTTTTTAAATTAGTTTTTGATTTAAGTTCCTCCCCCTTAATCCCCCTCTTGAGGGGGATATCTCTCCTTTAAATAATAAAACTGTAATTTGTTTTAATGTTTGCAAATTTATGAATTGGGATTTAATTCGGAGAATTTTTTCAAGAAATATTTTGCACTTGGGCAGTTGGGGTGTTTGGCAACGTTTTCAATTGAGAAACCTTCATTGATAAGATATTTTGCATGAAGATTTCTTCTTTTACTTAAACCTTTTCCTGTATGATTAAAGAATTCCTCATTTAACATATCAAAAGCTTACCCCTCTATGTTTTCAGGATTTACGTGTTCATACTCTTCGTTAAATAAATCCGATAAGGTTTCCGAATCAGCAAGAAACCAAGATTCAATGGCTTTTGCAGCAATTATAGTAATTTGCCTTCGTATATCAAAGGCATGAACATTTTTTTTGCAAATGTAATGCAAGGATCAGTTTCCTTATCGATAATGACAAAAATATAATCAGAACCTTATTGAGTTGGAAAAATGTCCATTAAATATGCCCGTCAGGATTATCAGGCGGGCATATTATTTTACAGCAACCATATCGGGCCCTTCAAAACCCAACCCATTGAAATGATAATCATTGATGCCCTTCAATCCATCCGGTTTTTTTGTTAATGGGTTCTTGTTTTTAAAACGCAAACCGGAAAGTAACATATCCCCACATATGGGATCGTCCTGTCTTAAATTCGCGGGAAATGGTTTGTTGGCCAACTTCGATACCAAAACTTTTCATTGTAAAAGCCAGCCCGAGACGGGATTGTATAACGAAACGGTCAATATCTTTCATGACATAAGCATTGTCATATAATAATCCACCTTCCAGGGTTGCATTGTAAGCCACGTACTTTGCACCTGCTTCCGCAAAAAAGTAAAGTTGCCAGCCCTTTTTATTGTTGACACCAAAACCCGAAAAATAATCGTTCATATGGCCAAGCCTCATTTTAAGTCCACCGCCCACATCCGTATAAGGGATACCCAGGTTTATATTGGCCAACGACATCAACTCAAAGCCCTTGGTATTGTACAAACCATGTTCAAATACCATCTTGTAATTCAGGGCTGGGTTAGCATGTAGCTGATTATCCCAACCCACCACGGGTTCAGAAGTTGGTAATACTTTATGGATGCCGTTCTGGATTGATTCACCTCCGGAATACCTCCCCAATATCCCAATCTGCAACTCCGACTGCTTGCGTATCCGTTTTTCTTTGTTCAGCGAGATTTTTCGATGGCCAAGGAGCAAATAAGATGCAAAAGGGCGGTCGTTCGTAAAGCTTTCCGCAAAATGAAGGTCTGGTGTGAAAAAATGTTGGGTCAATGTAAGACCTTGGTAAACGGTTTCACCTTTCTTGTCGGGCAATAAAATATAAGAAGAAGGCAATTTTCTGAAAAACGGATTATAATATCCTAACTCTAACCCATTGGTAAAATACCGGTCGGTCCCTGTCCAGACATCATTGGCCCATTCCACTTCCAGGATATGGGATGTAGCGTCAGGGGCAGTTTGTGCCATCAATCCGGCAAAGCCGGTTATCATGGCAAAAACCACGATCAATATTTTCTTTCTTATCAACATTAATCTCTGTTTCCAACTTTGACGTAAAACAACTATCAAGGCTTGCATTTATGTTGGCCTGCAAGAATTTGCCCTTGCCTGCCTTTGTCGGCAGACAGATAGGTTCAAACAGCTTCCATATATTGTTAAACGTCAGAAATCAGCATTCCCTTACAGAACCCATGCCAAGAATCGAACGACAAACAAGAAATCAAAAACTTTGATGAAAATAGTATGCGGATACTCCAAAAAAGATAACTTTGCCTTTTGCATAAAAACAAACAAGCAATGAAAAACAAGCAATTTGCGGTTATCGGGCTTGGGCAATTTGGGGAAGCAATTGCCAAATCCCTTTCGAAAAAAGGCGCAGAGGTCCTGGCCATAGATTCAAACCAGGACAAGGTGGACTACATATCTTCGGACGTGGCCTATGCGGTAGCCCTTGATGCAACCGACAAAAAAGCCCTGATCATGCAAAACATACAGGACTTTGACGCAGTGGTCATCGCCATCGGGGAGGAATTTGAACAGCTCCTGCTTTGTGCCGTTAACCTGATCGAATTGAAAACGAAACGGATCATTGCCCGTGCCAAGGGCGATGCCAACAAACTCATTTTGCAGAAACTGGGCATAAAGGAAATATTCCAACCGGAATTTGAAGTGGGTGCACTTGTGGCCGAACGCCTGATACACCCAAGCATCATTTCCTACCTCGAATTGCCCGATGGCTTCTCCATTGCCGAATTGAAACCACCGAAGTCAATCCTCGGCAGGACCCTGGAAGATATCCGTTTGAGGGACAAATACCGCATAAACCTTATCACGATCAAACGTGATTTTGAAGAACTGAAAGGCGAAGAAGTAATGACAGAATCGCATTTAACGGGCGTTCCCCAATCGACCACCATTATCGAGGAACAAGACAATATGCTTGTGTTTGGCCGGGACGTGGACATAGAAAAGTTTATCGAAATCAACAATTGATAAATGAACCGTTTTTTTAAGATAAGGGAAAAAATCAACCTGAATATATTCGGTTACAAAAAAAGCATCCTCGGGGTTTTGCGCTATTTCACGGTATTGGTCGCTTTTTTTGTGATTGCCGGAGTGGTCTATTATTACGGGTTTTCCGAAACGGAACTATCCTACCGTTTCAACTTTTTCCTTGTCCGGTTCAGCTTGGTTTTTTTCCTTGTCCGTTACATTGTCCAACTTTTCTTCGATTTCCACCCCTTGGATTTTATCAGAAAACGATGGTTCGAAGGTGTGGTTTTGCTGGTCTTTTTTGTTGATGCCCTGTTTCCCGTATTTTTTGAAAGCATCCTTTATTTCCATTCCATTAAGTTGTTTGTCGAGAATCACACCTTATTGCTTTTTCAGCTTTATTTTCTCGTAATTGTTTTTTGGGAACTGAGCCACACCGCTTCGGGCTTGGGACACCTGAAAACCGGGCCGGCCACTTTGCTGGTGCTATCGTTTATTTTCCTGATACTTGCCGGGACCGGGATGTTGATGCTCCCCGAAATGACCACTGGCGGCCACTTTCATTTTCTCGATGCCCTGTTTACGGCCACAAGTGCCAGTTGTGTTACCGGGCTCACCGTTGTGGATACGGCTACGTTTTTTACGCTGAAAGGAAAAGTGATAATCATGGTTTTGATTCAATTGGGCGGAATCAATATTATCTCCTTTGCCGCCTTCTTTGCCACACTTTCACAACGGAAGGGCGGATTAAAGTACCAATCGCTTATCAAGGATCTACTGAGTGCCGAACAACTTTCGGATACACGCAGGATTTTGCGCGCGATTATCAAATGGAGCCTTACCATAGAAATTGCGGGTAGTTTCCTGCTTTATTTCTCCTGGGGAAACGCCATCCATTTCGCCAATAATGAGGAAAAGGTTTTTTCATCCGTGTTCCATGCTATTTCTGCCTTTAATAACGCAGGGTTTTCATTGTTCAGCGACAATCTCTACCAGATCGGCCTGAAGAACATGGTGCATTTTCAACTTATTATTGCCCTTTTGGTTGTTACCGGCGGGTTGGGGTTTTTCGTTTTGCAGGATTTATTTGGCATTTCCAATATCCGCCAACGTTTTAACTTTAAATGGAAATCCTATCATGTAAGTACAAAGATTACACTACGGATGTCGGGGATTTTAGTGTTGACAGGTACTGTGGTGTTTTTTATCCTGGAAAAAAACGGCGTGCTTGCGGGAAAGAATTTTGGCAATGCCCTTGTTGCTTCTTTGTTCCAGTCCATCACCACACGAACGGCCGGTTTCAACACAATTGATATCGCCAGCCTCACAAAGCCGGTATTATTGTTTTTTATGATGCTGATGTTCGTGGGAGCGGGTTCGGGCTCAACGGGCGGAGGTATCAAGGTTACGACTTTTGCTTTAATTATTAAATCGACGATTGCCACGATCCGTGGCAAAAAACATGTGGAATTTTTTAAAAGGAACATCCCTTTCGAGATTGTCAACAAAGCCTATATCATCCTCGTATATGCACTTTTCGTTATCAGTGCATCCATTTTTGCCCTGAGCATCACCGACCCGGATATCAACTTTGTCCAACTTGCTTTTGAGGAATTTTCGGCTTTCGCAACCGTTGGGCTGTCCACTGGCATCACACCCGATTTATCGAACGCAGGAAAGGCAATCATAATTATTTCGATGTACGTGGGACGGATCGGTATCTTATCCATTGCCATGATGCTCAGCAAAAAAGTGCTCAGCAGCAAATACCAGTATGCAAAGACTTCGATTATGGTTGGGTAGGCCGGAAATGGTTCAAGGAAAGCAATTAGGGTTCGGGGGAATGTATTCAATCTACGGCTCTAAGCCATTAGGTGAATGCAAGCCCAGGAAAGGGTTAATGCCCTTCCTTTCAACCAGTCGGGTCGCCACCCCACGGGCTTTCTTCGACACAACTGGTTTGCGGGACGTTTAAAATGTCAAAACCTTATCGCACTCAAACGTCCACTTCGCAAACGCCTTCATATTGCTCAGTTTCACACCTTTGATGAAATCAAGCTCATGGATGCCGTGGGCTTCGGCACAACCGGTACAGCTTTTCACTTCCCCGCCGCCCCTGAGGACAATTTTCAACATGCGTTCGATGTTGTAATAACCGTTGGGCGTTTTTTGGTTTGGCAAACCGCAAAAGACGGCATCTGCCAGCAAAAAGATTTTCACTTCCACATCATTGCCATGTTCTTTCAACAATGTCGTTGCCATTCGTAAAGCATTGTAGGCTTTCTCCGTGCCGTAAGGGGCATCGTTAATTATAATTAGGATTTTTTGCATTTTGAATATTTTTGTAATGTTAATTAATGGGGGTTTACAAACTTCCTTTACGAATATCAATTTCCAATAAGTATATCTTCAATCTCCTTGTATGCTGCTTTTAATGCCACTGCTGTTTGGTCTTTTAGTTTTTGTGCTTTTTCCCTTATTCCTGAAATATGCCCGGCTATCTCTTTTTGTTTATCGAGAGGGGGTAAAATAATAGGTAAAGATTTAATAGTTGGTATAGTTATGTTTCCTTGAATTGCACCAATTTTATTTCGCTCTACTATTTTAATAAGTAAGATACTATTAAGGTAATATGACAAATACTCTTTGTTCAAATTAGCTATTTCAGACAACCTAAATTTAATCATAAAAGAGCCAAAAGCAAAACCGTTAATATCTTTTGGAACAATTGCAACAATACCAATAGTTCCACTTCTTGTAATCAAGAAATCATTAGTGTTTACAAAACAATTTCCCAATTTACTTCTCGCTTCTACGGGAAGATAAACTACTTTATTTACACTAATTTTATTTCGTTTTAAATCCTTAATTCTTAAAAGAGGAATTCCTTTTGAAACATAATGATTATTAAAAGATGCACCATAAGTTATTTCAGATAGATGAATACCTAATTTTGACTTATCAAATGCTGAATTTTCAATCGCTAATAATAAATCTTGATAATATACTTGATGATAAATTGGGCCAAACCTACTGCTTGAAATATCTTTTAACGATACAGTAAACATTCTGTTTTTCAGAGTGTTTTCGGGAGGTTCGGGTAAATTAATTCCTAACTCACTAAGCAGATAATCATCAACACTTGATAAAAGTTTTTTAGCTTCGGCTTCGTTTTGATTTTTTTGTTCAATGGATA
>JAADJA010000182.1:0-4398 GCA_013151015.1 Chlorobiota bacterium
TACACCTTACCTTGAGTTTTATGCCAATAACCTCCGTTCCAAAAAAGGGGCTTTTGGTGTACACATCAAACACCTATCATCAAGTGGGAAAATAAAGGATTATGCCCCTGCAGGGTACAGCGACAACGAATTCAACGTAAGGGGCAAAAGGTTTTTCAAATCCCACACGCTTACTTCAAATGCATGGTTCAAAAAAAACTCGATTCATTATTATGGCTTTAAGCCGGATGATTTCCCTGAAATATCACTGTCAAAAAACGATTTTAAACAATCCTATAACCGTCTTGGAGCTTCATTCAAATTTGAGGACAACTACACAAAGGGCCATAAACCCAAGCACTCATTTTCGTTTGATTATCAATATTTGTTCGACAAATTCGACTCCCGGGAACACAATATCCTTTTCAAAGGGGATTTGTCCAAGGACGTGAACTTTTTCAATTTCACGGATGACCAAATCCTTGGCCTCGAAACCAAAGTGGATTATTACTTCAACTCCGATTCTATAGCAAATGACAATTCGGGCATCATCCAAATCAACCCCTTTTACCGCTTGCGTTTTTCACAGTACAAGTTTTACCTTGGGCTCAATACCATGCTCGAATCCGATTCGTCCATCTATGTCCATTTTTACCCGACGCTCCATCTTGAGGTAGTGGTTGTAAAGAATGCGTTGATAACCTATGCAGGGATCAAGGGTGGCCTGGTAAAAAACAGTTTCAATTCCATCAGCCTCGAAAACCCGTATATCAACCCTTATTTGGACAAACGCTTCACCAACTATAAATTCGAGCAATATGGAGGGCTGAAAGGGCGGCTTGGGAAATACCTGGATTACAATTTGAGTTTCATAAATTCCACCGTTGACAACATGCCTTTTTTCGTAAACGACACGGCCTCTGTCATGGGCGATGGCCTGAACAACCAGTTTGCCATTGTTTACGACCGGGTAAAGTACTCCCGTGTTATTGCCGAATTTGGCTTTAGGTACAATGAAAAACTGAGTACCATGTTGCGCGGAAAGTACAACAGTTATTTTATGGACAACGAAGAAAAACCCTGGCATAAACCCGCCCTTGAAGTAAGCTGGATGGTGGATTATAATATCCAGGATAAGTTCATCATCAAAGCTGAGCTAAAGACCACAAGTAAAATGTATGCCCGGGATTTTGAAACCCAAACAACGGGAAACACTACCACCACAGTCCAGGTTCCAGCAGAAATTAAGGGGATTGCCGATATCAGCCTCGGTGTTGAATACCACTATTCAAAAACTTTGTCCGGCTTCGTGAACTTCAATAATCTTTTAGGGCAACGTTATTACCGATGGTACAATTATCCTTCTTATAGGTTTAATATGATGGTGGGGGTGAGCTATTCGTTTTAGTGGTACAACTGCGAATTTGGTGGAAAATGAAAAAACTGGAATATAAAGAAAATTCAAAAATGCGCGAATGATTGAAGGCCTCAATGCAAGAATTTAATACATCATAAATGTAAACATTACATTGTCAAGGCTTTGCACAACAAACATTCCCGCCTATCTGCCGATCAGCCAGGCTTTCTTGCATTCAATCATTGAAGCATTAGAAATGTAGATAATGGAATAAATAAGAGGTTTATTTACCCATGAAAATGGTAGTAGAACCGTTTTAGCAATAACCAATAACTACCTCTCCGCCATCTGCAACTATAACGGGCATTATACTTGGTTTAAATACCAGTCATTTGGTTTTCTTTGTTCAAAACAAATTTCATAACAGTTGCCCTTCCTTCATAACATTGTGATAAAAAGGGGTAATCCTGTACTTGGAATTCCATTCCTCTTCTAAATAAACCATCGGGCTTATTAATTCTTCTTCTATTTCATTGGTAATCTTCTCCCTGTTCAGGAGTATCAAGAAATCCCAATCCGATTCATTCGTTGCTGTCCCCCGAGCTCTTGATCCATAAAGATATATTTTTGCATGGGGGTGTTTTCGCATCACAATGCGTTTTATATCTTCCAATATTGAAACAGGCTTTTTCATTTTTAAGGAATTGTTATTTATTTATGAAAAGGAACACCTCCCCTAATTTTTTTTCAAATATACAAATTATAATGCAAATGTTAAAGGCATTTTCAATTTACAAATCCAAATACTCCTGGAACAGCACTTGCAAATAGGATTGTTCTTCCAATAATATCGAATCCCGGTCTCCTTCGGGGATATTGGTGTTCATCATCCGTTTTTTGGAACCATCGTAAAATATAAAACCTTGTGGCCTTATCATTCCAAGCCCTTCCTCAAAAGAGATGGTGGCGAAATGCTTAGTATAGGGGTTGAAAAGGTTCTTGCTCCAATGGAATTTCCCAGCGGCATCCATTTCCAACTGTGTGAGTACGGTTTTGGGGATATCTACCTGTGAACTGATTGTCCCTATCCTTTTCCCCTTGAATTCATCCTTTAATACATCGCCATATAGCAACAGGAACCCATGGTGGTAACCCGGCGAATAATAGTTATGGTTTTTATAGGTCACATGGCTATGGTCGGGCGTAAGGATGAACAAAGTATTGCTGTACCAGTCTTCCTTTTTGGCCTTGCGGAAAAATTCCGAAATACAACTGTCCGCATAAATGGCCGAATTAAGATAGAGGTTCTGGTCTTTTTCGTCCCAAAGCTTTTGCAATTTGGTGTGCATGTCAAAAGGGGAATGGGTACTGCTTGTGAACAGCATACTGAAAAAAGGCCTGCTGTCATTTCCTATCTCCGTTAATTGCCTGTCGAGTACATCGGCATCTTGCACGCCCAGTTTTCCGCGAGGCACGCTCCCGGGGAAATCGTAGCCCTCCGTTATCCGGTCGAACCCGTTAAAATAAACATAGCCTTTGATATTCCCATAAACCAATTCCCCTCCAAAATAAAATGAAGTGGAATAACCAACCTTTTCCAACTCTTTCACAAAACTCTCAAGTCCACCGTATTTTGAAGGCTGAATGGTGACCGAAGTCAACGGTGTGGCCGGGAAACCACTTAATATGCTGGCAATGCCCTGCTCGGAACGGGTACCGGTCGGGTAAAAACCGGTGAACATAATCCCCTCTTTTTCCATATTTGCAATTCCGGGGGTAAGCCCTGGCATCCCGCCAAGGGATTCGATAAAGTCAGCCGACCAGCTCTCCAGCATCAAGAACACAATATTCGGCCTTTTGGTTTTTAGAATATATTCCGTTGTGTCCTTTTGGACTGCATAGAGGTTTTCCACAACAGCTTTGGCTTTGGCCTCATCGTAAACGGCAAAAGGGTTTTTCCTCATGTTCTTTTTATTCTCAAAAATGCTGTGGAAAATATTATAGCCCGAATTGGTTGCCGCAAGGTTCAGGATATTGTGCTTCGAGAAATAGGAATTGCTCTGTACTATGACGATGGGCTGGATACCGCCCCTCAGGCCCATTAACAGAAATCCGGGCGTAAGGACAAGGAACAATGAAGAAAACACAAAACTCCTTTTCACCCACGTTAGATTTTCATAAAAATATTTTTGATACAACAAATACCCTAAAGCAATCTGGGCCAGGAAAATAAAAATCAGGAGGAAAAAGGTACCCGTCTGGCTCGAATTATAAATCTCGGCGGGGTGATCGAGGTACATCAGCGACTTTGCGGTCAGTTTGGTTTTCCATTCATTGTAAATCCCAAGTTCTGCCGTTGTGATCAAGGAATACAGCAACAACATCAAAAAAGTGTAAAACCGGTTTATATAATTTAGCCATTTCGGACTGTAAAGCGATTGGATGAAAAGGAGAAAAAAAGGGAATATCAATACATAACTGGCCCCTACAATATCGAGGCGCAACCCATGCCAAAAGACACCCATTGCTTCAGAAAAGGGGATATGGTTTGCAGCCAGCAGTTTGATATGGTACAAAAGGAATACTCCTCTTGCAATTGCAAACATGAGCATCCAGAAAACAAACTGCCTTAGCAGGGAAGATATAATTTTGAACATTGAAATTTATTTTTACATCAAAAGTTGATAACCCGAATATTTTGCAGAATTTTGCGGTGCAAAAATAACAATATAAAACACAAACGATGTCCGAAATCCCCAATCACCCGGTTTATTCAAAGAATGTACTTGAGATGTTGATGGTTGCCAATGATTACTGTACTTTCATGGCCAAGGCCGAGACCTATTCAAAACAACAACTGTTCGATTACCTGCTAAAGGTGGCTCCTCTCCTATATGTCAAAGGCTCCCTGCTCCCCAACATTACGGTTCAAAACCAGGATGCCCTTGAAAAATTCCTGCCCGAAGAGGAATGGGAAACTCTTTTTAATGTCCTACGGAAAGTATTCGACAAGGATGATGAATTTTGGTTTATCGACAACAGCGATCCCAATGACAACGCTC
>JAADJA010000182.1:4495-9015 GCA_013151015.1 Chlorobiota bacterium
AATGCGGTTGCCGAAATCACCCGCCTTTTTGAAACCCATTGGGGATATGCTTTGGTAAATGCACACAAGACACTTCATTATTTGAATTTTTCCGGGGAACAGGAAGGGCAATCCGTAAACACTGATTTTTTGTTCTAACCTGATTAATTCAGGAATTTATGATTTTTTCAGGCAAAAAAACAAAGAGGGAGAACCCCTCTTTGTTATGATCTTCTTGTTTATTGAGCAGAATACAAGAGGATAGAAAATTCTTTATGCTCCTAACTTTCCTTCATTATCCCATCCATCGTCTGTAATAGTTTTTGTCTGTTTATGGGTTTTGTAATATAAGCAGCGCAGCCCACTTCCATACCTCTTTTACGGTCATCCGTCATGGCATAGGCAGTTTGGGCAATCACGGGCACTTCTTTCCTGAACTGCTTTATTTGCCTGGTTGCTTCGTAACCATCCAGCTCGGGCAATTTTATATCCATCAATATCAAATCTATATCAGGGTTATGATAGGCCATTTCAACAGCTTGCTTTCCATCTGATGCGTGCAATAATTTCGCCCCTGTCGTCTTCAATACTTCCTTTAAATAAATATAGCTCATGGGATCATCTTCCACGACCAGGACCAATTTTTCATCCCATTGGAACAAATCCTTTTCTTCCGGGATGGAAGGGTTTTTCTTTTCAGGGACCACCAAAACCGCATTGGGGATTTCAAAGTAAAAACGGGAACCTTTACCTTCTTCCGACTCTACCCATATCTTCCCTTTAAGGAGCCTCACCAAATCCCTGACAATGGTAAGCCCAAGGCCCGTACCACCAAAAACACTTGAAATTTCGTATTCGATTTTCACAAAACGGTCGAAAATGGACTCCTGCATCCCTTTTGGAACCCCCACCCCACTATCTTTTACAAAGAATATCAAATCACGCCCCCCGGCTTTCCCATTACGTACCGATTTCATATTGCACCCGAACTCCACAAAACCTTCTTCGGTAAATTTCAAGGCATTTCCAATCAGGTTGATCATAATTTGCCAAATCTTCTGCTTATCGCTCCTTATCAGGGTATTGCCATTCAGGTTGATATTTAATCGCAACTCAACTTTTTCGCGCTGACGGAACAATTCATCATTGTTAAAATGATCGTACAACTCGGTCATCAATTTTGAAACCGGAAAATCTTCTTCAACAACCTCAATATCTTGCGATTCGATTTTGGACAGATCAATTACGTCGTCCACGATTTTCAAAAGGGATT
The DNA here is from genome assembly GCA_013151015.1 of Chlorobiota bacterium. GTDB lineage: Bacteria > Bacteroidota > Bacteroidia > Bacteroidales > JAADJA01 > JAADJA01. Next base: position 5,748 of record JAADJA010000182.1, read on the forward strand.
TGCCACATGATTTTATAATATTGATGTAATTGTCCTTGTTTCCCGAATCAAGGTCATTTTTTCGCAAAATCTCAGAAAACCCAAGTATCCCATTTAAAGGGGTCCTGATTTCGTGGCTCATATTTGTCAGGAAGGAGGACTTAAGCTCATCAGCCTTTTCCGCAATCCCCTTTTCTTCTTTCAGCTTTGCCTCAATCTTCCGGTGTTCGCGGATTTCCTTTTTAAGCTGTTTATTATAATCGGTCAACTTTTCGGTCCGCTCGTTCAATTTCTCTTCAAAATCAATGTTCAATTGTTTGAGTTCGTCCAGAAGGGTAAGCTTCTCCAGTTTTTCAACGGCCGTCTTGATTACCTGGTTAATTACCACACCGATCCCTGAAATATTGTCCTTGTCGGAATCGGTCTCGATAAACATAAACACGCCGAAAGGGATATACAAACTTTGGAACGGGAACAAGGAAACAAACGTTGGTTCAAGGTTGATATCCTCGTTCAGGAAAATGCCCTCTTCCTTAAAAGAGGCCTGGGGGATAAACTGGGGGCCGGTTTTTAGTTTCTTGAACAATCCTTCACTAAACCCAAAATCACATGGGGTTTTGCTTTTCTTTGGTAATTTGGGGTAGCTGGCAAGCACATCCGTTTCGTCTTCATTGATTTTGCAACAGATGCCAAAAGGGATATCACGGATCTCGGAAATACGTTCAAGAACCCCGTTCAAGAGTTCATCCTTTGTCTTTGATTGGTTGATGGTTTCGGTAACAAGCCAAAGCAACAACTTCTCTTCGATTCCCTCGGAAAGCTGGTTTTTTTGCCTCTCAAGGAACTTCACCTTTAGTTTTAGATCGTTTATTATGGAATCCTGTGAAATCGCCATCGCTTCTCCGGCCTTGCCGGAATTAATTGTAATTTTCCTCTATTAATTTATCAACTACAGAAAAGGATACCCAATAAAAAATGAATTTTTAAACCACTTCAAGAATGTAAAATCTAAAAAGGATATCATATTAAAATAAATATATTCTGCTCGCTTTGGCTTTGGCAAATTTAATTCCATAAATCCCCTCAAAATCCGATTAGGGACAGCCAAACCTCAAAAATCCTATATATCACAACGATACAAGGATTTCCAAACTTATCAACAATATCCAAAATAATAGATAAATGTTTCAAAATGGAATTGGCTTTCCTATATTTGGAAAATGGGGTTATTTTGGGAAACAAACCAGGAAAAGAAATCAATGGCAGCGATTCCTTTTACCTCGACATTACACCTATGTTTTTCGCTGTTCCCAAAAAACAACAAATAGAACATCGGTTAAACACGGCTTATTCAACAGGAAGCGTACAACGAGATGAACTATTGCATTTGCAAGGGCAATCCGGGCCAAACAACGGCTGCCATTTCGAACCACTGAATTTGGCCATGTGCGTAAGGGTGGGGAATCCACTTGCTAAAATGGTCGTTTTTTTCATAACCCAAAGTTAGTGTGTTTTTTCCGGACCTTCCAAGTTGTACAAGGCCTGGAACAGTCACTTTACCTGTTCACATCGTTTTTGACCGCAACCTATGAGTTTCCCCGTCCTTCAGGACGGGGGACGGGGAACACGCCATTTCCCTTTCAACCCATCGGGACGCCAACGCACGGGCTTGCTTCGGCCCAACGGGTTTTACTGTACCACGAACTTGCACTTTCCAACAGGGAAACCATTGCTGTAAATTACTGCAACATACATCCCTCTTTTTATCTTGCTGATATCAACAACGGCTTCTGTTTGGTATCTGTAAACTTTTGTGGAGAAGATTTCTTTTCCATAAATATCTAAACACCTTAGTTCCATATTGTTGTGGTGTTCGGTGTTTTCAAACTCAAAAGTAATGCTTCCATCACTTACGGGATTTGGATATGCCTTTATTGGAATCTGCTTTATACTTTCGTAATACTCCGCCGGGCCGGGCGCATCGCCTATGTTTGTCCACACAAAGCAATCAGATAAATCTATATTGCCCGATTGTATGCCACCCGGGCAAAGGCTGTCGTAAACATGCGGTGTGGGATCGAAAGGTACATCGTTGAGGTTTTCGTCTATTTTGTAAACATAGATATCCTTGTCGCCTTTGTTTTCATCTATGCTGTTGGCTATAATATAGTTGTTGTCAGAAGTCTTGATTAGTTTGGGGATATAAGTATTTGGCCTGGATTCAAAATTGTATAAATTAGCTGCTGTATCAATAACAAATTCACCTGCTGGATTTTCAGAATTGTCTAGACCAAAAAATGAAGCAGTCATAAATAGAGTGTCGTTAATCCTTTGTATATCCCTTATTTCGTTACTATTAATATTAGGGCCAATTTGACTATTGGTTATCTCCCGATATCCTACTTCTTCACCAGATTTATTATAAAACATTAATAAACTATGATCTTTGCTTTCTGCTAACCTTCTAATACCAACTCCCATAAATATTGAATCATTAAGGGGAATGGTTTTATAAGCTTTTCCATAAATTGAGTCTAAAGGATAAAACGGCAATATCCATTTTTCATTAAACAAGCTGTCGATGCCAATAAACAAAGGACGGAGAAACCAATGTGTCGTGTCATCGGGATATGGCCAGTAACATTTTCCAGAAATATAATAATTATTATTGATTTCCTTTAATGAATATCCGTTTGGCTCCGCTATCCATGGATAATCATTTTTTGATGCATAAGGCTTTATCCATAACACATCACCGTTTTCGTATAAGCTAATTAAATGAATTACATTTATCTCATCCTCTGAATCATATTTTACTAAAATAACGATATTGTTGTTTGATGTTATTATAATGTCTTTGCTATAACCATAGTTAAACTCATTTTCATATTTCAAAACTTTACACCATAGTTTTTCGCCACAGGAATTCATTTTAGCAACAAATGGCCAACTATCCACAGATCCACATAAATAGATATTTCCGGCTGTATCTTTTACAGAACCTTTAACATAAACAGGCACGGAAGGAAATTCAAAAGTAAAATCCCATAAATGCTCGAGATTGATGTCTGTCTTAATTGTCCAGCCTTTTTCATATTCATAACCTCCCAAAAAATAATACCCCCCATCATAATATTCAATTAAGCCCTCAGCATAATCCATTCTGTTCGACATGCCAAAGTAAGCTTCGGTTTTTAACTGGGCAAATAAAACAGAATTTGAAATAATAAAGAATATAATTGTAATTAGTGTTTTCATAATTTCCAAATTAAAATATGGTTGCAACCAA
>JAADJA010000030.1 GCA_013151015.1 Chlorobiota bacterium
GGATGTTGGTTATATGATACAATAAATGTTGGGATTCACCCCGGGTTCTCAATAGATATTGGTGTAGATACAACGATAAGAGAAAACGATACAATTATATTTTCCATACCAGATGAATTCGAATTTTATTCTTGGTCTGATGGATCATCTTCTAATAAGATTACAATAACCGGAAGTGATTATGGGGTTGGAACATTCCCTGTTTGGGTTGAAGTAGCAGATGGGCCTTGTTTTGAAACAGATACTATAATACTTACAATTAAAAGTGAATTTGGGATTGAAGAGAAAACGAATAGAATTATTAACATTTACCCAAATCCATTTGAGGAAACATTCACAGTAGAAATCAAACCCGAATATCAGATTATTGAAGTTTTAGATTTAAACGGAATTCGACTTTTCACAAAGGATTTAGAGCAAACAAAAAATACGGAACAAATAAGGCTCAATAATTTAACCAATGGGGTTTACATTTTAAAAAATCAAACAAAAGAGAATAATTTAATCAGAAAAATAATAAAATTATAGAATAAAGCAGCTACCAACACGCAATATAAAAAATTGGTCAGATAGTGGTAAATATGAGCATTTTAACATTATATAATCAAGGTAGTAATTTGAAAGATTGGTATTTCAAAATGCCCAACGCCTCATATACTCACCGTTGTGCACAAGGGATTTAATACAACCCTTCAATTCACAAATTCACCATCACAAAACCTTTTCGTCGTGATTTATCATAGAAACCACCTAAGCGTAATGTCAGCCAATCCGGTAACACAAAGTGGAGGAATTTACACCTATAACTTCACGGCAGGAATGAACCAGGCTTATGCCAACGGACAGGCCGGCCAAAAAGAGATAGCAACGGGAATCTGGGGAATGTTCGGCGGTGATGGCAGCGGTGGCGGAAACATCACCGATTACGGCAACCAAAATGTATGGAGGCCAACTGCCGGAACCAACGGCTATTTAAAAGCTGATTATAACCTAAACGGACAGGTCGAAAACAAAGACACCCTCTAATCACCCCGTGACTCTTTGACCCGTCTCATAGCCACGGGGTGAATATTCCCACGGTTGTTCACCGCTGGTTTCCCAATCCAAAACTTGATAGGATTGACAAAAGTCATTTTAAGGATAATAATTTGGTTATTCATCGTTTATCCATAATAGCTATTTTTGCCGGGCATGTTCAAACATGGAAAGGCAAGAATCAAACTGATCATAACGGATAAACCCATATGGATAATGCAAAGAACAATTGCAGTATTTCTGTTTACCATAATCTCAATTCAGCTTTTTGCACAAAAACCGGAGCCTACAATTGCAATGCGCATTGACAGTATTATGGTCTTGCATGGCGATACCACCCACGATTATTATGGATGGATGCACGGAAAAAACAACCGCAACCTGATAAACCACCTCTATGCCGAAAACGCTTATGCCGACCGGGTAATGAAAAGCTCATGGCTTTTGCAAAAAAGGCTTTACGAAGAACAAAGGGCAACCATCAAAGATGAATATACTTCCGATTCAACCTTAAAAGAAAACTACTGGTACTACTATCGTTACAAAAAGGATTTGGATTATCCCATAAGATGCCGGAGAAAAGATACAATTGGGGCAAAAGAGCAAATCTATTTTGACGGGAACAAACTTGCCGAAAAGTATTCCTATTTCGACATCAATACATTTAGCGTTTCGCCCAACCAAAAATTGCTTGCCTATGGTATTAACAATGATGGCAGCGACAAAGGTTATCTGTTTATCAAGGATATTGACAACGACAGCCTCCTCAAAGAGGAAATCCCACAGGTGAGCAGCTTTATATGGGTAAACGATTCCGTTTTCCTTTACTTGATCGAAGATAAAAAAACGCACCGGGCAGATAAAATGTACCGCCATACCCTGGGCTTTCCGGTCGAAAACGATAGTTTGATCTGGTACGAGCCAAGCAAGGATTATGGCCTCGGTTTTCAAAAAACGACATCAAAGGAATATATCCTTGTTACCCGTTCCAATATGATAGAAAGTGAATGCTATTATGTAAAAACCAAAACCCCTTATGGCAGGTTCAGGTTGTTCCAAAAAACAATTCCGGGGAAAGATTATTCATTCGACCATTACAAAGGAGACAGCACCTTTTACATAAACACGGACTGGGGCAACGAAAACGGGAAGTTGATGCAATGCCCCATCAACAATACAAAAAAGGAAAACTGGACCGATTTGATCAACTTGCCCGACAGTTTGATCCTACGGTCCTATTTTGTGTACCGGAACCACCTTGTCTATACGGTGAACAAAAACGGTCTTAACCATATTATCATCCGTGACAGGAAAACAGGAAAGGAAAAATCAATTGAAATCCCGGGCGATAATTATGTTTTGGGTTTGAACAAATATTATGGCTACGATTCATTGAAATTCGATTATGGGTATTCAACAATGGTACAACCGGGCATTACCCACAATTACGATTTAATTACAGGAAAAGATACCATTGTAAAACAAGACACCCTTGAGATAAAATACGACCCGGAGGATTATGAAACCAGGCGGCTTTGGGCAACGGCCAAAGATGGGGCAAAAGTGCCCATGGACATTGTTTACAGAAAAGGGATAAAATTGGATGGTTCCAACCCGACCCTGTTATATGCTTATGCCATGTACGGGTACAACCAGCAACCCTGGTTTTCCGAAGACAGGCTGATCTATCTGGATCGTGGTTTCATTTATGCAATTGCGCATCCCCGTGGCAGTAGTTTTTTGGGCGAACAATGGCACACCGATGGGAAATTAATGAAAAAGCGGAACACTTATACCGATTTTATCGCTTGTGCGGAACTGCTTATCGACAGTGGATATACATCCAATAAAAAACTTGCGATAAAAGGTGGGAGTGCAGGCGGGATGCTCATGGGCGCAGCCGTTACGATGCGCCCCGACCTGTTCAAATGTGTAATACCCAATGTCCCTTTTGTTGATGTGCTTTACGAAATGCAGGACACTACATGGCCTGGTATCATACCACATTTCAACGAAATAGGGAACCCGTTTATCAAAGAGGAATACGACTATATAAAATCATGGTGCCCTTATCAAAATATCAGGGACACGGTTTACCCCGACATCCTCGTTACTTCAGGCTTGAACGATTCACGGGTGCCTGTCTGGTCCCCGGCGAAATGGGTTTCAAAATTAAGGTACCATAAAACAGATACGAATTTATTGCTTTTTAAAACCGCCATGAACGGGGGACATGGTGGCGGGGCCACAGGAAGGTACAGCTATTTGAAGGAGGCTTCGTTCGAATTGGCTTTTATTATGAGGAGCCTTGGGATAAAAGAAGAATACCTAACAATACAGGGAAAGGTCTATGACAGCCTGGGTGAAATACTGCCATTTGTAAATATTTATGTAAAAGGGACATCACAAGGGACAACGAGCAATTTTGACGGGGAGTTTTCGCTTGATTTGCAAAAAGGCACTTCGCAAACAATCGTGTTCCAATATGTGGGGTTCAAAAAAGTGGAGGTCCCCATCGACATAAACACAAAAACGAGCGATCTGATAATCACTTTGCCTTCCGAAGCCATAATGCTGAGCCAGGTCACAATAACATCGGATGGCGAAGACCCGGCGTACGCTATTATCAAAAATGCCCAAAACCAGAGGAAAAAGCATTTAAAACAGCTTGATGAATATAGTGTTGACATATACATAAAAGGTGTTGGGAGGCTGAACGAAACCCCCGAAAAAATCCCCGCATTCATGAAAAACTGGGAATTGCCCGATTCCACTGATATTGGATTATTGAATTTATCGGAATCGGTGGCAAAATACTTTTACCGTGCCCCAGACGATTACAAAGAAAAAATGATCGCCAGCAAAGTTGCAGGCACCAACAGGGGATATAGCTGGAACCGTGCAAAAGACATCATGCTCAATTTTTACGAAAACAATATCCCCATGGGCTGGTTCGGCGAAAGGGGTTTTATTTCCCCAATCGCTTCCTCGGCGATAATGTATTACAGGTATAAGCTTGTTGACATTTTTAACGATAACGATAAAATAATTTACAAAATACAAGTTACCCCCCGCCGTAAGCACGACCCAGTTTTTAGGGGCTTTGTTTACATTGTTGACAACGACTGGAGTTTCTATTCCCTCGATTTGGTCCTCACAAAAGAGGCAAACCTGAAAATGATCGACAGTTTGGAAATAAGGCAAACCCATATCCCGCTCAACGACAGTATTTGGATGCCTTTCACCATTGAGTTCAAACAATATTTCAAAATATTTGGCTTTGGGGGATACGAAAATTCCGTGGGCACTTTCAGCAATTACAACCTCCACCCAAATTATGGGGAAAAGTTTTTCAACAATGAAATTTTCCGTATCGAGGATGAAGCCAATAAAAAAGATTCGGTTTACTGGGACAAAAGCCGTTATGTCGTTTTGACCGATGAGGAATCAAGTTATTACCATAAGGAAGACAGTATCCTTTTAAGGAAAAAAGACCCGGAGTATTTGGATTCGTTGAAAAAAGCCAATAATAAATTTAAGTTTGGAAGTGTTCTTTGGAAAAAATACGAGCATAAAAACTATGTGAAAAACATGAGTTGGTACATCGACCCGTTGATCGCACCTAAAAGCATTAATTACAACACGGTTGAAGGCTGGGTATTGCAAACAAGTGGCGGCTTTGCGCTCTTCGACAAAAAGGAACAGGAAGAAGAACATGATCTGTGGTTTTGGTACGCAAAGCACAGGTTTATGCCCCGGCTGAAATACAGCATTACCAATAAAGAACTGTACGGCGACCTAAGATATTACTTTGGGGATATTTTTAGTCAAAAAATGTTTTATGTTTTGGCTGGCAGGACTGTTGCAAACTTCGCACAAATTGACAAAACGATAAACACGGTTTATTCCCTGTTTTTAAAAGAAAACTATGCGAAATACTACAAAATGGACTACTTCACCATAGGTGGATGGAAAAGGATTATAAGAGGGTTATCGGGACATGTCTATTTAAAATATGAACGGCGGTACCCGATGGTCAATAATGCCGGTTTTTCATTTTACGATTATTTCAATTTGCCCGATAAGGAGTTCATTTCAAACAACCCCTTAAACCCAAATGACGATTCCCCGGGTTTTGAAAAACACGATGTTTTTATCGCGAATTTCAATTTCACCATTAAGTTCAAACAAAAATACAGCACCTATCCAAATGGCAGGATCCGTTATCACGACTCAAAATACCCAACGGTCTTTATAAATTACAAACATGGGTTTTATGTTTCCGATTCCCGCAATGGTTTTGATTTTGCACAAATCGCCGTAAGCGATAAAATAAAAATGGGTTTGTTCGGGCAATCGGTCTATACCATCAATGTGGGAGGGTTCTTTTCGGGGCAAAATCAATTGGAATATATCGACTACAATCATTTCCAGGGCAATCAGACCATATTCTTAAAATCCAGTTGGGGCATACAGTCCCGGGTTCCGTTCAACACACTTAACTATTTCGATTACAGCACCAATGAGTACTATGCGTCCGGCAGATGGGAACACCATTTCAACGGTTGGATATTCAACAAATTGCCCTTGCTCCGAAAATTGAAGTTCCAGGTATTGGCCGGAACGGCATCGCTCTATTCGACTGATAATGGTGTGTTCTCTGAATTTTTCGTGGGCGCCGAAAACATTTTCAATTTTTTACGGGTTGATTTTGTCACAAACTATCAGAACAACAAAATCAACCCTATGTTGAGGATTGGGCTCGATGTTACGTTCTGATTTCCCCCTAACACAAAAAAAGCAGCCCATAAATGAACTGCCTGTGGAATATCCACGCTGTGGCTTAGAGCCACAGCGTGGATTTTTTTATTTGGGGATTAATCCCTGATCGCTGCCTGGGCCGCTGCCAATCGTGCGATTGGTACACGGTAAGGTGAACAGCTTACATAATCAAGTCCGGTGCGGTGACAGAATTCAACAGAACTGGGCTCGCCACCATGTTCGCCACAAATCCCGAGCTTGATGTTCGGACGGGTCTGTTTTCCTTTTTTACAAGCCATTTCAACGAGTTGGCCAACACCTTCCTGATCCAAGACTTCAAAGGGATCGTACTTCAGGATACCTTTTTCAATGTAAATCGGCAGGAATTTCCCGGCATCGTCACGTGAATAACCAAAGGTCATCTGTGTAAGGTCGTTTGTGCCAAATGAGAAGAACTCGGCACTTTCAGCAATTTTATCAGCTATTAAAGCTGCCCTTGGGATTTCGATCATTGTTCCCACGAGGAATTCAATGCTGTTGTCCCTTTCTTTAAACACAGTCGCAATTGTATTCCTTACCAGGTCTTCCTGCATTTTCATTTCGGCATAAGTCCCTGTCAGGGGGATCATGATTTCAGGTTTTGCAACCACGCCCCTTTCTTTCAAATTCAATGCAGCTTCGATAATTGCCCTTGTTTGCATTTCCGTAATCTCGGGATAGGTATTTCCCAAACGGCATCCCCTGTGTCCCAGCATGGGGTTGACCTCGGAAAGATCTTCCACTTTTTGTTTGATTGTTTTAACGGGAACCTTCATCACATCGGCCATTTCCTGTTGCCCTTTTTCATCATGTGGCACAAACTCGTGCAAAGGTGGATCCAGCAAACGAACAGTCACCGGAAGATCGTGCATTGCTTCGAATATCCCTTCAAAATCCTTGCGCTGGATGGGGAGCAGTTTTGCAAGTGCTTCAATCCTGCCTTCCAAATCTTCGGCAAGGATCATTTCGCGCATGGCAACGATTTTTTCGCCCTCGAAGAACATATGCTCCGTACGGCAAAGGCCAATCCCTTTTGCACCAAAGTCACGTGCTACCTGACTATCGTGCGGTGTGTCGGCATTGGTACGGACATACATCCTTGTGTATTTCGTCGTAAGGTCCATCAACTTACCAAAGTCTCCACTCACCTCAGGGTCAATGGTGCTTATTTTATCAAGGTAAACTTCTCCGGTACTTCCGTTCAACGAAATCCAGTCACCTTCTTTTAAAGTGTGCCCATCAACGTTCAAAGTCCTTGCTTTGTAATCAATCTTTAGGGAGCCGGCCCCCGAAACGCAGCACTTGCCCATTCCCCGGGCAACAACCGCAGCGTGTGAAGTCATACCTCCACGGGCTGTCAAAATCCCGTTGGCAATATTCATCCCTTCCAAATCCTCGGGGGAAGTCTCGATCCTTGTCAGGATCGTATTTTCATATTTATCTGCCTCATCGGCGAAGAAAATCACCTGGCCTGTTGCAGCTCCCGGGGAAGCAGGCAATCCTTTGGCAAGGACAACAGCTTTGGCAGCTGCGGCTTTATCAAATACAGGGTGCAATAATTCATCCAATTTGTTGGGTTCAACCCTCATCAATGCTTCTTTCTCATCGATATCGCCATCATTTAGCATATCAATTGCAATTTTCACCATGGCAGCGCCGGTACGCTTTCCGTTTCTTGTTTGGAGCAACCACAGTTTACCATCCTGAATCGTAAACTCAATATCCTGCATATCGTTGTAATGCTTCTCCAGTTTTGCTTGTGTTTCATCCAGTTCTTTGTAAATAGCCGGCATCAACTCTTCGAGTGAAGGGTAATTCAATGCCCTGTCTTCTTCAGAAACACCGGCAAGTTCGGCCCAACGCTGTGAACCTATCTTTGTGATTTGCTGTGGGGTCCTTACACCTGCCACCACATCTTCGCCCTGTGCATTGATCAAATATTCACCATTGAACAAATCTTCTCCTGTTCCGGCATCACGTGTAAAAGCAACACCTGTCCCTGAGTTATCGCCCATATTCCCGAAAACCATGGCCTGTACATTCACGGCAGTTCCCCATTCACCTGGGATTTTGTTCATCTTCCTATAATAGACGGCACGGTCTGTCATCCAGCTATCGAATACGGCCATTATCGCTCCCCAGAGTTGTTCCCATGGGCTTTCCGGGAAATCGTGCCCGGTTTGTTTTTTAACGGCAGCCTTGAACTTCGTGACCAGTTCCTTCAAATCGTCAACCGTTAAATCGGTATCCAAATCAACACCTTTGGCTTCTTTCACTTCGTCAAGAATAGCTTCGAAAGGATCGATATCTTCCTTTGATTCGGGTTTCATCCCCAAAACAACATCTCCGTACATCTGTACAAAACGACGATACGAATCCCATGCAAAGCGGTCGTTTCCACTTTGTTTGGCAATGCCTTCAACGGCATCATTGTTCAATCCCAGGTTAAGGACCGTGTCCATCATTCCCGGCATGGAAACCCTGGCACCTGAACGGACAGAAACCAAAAGAGGGTTTTCCTTGGAACCAAATTTGGCCCCCATGATTTCTTCTACCTGTGAGATAGCAGCTTCCACATCATCTTTCAGCAGTTCAACGGTTTTATCGTGACCAACTTTGTTATATTCCGTACAAACTTCGGTAGTAATGGTAAACCCCGGGGGAACCGGGACACCGATCAGGTTCATTTCGGCAAGGTTCGCACCTTTGCCACCCAATAAATTCTTCATCGAAGCATCACCTTCGGCTTTTTTGTCGCCAAATGTGTAAACGTGTTTGTTATTGTTTTCTGACATAATATTATGATTTAATTACTTAAGTTCAGGTTAACCGGATTAATGCTTAATTATTGTTTTTGTAATGTTAATTTATCTTTATTACGAAATTCCAAAAATCAATAAACAAATATCAAGTAAGCATCAATAATAAAAATACAACTCATTAAACTTTTTAAAATTGAGGATTTGATTTATTATTGGGTTTTCGGTTTTATCATTTGTTATTTAAAATTCTTTTGTGAAAAGCTTATTGTTTTTCCAAAGGTTATTTGGGAACATTCGGGCAGCCCCTTACTTTCAAACTGCCAAGCGCCCAGTTGAGCATTCCCTCAAATGTGGTCAGGTCGATTTGATGTCCCAGCCATTCGCAGGTGATCACACGGTTTTCAAAACCTTCTTTTTCGAGGTTTTCAAAAGTTGTCCTTGTGAACTGTGGATCCACGGTTTTATCTTTTTCCCCAAGCACAACGAAGCGGTAATTGCAGGATGATTCCTTTATTTCCGGCATTACCGAATAAAACAAATGGTCTTTGGTATCCATGGCCGGATTGAACAGCAAACAGGGCAAACCCAAATCATTTGAGAGCAAAAAAGCCAAATACCCACCTACCGAACTACCGATTATGAACTTCACATCTTTATGGATTGCAGCATCTTTTAATGTCTCGTAAATACCAAGTGTTTCCCTGTAATTCAGGTGAAGGGCAACCGGATCTAGTTTGTGTTTTTTGAGGATTTCAAGCTTTTCGGGTCTTGGGTAACTATCGAGCCCATGGATGTATAATGTCTTCATAGTACGGAAATTTTTGAGGGTGCAAAGGTAAGAAAAGATTGGCAGGATTTACCGCTTTTTGTATTTTGAAATCTGTATAAATAAGGTGGGATTCCTTTATCCAATGCTATCTTTAATGATACCATAATATTAGCCCTTTATGGTTTTCAACTCTTCCATTCTTAATCTCGTTAAGCATTTAACAATGCTCAATTCTTGAATGGGTTCACCTGTTTCAATGCTTATCAAAGAATTCGCGGAATATAGTATGAACAAACAAACCAGTTGAGCTTGGAAGAATCATCCCCATCCGATGGCCGATCTCTTGCCCCTAATGATATTTTGCCCAAGTTCATGAATCAAGAACCTATTCTTCCAGAAGATAATTCATCACTTTGTCCCCTGAACAAATAATCAGGTTGGTCTTGGAATTATTGTTCAGGCTGCCCGTTACAAAAATGGTTTCGCCCGTGAATTTCTGTTGAGCAAATGCCCTTCCGCTCTTGTTGAATATCAAAACCTCGTTGGATGAAGGTTCGATAATTCCAATATGGTTTTCGCCATTCAAAGTGAATAGTACTGGTTTACCAATAATTTCTGAATTGAACTGATGCCTTAACAACACTTTTTTAAACTTATTAAAAACCATCAACCTATCCTTGTCAACGAAAATAAAATCCTTTGAACCATCACCGTCAAAATCATCATAAAAGAAAAAATGTTCTGGGGAAAAATCCCCGAAACCGGTATATTTCAATTTCCCGGAGGCCGAAACATAGGTCAGTTTCCCCTTGTTGTTGGTGGTGATGAAAATCCCCTTCCGATTGGTTTCATTTTTATAAAACCTTGAATTCTTCGCCCTTATCAGCTTTTTCCGCAAGCGTACCCGCACCTCTCCCCTTCTGTTGGTGATGATGACCTGTCCTTTATCGTCAACCACGAATATATAATCCTTTTTATTGCTCACAAGGTGTTCTACGGAAAAAGTCACGGTACTGCGGGCTTTTATCTTTTTCCACCCTTCCACCAGTTTTCCGTCGATGGAATAATTATAGATGCGGTTATCCTCAAGGCCAAGGAGCAGTCGGTATTTTTTGGAGTTGCCGTAATCAAAAACCGAAAGGCCGTTGGTTGCCTTTGCAATCAATTTATGGGGAAAGCCCTCCACCTGATTCCCGTTCACATCGTACAAACAAAGGTAATTTTCCGTATTGAACAGGAACTGTAGCTTGTCATTTTTATAATAATCCACCGGGAACACATCACTTTGTATTGCTTCGGGGATTGGTGTTTTCCATTTTACCATCCCATCGGGATCGATACAGTACAGATTGTTCAGTTCATCGGCCACGAGCACGTTCAGGTTTCCCGTTTTGAAATTCCTAAGCAAATGCGGCTTTCCGATAATCTTGGCATCCAAAGCAACTTCCCAGTTTGATGGGTTCACTTCCTTGAATTCGGGATTGTATTTCAGGTAAAAGTTGGTGTAAAACATATTGTTCACATAACTGAACTGTATGGCAAAAGCCTCAAACGACTTTAAGGAATTGCTGTTTTCTTTCATTAATTTGGAATAGGGCTCATTCCAGAATGTGCGCATATAATCGAATGACTTTCGTGTATTGCAATAAAAAAGGATATTGGAGCTTTCGGAAATGTTATCGGAAAACACCTGGAAATTATAATTCCCGGAAAGTGTTTTCTGGAGATAAAAAGCATCGATCAGATGAATGAGGGCCGAGGGTTTGTTTGCCATCACCACATAATCTTTTATGGTAATGAAATAATTCCCTTTCATGCACGAAAACCACGGGCCAAAAACCGCTGTGGCAAATTCTGGAATATCCAGTTTTCGGATCACATATTCATTATGCTCCTTTTCGTAAAGGTTTTTTTTATGTTTCCGGGAAACTTTTGAAGCAAGGCCGTCCATAAAAGCAACTGTCTTCTTAATATCCTTTGCCTTGAAAAAAACATAGCAATTACGTTCCATATCTTTGCCCGAACCAAGCCCGCCTGCCGGTCGGGCAGGAAGTGCCATACCTACCTCGCTCCCTACCAAAGGGAAAAACTGTTTTTGAAGTTTCACCCCATACTTTTTGTTTATGGAGATCAAATCCTTGTCGAACTTTTCAAGTTGCCCGGTCCCATACAAATAATCGGTGTATTTTTTCAGGTAAGATTCAAAGTCGGCAAAACCCAAATCGAGCAATAAGGAGACATCATAAGGAAGGATTTCCGGGACAATGACCTGCTGCGGCTCCTGGGCAAAACAACCCAGGTATTGGGCCACGGAATCATTTACCACACCAAAGCCATTGAGCAACAATTGCCGTGGCTTGCTGACTACGTCCAGTTCCACCCAATCGGCAAAACCTGAAATACTGTTCAGTGAAAGCTTATTTTTGTCAAGGATATTTGCAGTAAAACCAGAAAATGCAGAAAATTTCAAATAAAACCGCGCAAGGGCATTTTTCCCGGCCGTGGTTTGTACCTTTTTAAAAGAAGCGTCCGTACCCAGGGAATTTCCATAATCCAAGCGATCGATCCCCTTTTTTATCAGCTTTTCATGGAACGACAATAGCAATAGGCCTTTGTATTCAGAAAAGTGCAAATCAGTTTTATTGTTTTTCAGGTTGACACGGGATAATTCGATTTCCTTATAATTATAATGATGGATGCTTCCGGCGTGTTTCCTGATAAAATCCTGTACCGAAAGCTTTTGCCTTGAAGAAGGAAGGGAAACGACATAAAGGACACCAAAGCGACCGGAATCGACTGGACAAACCGCCAGTACCATTTGGGATTGTCCTAAAATATTTACAGTTGTTTCATCCAAATGGATGAGGGAATCAAGTTGCCTTATTTCGTTATCAATTTCACCTATTTCAGGGATATTGTTCAATTCTTTCCAAATTTCAGTATCCTGAAGCAGTGTTGCAATAGCATTTTCCGGCTTTTCGATTTCAAGGAAAAAAGCTGCATCCGGTGGAATGGAATTCAGGATTGGCGCAGAAGGACCATTGTATGATTCAATATAGCGATACGTAAAAAAGCCAACAGTCCCAACGAGAGCCGCCGCAAGAAAAATGTAAACGTATTTCCAGAAACCTGATACCATATTAAAACCAAATCATTTTGAAACAAAACAAAATTAATTTTTTTTGTTTGTGCAGAAAAATCATTTTCGGGATTAAGCTAACATGGGTTTGTTAATAGTGCGTACTAGCCATGCCAGGAATCGTCAGACCAATACGCACGGACATGCCTAGGATTCGTCAGACCAATTCAAACAGCCATGCGCTAAGGCATTGGTCAGACGAATTGCAGTGGGCCAGGGCTTGGTTCATTCAGGGGTGTCGAATAAAAAAAGGGTACAATACTATTTCAACCTTCCGGGTCTCCTGCCCACAAGCCTACTCACCGGATTCGTCAGACCAATTCAAACAGCCATGCGCTAAGGCATTGGTCAGACGAATTGCCAAGCACCGGGACATTGGTCAGACGAATTGCCGTACGCTAATAAACCATCAACTTATTCGTTTCGGTATTTCCGTTTGCACTTTCAATCCGGTAATAATAAACCCCGGATTTCCAAGCATTAATAGAAATGGAAAGTTGCGAAGGATTATTGCTTAAATTCCGTGAATAAACCTTTTGCCCGGCAGTATTGTAAACCGCAAACCGTGAAGCTGTCATTTCATCTGTATTCCACAAATTGAACCTTACTGTTCCCTTTGCAGGATTGGGGATAGGGTTTGAAATACTAATTTGCTTGGCTCTATTATTATCAATAATACCGGTTGCAATATCAACCGTGGTTATAGTAAAATCATCAAAGTAATAACCATCCTCGTTGACCGATTGATCAGAAACCAACTGAAACCTGAATTTCACTTCATTCCCGAGGAATTCCGTCAGGTCAATTTCCTCTTGCACCCATTGGGTTTGAAAACCATCATATAAAGGTTCGCCCGTGGGCTGATTGCTGTTTCCGGCAACCGTATATTTCCCCTGCATGGGCGTCCATGACAAACCGTTGTTTGTCGAGATCAGGATCTGCGTGTAGTCCCAGCCCGCTTCAATTTCCCATTTTGCCCAGAAGCTAAGTTGTGCATAACCGGCAGTTGTCAGGTCAATTGGATTGTCCATTGTAACGGTGTAGGTAGATTGGTCGTTGTAGTTCCCGTTCGGAGAATCTGTAATGGAACCCGTTGGAGAATGGTAACTTGCATTGGTCACTGCCCAGTTGCCTGACCAGTTGTCGAGTGTATTTCCATCATCTTCAAAAACAACCACCGGATTGCCATAAATCTTTGTAAGTGTATCGGAAAGTACATAATCACCATTGTCTATAGAAAGTACAAATTTCACGATTGTACCACTGCTTATCCCCGCAGCCAAGTTATATGATATAGAATCGGTATTGGTATCCAGTAGTTCCATTGCCGTAAATTCAAGAGCATCACCGGTAGATGCAACAGCATTGTTTGCAGCTTCAAGTGAAACCGTGTAAGTCCCGTCAACCAACCCCAAACGGGTAACATCAAAGCTGATGAATCCATTTGTTTCGGAAATGATCCCGGAAGTCAGATCGTTAATCTCACCATATTTCCCTGCAAAAGCCGCCAACAGGATATTCTGTATCATGTTTTCCTGTGCAATGGGGATTATGCGGTCGATGGGACAATAAAAGCCATCGCTGCTTCCACCCAATTCCGGCGTATATGAGAATATTTTATCTTTCGATGTTTGTTCACCGTACATCCAATCGTTGGCATCGCCATTTGTCGGGTAAATGGTCGTGCTGCTCGGGCCATAAGTATAATTGTTATCCTGCGTCATCAAAGCGGCATAGGCATTCATAATGTCTTCGTCGGGAGAAAGGTCCGATGTCCAGCCCCATGGATATAAAAGCAGGTTGCTATAAGTATGGTAATTCAACGCCAACCTGAATTCATGGTCGTTCACAAAATCGCGCATGGCCTGTGTTTCCGGTTCCGAAAAAGGAGCTGTCCCCCTGTAAGTCTCACTATCGGTATAGGGAGAAGATCCATTGTTGTCATATCCCCATTGATATGCATAATTCCTGTTTGGGTCAACGCCAAACGTCCCATCGCCATTGTTCCTCCTGTTTTTCCGCCACATTCCACCACCATTTGGATTGGTCGTTGCATTGTAAACATATCCATCCGGGTTCACGACAGGGACAAAATACATCTCCGTATTGTCAACCAGGGTTTTGATCAAATCGTCATTATCATAATTTTCGAGCAAGTAATACATATAATAAATCATCTGCATCAAGCTTGCCGGTTCGCGTGCATGATGGAGGGCCGTATATAAAACCTCTGGCTCATCTTCGTTCACATTGGGATTGTCGGATATTTTCACCATCCACAAATCACGTCCTTCAATGGATTGGCCAATGGATTCTTTCACGGTAACCAAATCGGGGAACAAATTGGCCATATTATCTATATGGGCCACCATTTCCTCAAACGTATAATGCCCGCCCATGGATCCAAAATCGAAATTCTCCGGGACTTCCCATTCGTCCATCCCTTTATAATCGTTTACATCATTGGATTTCCCGATATTTCTTTCCATATAAAACTTGGCCACGTCATCAATGAGGATTTCATAGTTGACATTTAATTCCTGCATCTTTGCAATTTCCAATTCAGAAAAATCAGAAACAAAGAATTCCCCTTTCTTGAAAGTCCCCTCAGATACATCCAGTCCAGCATGTGCAAGCTTTTGCAAACCCATGTCATCAGTAAGTATTTTCACTTTGGAATATTTCATCTGTTGGGCAAAGACAGAGACCAGGAATAAGGTGGCCACAGCAAGTAATGTAAGTTTTTTCATAAGTATTTTGTATTTAGTTTTGTGTTCAGACAAGAGTTGAAAATGATAGGTTGCGTTTACCCCGTTAAAAATCAATTTGGGCAACTCAAATGGGGTATAGATAAATCTACCAATATGGAATATGCCGTTAACATTATAAAATGCTCAATATGGCAATATCCATTGACCTTGAAACAGGAATACCGGGTAGTTTCCCATCTAAGTAGAAGATTTAATTGGATTTAGAAGCAACGCAACGATTAAAGGGACGGGATATTACCTGATGAAAGTCCAAAACGATAATTTATTTACAACCGTAAGAGTGTTTATCAATAGCGAATTACTGACACACACAAAAAGCCGTCAAAATAATCTGACGGCTCTTTTATTTTTTATTAATTTTGCCGTTCTACCCAAAAAATCTTTACCAAAAATAACAACGAATAATCCACACATGAAAAAAACAATTCTATTTAATCTGCTTCTGTTAATATCGGGGGCAATGAACGCACAACAATGGATGAACTCCATCTCACAAGAAAAAATACAAAAGGGGGAAATCAGCTTTTTTGAAATCCAACAAGCTTTCAATGATTATTGGGAGCCCCTTAATGTCAAAGATGGCTATTATTTTGAAAATGGCGAAAAAATCAAAGCCGGTGGTTGGAAACAATTCAAACGCTGGGAATGGTTTTGGGAAAGCCGGGTAGATCCCCAAACCGGCACTTTCCCAAGGACCAATGCTTATTATGAATTTCAAAAATATTTGAAAGAAAACCCACAAGCCAAGAGCCCTTCCGGGAACTGGAGCAGTATAGGCCCCAGCACGACCGGTGGTGGCTATGCAGGTTTAGGCAGGTTGAGCACGGTTGCTTTCAGGCCGGGCGATAACACTACAATTTACACAGGAGCTCCCGCCGGGGGGATTTGGAAATCAACCAATGGGGGTTCGAGTTGGACCGTATATGGTGACGAGAATGCTTCCATTGGAGTCAGTGACATTGTAGTAATTGCCGGTGCAACCACGGCAAGCGACATTGTTTACATTGCCACCGGTGACAGGGATGCTGGGGACACCTATAGCGTAGGGATCCTAAAATCAACAAACGGAGGCTCATCCTGGTCTTCCACCGGGCTCTCCTTCACCGCCGGACAAGGCCGGAGAATAAACCGTCTTTTGATGGATCCGGGCAACAACAACATATTGTACGCAGCCACAACAGTAGGAATTTATAAAACAACGAATGCAGGGTCTAACTGGAGTTTGTTGAAATCGACCAATTTTATTGATATCGAATTAAATCCTGGGAACAGTCAATATATTTATGGATCCACCACAAGTGGGGACATTTATCGCTCAACCAATGGAGGCAGCAGTTGGTCGCAAGTACTAAGCACATCGCAATACAGGACTGAGCTTGCTGTAAGTGCAAACAATTCCTCAGTAGTTTATGCCGTTTTGGTCCAATCAAATAGCGGACTTTATGGTATTTACAAATCCACGAACAGCGGGGCATCATTTTCGCAAATCTACACACCGGGTTTAAACCTCTTGGGATGGGATTGCAGTGGTACCGATTCGGGGGGACAAGGCTGGTACGATCTCGTTCTCGCTGTCGACCCCAACAATGTAAATATCGTTTTCGTGGGCGGGGTAAATACCTGGAAATCCTCAAATGGAGGGACTTCCTGGAGCATTAGCAATCATTGGTCGAGCTCCTGTAGCGGAACGGCAACAAATGTGCATGCCGACAAACATTTCCTGGCATACCAGAATGGCACATCCACACTGTTCGAATGCAATGACGGTGGAATATACAAAACCACCAACTCGGGCTCATCCTGGTCGCATTTGGGAAGCGGCATAGTCAACAGCCAGATGTACAAAATTGGCGTGGCACAAACCGTAACCACCGATGTTGTCTGCGGATTACAGGACAACGGGACAAAAAACGTTTCGGGCTCAACTTGGGACGATGTGATAGGTGGCGATGGAATGGACTGTGCCATTGATTACACAAATGCAAACATACAATACGGCGAACTTTATTATGGAGCAATAAGGAGAACCACGAATCATTGGTCAAGTTATTCAAGCATAACAAGCGGCTTATCGGGAAATGCGGCCTGGGTCACGCCATTTACAATCGACCCAACTACACCGAGCACCATCTATATTGGATATCAGGATGTTTTCAAATCCACGAACCAGGGAAATTCCTGGACAAAAATCAGTAACTGGGGAGGGAATACGTTAAGGTCCCTTGCGGTTGCTCCTTCCAATTCCAATTACATTTATGCAGCCACCTACAACACGCTGTACCGGACAACCAATAGTGGCTCTACATGGTCAAACATATCGGGTGGACTTCCCACGGGTTCTGCCAGTATCACTTCTATTTCAGTAAAGAACAATGACCCGAATACGATATGGGTATCTTTTAGTGGATATAACTCCTATGGTGTTTACCAATCCACAAATGGCGGGGCTTCCTGGTCGAATATTTCATCGGGGCTTCCCCATATCCCCGTAAACAGTGTCATCCAAAACAAACAAAACACCACTCAAATCGAATTGTACGCAGGGACCGATGTGGGCGTTTATTTAAAAACAGGGGGTGCAAACTGGGTGCCGTTTTTCAACGGGCTGCCCAATGCCGTTGTTACCGAAGTAGAGATTTATTACAATGCAAACCCTGCCCAAAGCAGGATAAGGGCCGGAACCTTTGGCAGGGGTTTGTGGGAATCGGATATGTTTTCGGTTGCTGCTGCACCTGTTGCTGATTTTGCCGGGAATCCTTTGGTAACTGCAATGAACCAAACAGTTTCTTTTACCGATATGTCAACCAATGCCCCAACTACCTGGCAATGGTCTTTTTCAGGCCCTGGTAATGCAACTTTTGTAAATGGCTCAAATGCCAATTCTACCAATCCTGATGTTCAATTTGATGCGGTTGGATTCTATACAGTTACATTATTTGTTTCAAACGCACTTGGAAACGACACCGAAATAAAAAACAACTATATCGAAGTTACCGATATTTCGTATTGCATCCCAACTTATACCACGGGGACAAGTTTTGGGGATTTCATTTCCCTTGTACAGCTTGGGAGCATTAACAACTCAACCGGTGCCTTGCCTTCCCCTTACTACGAGTTTTATGGTTCAATGTCAACAGCCCTTGATCCCGGAACGACTTATGGCATAACCCTAAGTGCAGGGACTTACGGTAGTGGAAACAATATTTCTGTTTGGATAGATTATAACCATGATGGGATTTTTGCGGTTTCCGAAAAACTTGGCAATGTTACACTTGGTGCAATGCCCGAAACCGGGACAATCAACTTTACAGTTCCAATTAATGCAGTAAACGGCAATACCCGCATGAGGGTGAGGGAAGTATGGAGCAATACCAATTTTGACCCTTGTAACAATTATACGTATGGCGAAACCGAAGATTATGTTGTCAACATCACGGGTGGCATCGAATTGGACCTAACCGTCTTCCTCGAAGGGCCATTTAACGGAACAGACATGAACACCGACCTTTACGATGCTGGGAACATCCCAATTTCCCAACCTTACAATCCGGCACTGCCCTATTACAACAACAATTCCCCCACATGGCTGTACAGTGGAACTGAAAGCGTTGGAAGTGTGCCGGCCAATGTTGTCGATTGGGTTGTTGTCCAGTTGCGCGATGCAAGTTCGGCAGCAAATGCCTCTTCTGCAACTATCATCGGGACAAAAGCGGCATTTCTCTTGTCCGATGGCTCAGTTGTTGACCTTAATGGAACTGACAACCTTATTTTTGATTTAATCATTTCGCAAAATCTTTTTGTAGTGGTTTTCCATCGCAATCACTTGGGCATTATTTCGGCCAATGCCGTCACAGAAACGGCGGGACTTTACACCTATGATTTCAGTTCAGGCCCAGGACAAGTTCTGGGTGGGGCCAATGGATATAAAGACCTCGGGGCAGGGGTTTGGGGAATGGTATCTGCCGATGGCAACGCTAGCGGCATTGTTGACAACACGGACGAAACCTCTGTCTGGAAAACCGACCTCAACCAATCGGGGTACCGGGGCGGCGATTTCAACATGAGCGGCATTACCGAAAACACGGACGAAACATCCAACTGGAAACCCAACCTGAACACAGGCGGGCAAGTCCCGGGAAAATCAGCGACACAATTGTATCAATCATATGTCCCGAAATAAACTTGTTTGGATTCAGCCTTAAATACAAATTGAGGCTGAATCCATATTTCGTGAGTAATTTAAATCTGTTGGCAAAGCAACGATTAAAAAAAAACCCTTGTCTTGATTAAACCAAAAGAGAGGTTATAAAAGTTTTTATTCACAAATTAATATTTATTCAATGGGTTTGATCAAGAGATGTAAGGCATTTTTCATTTAGGATCTTGTTGAACAAATCTTTTTTTAATCGGTTTTATTAATCTATTTATTCATTTAAAATTTGACTTATGAGAAAATTAACGCTACTCCTTTTTGTGATGGTGTTAGGTTTTACGGCCCATGAAGTATTGGCCCAGAAAAACCAGGTATCGCAAAAAACAAAAAACCAGTTCGATACCCGAAGGGACAACATGGGATATTGGATGGAAGGTGCAGAAAAGGGATTGGTTCCCTATAATCCTAAAATCCAGGTAAAGCCTGCCCAATACCATGGCAGTCAGTTAAATGTCAAGGGCGTTTCGACCTTAAACTCCCCCGACGTCCCTGTAACAAATCAAACAGATGTTACCGAAAGTGAAAACTCCATTTTTGTCGATCCCAATGACTTTAACTATGTCCTTAACTCTAACAATTCCACTTCATGGAGCGGAGGTTCTGTTGGTACATTGTATGGGACCAGCTACTTGCAATCTGCTGACGGAGGTTTAACCTTTGGAGGCAGTGTCCAAGGTGCAGGGGGGGCAAACAGTGGTGACCCTGCCGCTGCAATCAACCTAAGCAGTCGTCAGTTTATCGGCTATATTTCCTCAAGTGGGGGAATGGGGGTTTCCTATTCCGATGACGGCACCAACTGGACAGCAAAAACTGTTTATGGCGCAGGCAGTCAGGACAAAAACCATTTATGGGTTGACAACAGCCCAACGAGCCCATATAAAGGAAACCTTTATAATGTTTGGACAGACTTTGGCAGTACAAATACAAACGAGATTGTTTTTTCCCGTTCAACAGATAATGGGAATACCTGGTCATCTGTAATAAATATCAGTTCAGCAGTGGCAGCAGGAAACCACAATCAGGGATGTAATGTTCAAACAGGGCCAAATGGAGAAGTGTATATCACCTGGTCTATTTATGATAGTTGGCCTTCGGATGAAACTGCAATTGGTTTTGCGAAATCAACAGATGGCGGGGCTACTTTTGCACCGGCCACAAGGATAATCAGCAATATCAAAGGCATCAGGAATTCTGAGGTGTCAAAAAACCACAGGGTAAATTCATTTCCTTCCATGGCGGTTGATATTAGTGGTGGAGGAAACAATGGGAATATCTATATTGTTTGGACCAATATTGGAATACCCGGAACAAACACCGGCACGAACAGAAGTGTCTATATGATCCGCTCAACAAATAGCGGGACATCATGGGCAACCCCGGTCAGGGTAAACCAAGGGCCTTTTACGGATGGCAAAGAAGCTTATTTCCCCTGGATTACCTGTGACGGTGAAACCGGGACAATCGCAACTGTTTTCTATGACGACAGAAATACGACAAGTGCCTCTTGTGAAACATTTTCAGCATACTCACTCAACGCAGGTAACACCTGGACTGATTTTGTGGTAAGCGATGTTTCTTTTACCCCTTCAGCAATCCCCGGTCTTGCTGGTGGCTATATGGGCGATTACCTGGCAATCACATCAAAAGGCGGAAAAATATATCCTTGCTGGACAGATAACAGGGGCGGGCTTTACATGACCTATGTCTCACCTTATGAATTAGGGTTGAACGCCCAGTTTTCTGCCGATGCAACCGAAGTTTGCAATGCTACGGCAATTACTTTCACCGATAATTCAAGTGGTTCGCCTACTTCATGGATATGGAGTTTCCCGGGAGGATCACCATCCTCTTTCAATGGGCAAAACCCACCGGCAATTAGCTATAGTTCATCGGGTTCCTATTCTGTAACACTAACCGTTGGTGATGGAACAGATACCGATACTGAAATAAAAACCGATTATATTTCCGTAAAAAATGTCATTGCCGGCTTTTCGGGAACGCCCACAACGGTTGTTGTTGGCAATACGGTAGCTTTTACCGACAATTCCAGTTGCGGCCCGACTTCCTGGACCTGGTCTTTCCCCGGTGGAACACCATCAACCTATACTGGGCAAAACCCACCGGCGATCCAGTATGACACCGAGGGAATCTACAGCGTTACGCTGGCTGTGTCGAACACTTCCGGCTCCGATTCAAAAACACTTGTGGATTACATTACCGTTA
>JAADJA010000122.1 GCA_013151015.1 Chlorobiota bacterium
AGCTTGTTCAGGCATTTCCTTGCAAGGGTGAGGAGAAAAAGCAAGTGCTATACCAATAAAGTTGGAAATGCTGAAACAGGCTGTAATGATGTTGATGCTAAAGTGGAACAATCAATTAAGTATACTATATTAACAATGCCATATTTTCTTCTTCAACGGATGGAATTAGAATCAATGCTCCAATTCTTCAAAAGGAAATTTGAACAACATGAACTATTTTACATAGTTAAAAGTTTGACTTATTTTAATGATGCTGAAAATGATGCAGACCCAATTTTATTTGACAAAAACATAAAATGGGCAATGGTGAAAAGCTTGATTCTCGAAAAAGTAAAAAATTTTGTTGATTAAGGTCTTTGGGTTTTCTGCAAACAGGTAACTTTTTGTGATTTTAATCCACATTAAAAAGCTTACAACCCAAACCCCTCGTCCGAAGCCCGCTTATAGCCATCGATCTGGATTTGTTTTTCGTCAATGGTGACAATGGAAAAGCTATTGTTCCCCAGCCCGCTGCCATCCACCATCCCCAGTTGGGTGATGTAATGTATCCCGTTTATTTGCTTATGGATTTCCTCGTGCACATGGCCCTGGAAAACTGCCAACACTTTGTTGGATTCCTCAAGCAGTTTTTGCATCCGTTCCGGTTGTTGGATATGGAAACGGTAGCCGTCCCTGAAATATTCAAAAAGTGTGTGGTGGTTGAAAATAATGACCGGGAGATTTGTGGAATTCAAATCCTCCTTAAGCCATTCCCATTCCTCTTCACTGATGTTTGGGTCTTGCCAATCGCTTTTGCCGCCCAGGTGATAATGATCGGAACCATCTTTGTTGAAATTAGCATCGAGGACGATAAAATGGAAACCTTTTGAATCGAAGGAATAAAAACCTTTGTTATTGGCAATGCCTGTATTTTCAATATTTTTCAGAAAAGCCCTTTTTGTTATACTGTCCACATCATGGTTGCCGATGCAATGGTATTTTGGCCCGGTAAACTTTGCAAATTCCGTTTCGAGGGCCTTCAAATATCCGAGGGTATCTTTTTCACGAAAATTATCGTCCTGATCTTTGAAATCGCCAAGGTGTATCAGGAAGTTAACTTTTTCGCTGTTCATTATCTTAATGGCCTCTTTCATTTTTGGGATTGACTCGCGGTAATAGCGGTCGTTGGCAGGGTCGCGGTCGGCATAATGGGAATCGGTGATAATGCCAAAACGGATCCTTTCTTTATCCGATGGGAATGAAAATGCAGGCTCCATCAGCAATCCGGCCGTTGCAAAGCCTGTTAACTTTAGGAATCTTCTTCTTGAAATAAAGTAATGTATCATGGTTTTTTGTTTCTTGTCCCTTGTTTTTAATTTTTTGTTTTTGGTTCTTTAGGTGGAAGGATAATGGATGCCAAAATACTTGTCCCAAGGATTCCGATTATAAGGTAAAATGAATGCATGGTGGTGAAACCAATTTCTTTGAGCCAGTGGGCAAACAGCATTTTCAACCCTATTACGGTGAGCAAAACCGATAAACCGATCTGGAGGTAATGGAATTTCCTTAATACTGAGGAAAGCAGGAAAAACAAAGCCCGCAGTCCAAGGATGGCAAAAATATTTGAAAAGAAAATGATGTATGGGTCGCGCGAAATGGCAAAAATGGCCGGAATGGAATCAACGGCAAAAACCACATCGGAAAACTCAATGACCAGCAATACCACAAAAAGTGGTGTAATATAAAACTTATGATCTTTTCTGATAAAAAACCTATGACCGGCTTTGCCTTTATAAATGTTGAAAAAACGGGACGTAAAACGGACAACCGGGTGGTTTACGGTATCGATTTTTTCTTCGCCTTCTTTATTGAAAAAAAGTTTTATCCCCGTAAAAACCAGGAAAGCCCCGAAAACATATAATATCCAGTTGAACTTATGAACGAGTGCCGCCCCGGAAAAAATAAAGATAAAACGCATGATAACCGCACCGATTATCCCCCAAACCAAAACACGCATATGGTATTTTGAAGGGATCCCAAAACTGCTAAAGATAACGATCATCACAAAAATATTGTCCACAGAGAGGGATTTTTCGATGAAGTAAGCCGTGATATATTCCAGTGCCAGGTTTTTATCGTAAATTTTGATAGCGTCAGGGAAGTCTAAATGGTCTATGCTTATATTGTGATGATAATCTGCAATTCTTTGAAGAATTTCCTCTTTTGTTGTGATCCCATGTATCATATTTCCGTAATGGAGTATAAAAAAGTAGAACCCAATCGACAACAATATCCAAAACGCTGACCAAATAAGGGCTTCCGTAAACCCGATTACATGGTCTTGCTTTCGGAACACACCGAGGTCCAACAGCAGGATGAAAAATATCCCGACCAGGAACACAAGGAAAAATTCAATTTCAGGCAAATTAAACATAGGGCAAAAATAGGGAAAGAAAAGAGATGTTTACGCAATGTTGAAATGTTTTCGCAAAGGGGAATGGAAAGTGGAATAATTGGAAAATGGGTTGTTGGACTAATGGAACAAAGGGATTTTGAATAATTATCTACAAAAAAATAACATTTCTTTGAATTGGGATTAGTGGAAAATAATTAAGTTTGGCGTCACTTCTTTTCAATGATGACAGATCAATTTATTTGGTTTGTTTAATTGGAACAGATTTGATTTTTTAAGGTAGAAGAAGTTTATCGCAAATACAAAAAGCTAAAGGACATGAACATTTACACCGAAATGAACCCCAACCCGCTGGTACAATACCTCAACAAACCAGCCGATGATTTTACGAAAGCCGATTTGATCCGCTATATCGAGGACCATGACATTTCCATGGTTAATTTCCGCTATACGGGATGGGACGGAAGGTTGAAAGCTTTGAACTTTGTGATAAACAATAAAAAACACCTGGATGAACTGTTGACTTTTGGCGAACGTGTCGATGGCTCCAGCTTGTTCCCGTTTATCGAAGCCGGTTCCAGCGACCTTTATGTGATCCCACGTTATAAAACTGCTTTTGTAAACCCATTTGCCGAGGTGAGCACCATGGATATTTTATGTTCTTATTATGATAAAAACGGAAATCCCCTTGTGAGTTCGCCACAGTATATTTTGAAAAAGGCACATGAGACCCTGAAAGAAAAAACAGGCTATACCATGCATGCAATGGGTGAATTGGAATATTATATCATCAGCGAAAAGGAAGAGCTTTTTCCGGCCACCGACCAAAAAGGCTACCACGAGGCCGAACCGTTTTCCAAATGGGGCGATTTCAGGAAGGAAGCAATGCTGGCCATTGCCGAAGCAGGTGGCGAGATAAAATACGGCCATTCGGAAGTGGGGAATTTTACAGTTGATAATTTGGTGTATGAGCAAAATGAAATTGAGTTTTTGCCCACGGATATCGAAAATGCTGCCGACCAGCTTTTGGTAGCCAAATGGATATTGCGGACATTGGCTTATAAATATGGCGTTACCATCACTTTTGCCCCAAAAATCACTGTGGGAAAAGCCGGCAGCGGGCTTCATGTACATACGAGGTTGATGAAGGACGGGAAAAATGTATTGGTGGAAAACGGGAAACTTACCGATGTCTCCAAAAAAATGATAGCCGGTTTCCTTGACCTGGCGCCTTCACTTACTTCGTTTGGGAACCTGAACCCGACTTCCTATTTCAGGCTGGTGCCCCATCAGGAGGCACCGACCAATATTTGTTGGGGCGACAGGAATCGTTCTGTTTTGGTAAGAGTCCCATTGGGCTGGACGGGGAAAATTGATATGGCCAACGATGCCAATCCGCAAGAACCTGTTGTGCCCATTGTTTCACCACAAAAGCAAACTATCGAATACCGTGCTGCCGATGGCTCTGCCGATATTTATACCTTGATGGCGACCCTTGCCGTTGCCGCACGCCACGGACTTGAAATGAAGAATGCCCTGAAATATGCCGATGAAACCTATGTAGATGTGGATATTTTCAAAGACGAATCGAAAGCGAAAAGTTTGAAACAGCTCCCGGCTTCATGCACGGAATCGGCAAAATCCCTTGAAAAACAAAAAGATATCCTGATGAAATACGATGTGTTCACCGAAAGTATTTTAAATGGTGTTATTAAATATCACAAGCAATTCAAAGATCAAAACCTGAGGAAAGAACTTAAAGACAAACCTGAAGAGGTGATGAAGCTGGTTGAGGAATATTTCCATTGTGGATAATTGGCCAAACCTTTTGGGTCGAAGATGGCCTGTGGAATGGAGACCCGAAAGGTTGAAAAAGGGAAAGAATAGAGACCCACAGTTTGCAAAAAAGCTGCATGCTTTTTTTGTCAACTGCCCACTAATTTTAACTACTGAACAATAACCCTCTCAGAAACAATCCCTAACTCTGTCTCTACCCTGAAGAAATATATCCCGGTTTCAAATTGAGAGGTATTTATTTCGTAAAAGTTGTTGTTTGTTTTTTTGTCCAAAATCATTTGCCCTGCATAATTATAGACTTTAATGTTTTTTATTTGAACATCTGAT
This sequence comes from Chlorobiota bacterium, assembly GCA_013151015.1. Classification (GTDB taxonomy): domain Bacteria; phylum Bacteroidota; class Bacteroidia; order Bacteroidales; family JAADJA01; genus JAADJA01. Next base: position 4,517 of record JAADJA010000122.1, read on the forward strand.
TTTATATTTACAAGCTTTGAGGTTGGGTTGGGGAAAACCTGAATATTCTTTAACTGGTTTTCGTTAATATTGGATAAAATGGTAATTATCCAATCATTGGAACATTCAGATTCCCCTTCATCATATACAGCAGTTACGCAATAGGTATAAATACCCAATTCGATAGGGATGTATGAGTAACTTGTTTCAACGGTGTTTGCCAGTAAAATATCATCCCGGTAAATATTATATGAAAGCAGCCCCTTGTTCCCATTTGAGGTGTTAATATCTTTAAGGCCTGGATTTGAATTTGGTTGCGAAGGTTTTGAAATCTGGACTTCGGTTTCTTTCCCAGTCATCGATACATATGCCTTAATGTTCCAATTATAATCCAAGCCATATTCAACAGACATACTTGTCCATTCGGTGGCATCCAAAGAAATCATATCCCCCAAACCCTGGATTGCTGGACCTGCATCAATACCTGCAGGCCGAGTCCCTTCAGAATGGGTAACAGCATAACCAAACCATAATTCGTTAATTTCATTAAGGTTAACAGGGTTGTTAAGGTTTACCTCATTCCAGATATTTGTAATATAATAATTAACTGGCTGGCTTATGATTTCAGTCATGGCATTTGCCCCAACCCATACTTTTAAGGTATAAATAGCATTGGGATCGTTAAAGGGGAAAAAAGAGATTTTTGTCAGAGTATATTCATTATAAGGGTAAATGTTTTCAGGGTTCCAATGAGAGGCTATGTAGAATGTCCCACCATCGAAAAGCCCTACTCCATCATCATCATTTACACCACTGTCCCAATGAATCCAGTTTCCAACTTCAGGGGAATCCCACGTAAGATGTATCGTATCCCCAAAAATCATAACCTCCGTGCCCGTCAAATTAATTGGGGCGGGCAATGAAGTGTAAACCAAAGTTGAAATACTTTCAGAGCATTCCGATTCCCCGATGTCGTAAACAGCGGTGATGCAATAAGTGTAAGTACCAGCAATATCAATATTGTCAGTATATTCAAGCTCGGTCGAGGTTCCAATTACGAGCCCATCCCTGTAAATATTGAAGTGCTCAAAATATTTGTTTTCTTTCGGGAAAGATAATTTTTTCATTTCAGAATCCAATTCAAAGCATTTTCCTGAATCAGGGAATTCCCAGGTCAGATTTATATCTTCCCCAACAGCTACATAATCAGGACCGCTTAGGTTCATTGGTGGAGTTAGACATCCGACATAACCATTATTGATTTCAAAGTCATCAAAAAAAAAGGAAGCTGCTTCAATACCATAAAAATCAACTGCGGCCAATTGAAGTTGACAACCGCTTCCATTTGCACCTAGTGTCCATTGCCAATCATAAATCAAATTATTGTCAACGTAATAATACGCATGGTCGATATCAAGATCAATAATTAATTCAGAATACAACCATATGTCATTGTTATAATTAAAAGTGGCTGCATTTGATCCCCCGGCATTTAGATAACCATCGCCATTGGTATTGAAATAAATCTCGAAAGCCCATTCAGGGTATGTGCCACCATCACAATCAGACATAGCATTATAGTAGGCACTATTACCAATAGGGATATAAATCATCATACTTACATTTACAAGACCACTTGTTAAATATTCATTAAGCTCATAATAGTTGTCATTTCCCTCCACAATATTTACCGAGTTGATCCCACTGTGAGAATACATATCCGAAATATGGGCATCTTCAGGGCCACATGGGAAAATGTCCCATGTTGACCAGTCATCAGGGTTCTGGCAGGCAAGTTGCCCACCTGGGTCGTAAGTTTCGAAATCGTCAATAAAAACAACCTCTTTGTTGTTTTGTGAAACAACAACAATTGTGAGCATGATCAATGCTACCAAAAAACCTGATTTTTTCATCTTTAAGGATATTTAATGTTTGAAAAATCATTGAACGACAATCCTCCTTGAAACAACCCCTTTCCCTGTTTCTATCTGGAAAAAATATATCCCGGCTTCAAATTGTGAGGTATTTATTTCATAAAAGTTGTTGTTTGTCTTTTTGTCCAAAATCATTTGTCCAGCGTAATTATAGACTTTAATGTTTTTGATTTGAAAGTCGGATTTCACGTTTAAGAGGTTTGTGGCCGGGTTGGGGAAAACGGATAGTTCTTGTTCAAATGGTACATCGTCCCCAGAAAAAAGTACACATACTTCATCGGTTGGGTCTGATTCCCCTTCATCGTAAACGGCTGTAACTTTGTAACAATGACCGTCGAAAACCCCACCTTCGTCAATGTAGCTGTTTTGGGTAGTGAAATCTAGAAAATCAAAACTGCCATTTGGGAAATTGTGATAGATGTTGTATCCAATAAAACCGTTGCTTCCCTTAAAATACTCTTGTCCATCCTTTATTTTGTTTGGCGAACTAGCTAATGGGACTTCCCATGTGAGAATTACATCATCTTCAGAGTTCCAGGTCAAAAGTAAGTTGTTTGGAGGTAGTAGCAATGGGGGTGTATTTACATCTGTTTCAATATTAAAATCATCAAAGTAATAGGAAGTTGAGGCATATGGGCCATAAAAATCAACTGCGGCCAACTGAAGCTGGCCACCATTTCCACCAGCCCCCAAAGTCCACTGCCAGTCATGGACAAGGATGCCATCAATGATATAAAAGGCATGGTCGTTATCAAGATCGACAATTACCTCCGAAAGCACCCAGGTATCCATGTTGTAATTAAATGAAGCAGCGTTGTCCCCTCCTGCATTTATGTAACCGGTACCATTGTTGTTGAAAAACACTTCGAAAGCCCATCCCTGTATTTTGCCCATCACATCTTCAGACAAAATATTGTAGTAGGCATTGCTGCTCAAAGGGACAAAAACCATATTGCTTACTTTTATTACTCCCGAAGTAAAATAGGTTTCAAGCTCGTAATAATTATCATCCAACTCTACAACATTTACCGAGTTGGACCCACTGTAAGAATATGTGTCCGAAATATGTGCGTCCTCCAGCCCGCAAGGGTCGTTGTTCCATGTGGCCCAGTCGTCCGGGTTTTGGCAGGCAAGTTGCTCGCCTGCATTATAAGATTCAAAATCATCAAAAAAAACAACCTCTTTATTGTTTTGTGAAACAACAACAATTGCGAGCAGGATAAATACTGCTATAAGTCCTGGCTTTTTCATCTTCGTGGATATTTATTGTTAAAAAATTATTGAACGACAATCCTCTTTGAAACAACCCCTTTCCCTATTTCTATCCGGAAGAAATAGATCCCGGCTTCAAATTGTGAGGTATTTATTTCATAAAAACCAGCATCCGTTTTTTTGTCCCAAATCAGTTGGCCGGCATAATTGTAGATTTTAATGCTATTGATTTGAATATCTGATTTTATGTTTACAAGATTGGAGGATGGGTTGGGGAAAACCTCTAAACTTATATTTTTATCAACCATACTTATCCCTTCGGGCAATAACACTACAATTTCCGATTCCAACATATCCGTTATCAAACCGATGTCGTTATTGGTAATTGTAATTCCACAAGGAAAACTACCTGGTGAATCAGGGATACCTGAAATGATACCCGTACTTGCATCAAAAGAAAACCCATCAGGGATATATTCGCCCCACCATGAGATTGAACCGATATCGCTTGTGTCGGAAAGCTGCAATTGAAATTCATAAGCTGTGTTCAAATATGCGGTGTCGTAATAAGCGGATGTGATTTTGGGGAAGAATTCATCAATATAGCAAGTGTTAAAAACTGTATCCATATAAATAATATCATCATTTTTGGAGCAGCAAAGCAATTTTGGGGCACCTCCACCAAATCCGACACCGCCATATCCACTGGCCAATAATCCGTACATACTGCCAATATCTTCGATCCAAATTTCCGAATAAATACTTTTTGAAAAATCGGAATAAAAATAGAAACGTTGTTTTTGTTCCCCGTTGATATTTACATAATCGATACTGTCGCAGATAAGTAGCGCATCCGTAAAATCGTAATAGTAATTATCGATGTAAATGCTGTCACCAATTTCAATGTTAAAATCATACAGCAATCCATCATCGGCATTTCCCCTGTAATAAACCTGGTGGTTGATCGTATCTTCCCGCAAAAAACCAATTTGCCCCCAGTCGGTCTGCAAAGAATCCGTTGATTCGAATACATTAAAATAGGTGATGTTCCCAATGTTTGTTTCCCCACTTAATATATGGCTTTTTGTACCCGAGCATTGGGCTACATTAAATGATAAAAACCCATAACTGACCGTATTCCATGTTTTTGTGGTATCGGCAATTTGATATGTGTTTTGACCAAAAATAAAAAGAGAAAACAGGGAAAGGAAAAAGGCAAAGGTTGTTTTCATTTTTATAGGTTTAAGAATGAAAAATGGCGTTGAAAATTTGCCCCACAATGTACAAAAAAACCTGCTTACCGCAAAGGAAAAAATTAAAGCCTTCGATATATACTAATTCGCTGCAGGTGTGCAATACATAAGCTGCATAGAATATACGATGCCCCGGGCGAAGAACGGGGCTGTTATTGCCCTTTGGGAAATGTTGACCAGAAGGGACAAAATGTGTATGCTTTTTTGTTTTATCTCAATAAGGTAATCGATCCCCTGACTTTTCGTTCGGTCAATCCCCGCAGGGAGGCTTCGGAAACGGTAGCCTCAAAAAAGTAGGTGCCCGGGCTGCATTCTTTGTTATTGGTTTGGTCGGTGCCGTCCCATTTGAAGAAAGGGTCTTCGGTTTCATAAACGATGGTTCCCCATCGGTTAAAAATGGTCAAATCCAGTTTTATGACCGAGTTCACCGAATCGGCAAAATAAAAATCATTGAACCCATCGCCATTGGGTGTAATAACACGGGGAAACCAAATCCGGCCACACTCATCAATATCCACACAAATGGAATTGCTGAAAAAACTTTCGTTCCATAGGGAATCCAGTGCAGTGATCGCAAAGCAGCCCACAACGGAAGGCGGATCCGTTTGAAACACATAAAAATCAAGAATGGTAGAATCAATAAGCTGGTAATCCGAACTTTCATTGGGGGCGTAATAGATATAAAAAGTCAAATCTTCAACGGTACAGGTATCGGGATAAAACCAGGTTAAATCATTGTTGAGCATTTCGCAATTGGTTTCCAATGCAAGGACCGGAGGGCAAGGCGGGACATTGTCAATGGGCCTTCCACAGTTTTCCTGTGAAAAGTTGATAATTGGGTCAATGAGCCCACTGGAAAAATAGCTTCCTGTACATTTTATCTGGTAACAATACTCTTTGCCGTTAATTAAGTTAGAATCGGCAAAGGAAGGAGTTGGCGACCATCCGATGGAATCAAAGCCGAGGCTTACAGGGTCTTGCCTGTAAACCACAAAGGTATCGTTTGTCCAGGGGACATTGTTGTTCCAGCTTAACAAAAGTTTTTGATCAGAGGGCTCGATATCAAGAAAAACAGAAGGTACTTGAATAGTGGAACCAATCAGGAAGTAATTGTTCGGGTCCGAATTATAAAAGTCAATCCGGTAAAGCTGCTGAAGTTCTTTTGTGTTCAACCCGGAATCATTGAATATGGTATCGTTAAGCGAGCCATAGGTCGCTGCTTTCACAAATTCCGATCCCGCCGAATTATCTTTCCTGAAAACTTGGTATTCAAACGGGCCGGGTGTTTGGGAAAAATCCAGTTCAGTGGGTTTCGACCAGGCAAAATAAATACTTCCGTTGGACTTATCCGTTGCCGTAACGCTCACATTGGTAATAATCGGCATGTCTTTTTTCAGAGTGGCACAAGCTTCTTCCGATGCATAGCCCTCGGCCCCATCCGCAAAAACAGCCGTTACCATATAGCAATATTCTATTCCGTGTATAAGGCCGTTTCCATTGTTGTCGTCAGAAAATTCAGAAATGTTTATTCCATTTATTTCTTTGATAAATGAATAGCCCGTGTATGCCGGAACCCCGGTTTCGCAGGGGCCGGGCACAAATCCATAAAACCCTGATTTTCGATAGATATTATAACCCACTGCATTGGTACAAGTACTTTCGTCCCAATCTAAGTTGATGGATATTCCCAAGGGAGTTGCCGTAAGGTTTTCGGGTGCAGGTCCCACAACCGTAATATTTATTGAGGAGTAAGCGGTTAAGTTTGGGTTTCCGTCATCAATGGCTTTTAAAGAAGCAGTATGCGGGTTTTTGCGTATATGTGAACATTTTGTCTCCCACACAAATTGATTGCTGAGTGGACTTGGCTGCGGAGCGGAATAGGAAGGGACTATCTGTGCTGGCGATTCAGGAACACTAAATGGACTTCCACTTGCACTGAAAATTATATTATCGCCATTGGGATCCGTAGTAACAATATCAATGGCTATTGTCTGCCCGGCCTCCACACAGGTATCGGTGATCACATTAATTACAGGTGGGTCGTTGTTGCAGGCATCAATCTGGATTTGCATATCCCTTGTCACATACCCTATTTTAATACCGTTGCGCCATTCCTCCACAATGAAGGCCACATTGTATTCCCCTTGCAATACCGGACTGTCCCAAATCAGGTCACCGGTGGTTTCGTTAATGCTAAAACTTACACTTGCCTGTGGAAGCGTATATCCCGGAATGGGCAGGCCGTTTGCGCCACGGCAAATAGTTAGTTTATAGGAAATGCTATCGCCATCGGGATCATATGCCCCGGGGTTATGGACAAAAAGTTTGTTCACGCAACCAATATCAATGGGCGGGTTTTGTAATACCACCGAACTGTTTGGCCCAAGGAAAGGGTTGATGAAAAGCTCGGTTTGGATAAAAAACGGGATGTTTACCGAATTGGGGATATTTATTATCCCATAATTCCTGTTTGGGTCTTCCACGCTAAGCAAAAAGGTGGAGCTGCCACTGTAGGTATGCTGGCCCTTATAAATATTCTTTCGGATGATGGGGGTGATTTCTGTCTTGCTTGCACGGCTAATTACTGAAGAAGTACCATCGCCCCAATTAATTTCGAGCTCGGGACGGTCGGCAGGACTGGGAGAGTATGTGTAAGTTGTGATGGTGATTTCGTAAGTGAGGCCTTCGATATGCTTGTACGTAATTTCCCCAGCCCTCTCGTGCGTTGCAAAAGCACAGGAAATAGCAAAAAGAAAAAGAAAAAAGACAGTTAACTTTTTGAACATAAATATTCTTCTAAAGCATCAAAATTAAGTCCAACCAAAAGTACAAATAATATTTTGTACAAAATGAACGAAAATTTAGGTTGATTATTTAGTGGATAGGATACTGTTTTATAGGATACTGATTTTTTATGATTGCTATGATCCTTATGATTTTATTGTTTCTCGAATTAATCATACTAATCGGTCTTATCAGTCAAATCAGTGTGCCCTTAAAAAAGGGATAGAATTTATTAAGCCTGTTCGGGATTTAATGTAATTTTGCAATATGTACGTACCCGATGCCGAACAGGAAAAAAGAGACATCCTAAGCAAATACCGACAATTGCTTAGGATTTGGAGGCCCACCAAAGAGGAAGATAAAGAATTGGTGAGGAAAGCCTTTAATTTTGCCGTGGACGCACACAAGGATATGCGCCGCCGTAGCGGGGAGCCCTACATTTACCACCCCATCGAAGTGACCCATATCGTGGCCGGTGAAATCGGGCTTGGGAAAACATCCATTATTTGTGCCCTGCTGCACGATGTGGTAGAGGACACGGATTATACACTTGCCGATATCGAAACTTTGTTTGGCCCAAAAGTCGCTAAGATCATTAACGGCCTTACCAAGATCAAGGACATTTTCGATCAGGACACCGCTTCCATCCAGGCAGAGAATTTCAAAAAGATACTGTTGACGCTTTCCGATGATATACGGGTTATCCTGATAAAGATTTCGGACCGTCTGCACAATATGCGCACGCTGGAGGCCATGCCCAAGCACAAACAGTTGAAGATTTCTTCCGAGACTTTTTATCTCTATGCGCCACTTGCCCATCGTCTGGGATTATATGCCATTAAATCCGAACTGGAAGACTTGTCCCTAAAATACCGCCAGCCCGAGATTTACAACACCATTTCCGCGAAACTCTCTGAATCACTGCCTGACAGGAAAAGGTTTACCCGCAAGTTCATCTATCCCATCAAGAAAAGCCTTGGCCTTCAGGAATTCGATTATGAAATTATCTCGAGGGACAAGTCCATTTACTCCATCTGGACAAAGATGAACAAGAAAAATATCCCGCTAGAGGAAATATTTGATCTGTTTGCCATCCGCATTATTATCGATACGCCGCGCAAAAGTGAAAAGGTGGATTGTTGGCGGGTTTATTCATTGATTACCGACCAGTACCGGCCCAACATTGAAAGGTTGCGAGATTGGATTTCCATTCCAAAAGCCAATGGATATGAAGCTTTGCATACAACCGTAATGAGCCATGAAGGCAAATGGGTGGAAGTGCAGATTCGCACAAAACGGATGGACGAAGTGGCCGAAAAAGGTTTTGCCGCCCATTGGAAATACAAAGGTGCAACGGCTTCTTTATCGGAGACGAGTGTTGACAATTGGCTCGAACGTATTCGGGACATGTTGCAAACCAGCGATTCGGACGCACTTGATTTTGTGGATGATTTCCAGGGTTTTTTGATTTCAGACGAAATTTATGTTTTTACGCCCGCCGGCGAACTGAGGAACCTGCCTGTCAAGTCCACGGTACTCGATTTTGCCTATGCGATCCATTCCGAGTTGGGGAACACCTGTATCGGGGCCAAGGTAAACCAGAAACTGGTCCCGCTCAACTATGAGTTGAGGAGCGGGGATCAGGTGGAAATCCTTGTATCCAAAAAACAGGCCCCCATTAACGACTGGTTCCATTATGTGGTTACCGCCCGTGCCCTTACCCAAATCAAACAGGCTATCAAGGAACAAAAAAAGAAGTTCATCAATGAAGGGATGAAAAAACTGGATGATTATTTCCGTCAGTTGGATGTTGACGCCGATGTTTCCAATATTGCCAATTTGCAGAAAAAACACAACTATCCCAGCCTTGTGGAAATGTACTACGATATTGCCCAGGGCGTTATTGGACTGAAAGAGATAAAAGCCTGTTGCGAAGAAAATAAAGGCGAAGGATGGTTCGACATGATAAAAAGGCCTTTCACACGGTCGAAGGTAAACGAGAACAAAACCTTATCGGAAGTAGTTACCCAGGAATTGAAAAAGCGTTCAAAAACCCTTGTCCTTGATAACGAAATCCATAAAATAAGTTATGATATTTCAAGCTGTTGCAACCCCATTCCCGGTGATGACATTGTGGGGTTTATCGATCCCAATGAGGCCATAAAGATCCATCGGGTCAACTGTCCCGATGCTACTAACCTGCTTGCCAAATACGGAACACGGATAATCAAGACCCACTGGAACGATAAAGAATCCATTAGCTTCCTCACAGGTGTCAGGGTCAATGGGGTCGATCAAAAGGGGATCATGCAGGAAATGGTTGGCATTATTACCGAAAAAATGGGCCTGAACATCCGGTCGTTTAAAATGGAATCGGATGGGGGCCTCATCGTGGCCGAAATTATGCTGTATGTGTACAGCACCAAAAACCTGGAAGCCCTGATAAAAAACCTGAAAAAGATTTCCCTTGTGAAAAAGGCAGAACGGATACATTCCCTCCGAAGGATATTAAATAGTTGATCTACAAAATTCCAAAATACAAATTCCAAAAGGACAAATTTCGAGATTTGTTTTTTGCGATTTATTCAGTTAGGGCTTAAAAAAGGCAAAATTGTTTTACCCTTTTTTCCCATTGTGGAAAAATTATTTTAATTTAATCTAAATAGAAAATAAAAAAAAACCTATTTTTATCCCGAAATTCATCCTCCGAAAAATTGGAAATCTGAAATGAACAATTCATTAATGCTTATGTTTTTGTATTTGTAAAATTGTTGCATGGCTAATGCTTATTCTGTTGGAACATGAATTTTGAGAAGAGACTGAACCTCATAAAAGATAAATCAAACCAGGAATGAAAAACTCAAGCAAAGACACCTTTGAAACCGTAAAAAAAATCTTCACCGAATATCTTGAAGGAAAAGGACATCGAAAAACCCCGGAGCGTTTTACAATTCTCCAGGAGATTTATACCACGGAGGGGCATTTCGATATCGAGACACTTTATATCAGGATGAAGAACAATAATTACAGGGTAAGCAGGGCGACACTTTACAATACAATCGAACTTTTACTGGACTGCAACCTGGTAACGAAACACCAATTTGGAAACAATTGTGCCCAATTTGAAAAATCTTTCCGTTTTAAGCAACATGACCATTTTATCAACCTTGACAATGGGGAAGTCCTTGAGTTTTGTGATGCAAGGATACAGCAGATAAAGGAGACCGTTGAAAAAGAACTGGGCGTGAAGATTTCCCACCATTCCTTGACCTTTTATGGAAGTTAATCCAGATAATTGAATCCAAATATTTAAAACCGTTTTTATGAAAGCAGATGTTTTACTGGGTCTTCAGTGGGGAGACGAAGGGAAAGGCAAGATTGTGGATGTCCTTACCCCGCGCTACGATATAATCGCACGCTTTCAGGGAGGCCCCAATGCAGGCCATACGATTGAATTTGACAACAAAAAATTTGTACTGCACACCATCCCCTCCGGGATTTTTAACACGGGGACGATAAACATTATCGGGAACGGGGTAATCATCGATCCTTTTATCCTGCTCAGGGAAATCAATAAACTGAAGGAAAGCAATATCAATGTGGAAAACAACATGCTGATTTCCAAAAAGGCCCACCTCATTTTGCCCACCCATCGTTTGCTGGATGCCGTTTATGAAAACGCAAAAGGAAAAGCAAAAATAGGTTCTACCTTAAAAGGGATAGGTCCCACATATACCGATAAAACAGCCCGGAACGGAATCCGTATTGGCAACACAACCCGACCCGATTTCCTGAAAAATTATCGTGAACTGAAAGGAAAACACCTGCAAATCGTGAAATCATATGGATTTGACCTGGGAGGTTTCCAATTGGATGGGTTGGATTTTAAGTCCTATGAAGAAAAATGGTTTTCGGCCATTGAAAGTATCGGCGATATTGAAAAAATCGACAGCGAGTATTTCATCAACAGCAGCCTGAACAACAATAAATCTGTTTTGGCCGAAGGCGCACAGGGAACCATGCTCGATATTGATTTTGGCACCTATCCTTATGTGACTTCCTCCAATACGGTTGCTGCCGGGGTTTGCACCGGACTTGGGATTGCCCCGAATAACGTAGGGGAAGTATTTGGGATTTTCAAAGCTTACTGCACCCGTGTCGGGAGTGGCCCTTTTTTCACAGAACTTGAAAATGAGGATGGTGAAAAATTACGGACCGAAGGAAAAGAATTTGGTTCCACAACCGGACGTCCCCGTCGTTGCGGTTGGCTCGACCTCGCAGCCTTGAAATATTCGGTCATGTTGAACGGCGTCACAAAGATGTTTATGATGAAAGCCGATGTGATGAACGGTTTTTCTACTATTAAGGCGGGAACAGCCTATAATTTCAATGGCCAAAAAATTGATTATATCCCCTTTGAGGCTTCCTACGAGAACCTGGAACCGGTATTGGAAGATATGAAAGGTTGGAAAACAAACATAAATGACATAACGAAAGCGGAAGATATGCCTGCTGAGCTTGCCGCTTATGTGAAGTTTATTGAAAATGAAACCGGTGTCCCCATTGAAATGGTTTCTGTGGGCCCCGACCGGAAAGCAATTATCCAATTGTAAAGGAAAGTTTGGTTTTCCCTTGGTATTGCCAGATGAAAGTCATTTGGGTAAAATATAAATTCAATATTAGTGAATGTCATATTTAAACTCCCATAAAATTATAGTTTACCTGCAAATTGGAATATCGCTCCACGTAATTGCCATTGTCGAACTACTTCTTGCCTTTCTGATGGTTCCCCTTTTATATAGAATTGATGCCTCACAGGATTTATTGCTTACCGGATTGCGCTTTTGTGGAATGGGGTTCTTCATTTCACTTCCGATTTTGTCGCAGTTGGATGTAAGGTCGGGGTTTCAGAATTACAAACAAATCAAAGATCAATTTATTATTTATGGTTTTGACGAAAGGATACTGAAACCGGTCTTAAAATCAAAATGCCAAAGGGATGCCGCCATTGTTTCTGCTGAAGAAGTGGGCCTGAAAGCCGAATGCGATAATTTCTTCAAATCATTTGGTTACAAATGGTATCATATCATCCCTGATTTTGTTTTTTCCCATCCGCAATTTTTGTTGTCGAAGTATTTTTGGAAGACAACCTTCTTTGTCCCCAAGTATGAACCAAAGATTGACTTTTTAAGCAGTACGATAACAAAACCAAAGTTTCACCTTGTAATTGCCGCTCCTAACCGGAATAAATCAGAAAAAACAATAAATAAATTTCAAAACTTGTCTGGTATTCCTGGTGGATAGTTCCAGAAACCCAAAATAATAAATACGAAACTTGTTTCTTGAACTTTGAATCTTGTTTTTTTGCCAAATAATACAATCCCGTAGTGCCTATGCTTCGCAACCGCCATCGCCTTTGCGAAGCTACGGCGGAGCAAGGTAAAGCTTTAAGCGAACACGATGAAGCTTTGGCATAAGCATACGTAAGGGATCAGAAATATGATATTAATGCAGAAAAAGCCTGTTGTTGAAATAAAAGGGGTTTCCAAAAAGCTGGGGTCGATCCAGGCCGTTGACAAGCTTGATATGTGTGTTTATGAAAACGACATATATGGCTTTTTGGGTCCCAATGGCTCCGGGAAAAGTACAACTATTCGGATGATGCTGGCTTTGTTGAGCCGGGATTCAGGGAGTATAAATATCTTTGGTAAACCTTTGGATAAAAACCGGGACCAGATTCTTGGGAACATGGGCGCTTTTATCGAAAAACCTGACTTTTACGAATATCTTACGGCTTACAAGAACCTGGAATTATTATGTAAATATTCAGGTGTGCCCGCAATACCTGATAAAATCAATGCGACGCTTGAATCGGTGGGTTTGCTCGACAGAGCCAACAGCAAAGTGAAAACATTTTCGAAAGGGATGAAGCAACGCCTTGGAATTGGGCAAACATTGCTGCATGACCCGGATCTGCTGATACTGGATGAACCCACCAGCGGGCTCGATCCTTCCGGGGTGAAGGACATCAGGGATTTGATACGTTCGCTTAATCGTGACAAGGGCAAAACAATCATACTCTCGTCACATCAGTTACAGGATATCGAAATGACAGCCAACCGTATGTGCATCATCAACAAAGGCAAACTTATCGTAGAAGGCGATGTGGGTGAACTGTTGATGAAGCATAGTTATTTTACGGTTTTTGAAGTGGATCAAATTGATAGCTCCGTAGAAGTTCTGGAGAGTTCAGGATTCGAAATTGAAATAATAGGGAATGATAGAAATCAGATCAAAGTTGTTTGTAAAAGGGAGATTGTTCCCGAAATAAACAAAATATTGGTCAACAATAACATTGCTGTAAAATCAATTGGGACAAAACAAAACCTTGAGGATTATTTTTTGACATTGACCTGATATGCTAAGACTTATCCAAATAGAGCTTTATAAAATATTCAAGCAAAAGCGGAGCTACATCGGTTTTGCGGCCCTCATTGTGATTATCCTTATTTCCCAGCTTGCCATGATTTGGGAAGGCGAGGAGATGCACGGATTCATTACCAGCAATTTGTCGGATGCGTTTTTCATGCAGGGGAACCTTGTAAACGGTTATCTGGTCACCTACCTGGTATTGAATTTCCTTTGGGTGCATGTGCCCTTGTTGATCGTCCTTGTTACGGCAGATTTGATTTCAGGGGAAGCCCAGTCCGGCACTTTTCGGATTGTGCTCACAAGGCCCGTGAGCAGGGCAAGATTCATTACGGCCAAATATATTTCGGCCATGGTTTACACCTTTGTGTTTATGGTCATATTCTCGGTATTGAGCCTTGGTGCCGGTTTGTGGATTTTCGGAAAAGGTGATTTAATGGTGATATTTGGGACAGTGAATATCTTTAGCGAAAACGATGTCCTCTGGCGGTTCCTGCTTGCATTTGGATATGGGTTTATAAGTATGTGCACGGTTGCGGCACTTTCGCTCTTGCTTTCATCATTGTCCAATAATTCCCTGGCACCCATTTTGTCCACAATGGCCATTATCATTGTTTTTACGTTTATCTCAACGCTCAACCTGGGTATTTTTGGCAAGATAAAACCCTTTTTGTTGACCACCTATCTTGATTCATGGCAAATGCTTTTTAGCTATGATGTGAACCTCGGGGATGTTTTTATTGACGCTTTCATCCTTTGCGCCCATATTTTTATTTTCTATGGATTGACCATTTTTCTTTTTCGGAAAAAAGATATATTGACATGAAACACAAAAGGGGAAGAATCAAAAAAAGGCTGCTATACAAAAAGCGGGATAAATTTACATATTTTACTTATGCGGACTTGGGAAATTTATCGTGCACCCGTTTATCCGATGTCATGTATAATTAGAAAAACTTAACACATGAAAAAACACTATGCCCTTCTTCTCCTTGTGGTATGGATGCCCTTTCAAAAAGAGGCTTCCGCCCAGGAAACAAACCCTGACACATTGCTTTTAAGGGTGAAGCAAAAGCTTGAAATCATTAAGGATTATAAAGCGGATATGGAAATCCATCTGGATGTGGGTTTTATAAAAATGCCCGACAAGCATGCCAAGATGTATTTCAAGGAGCCCAATAAAGTCCGGTTCACTTCCGATGAGTTTATCATGCTCCCCAAAAGGGGTGTCGGCATTTCAACGCGAAAGATTTTAAGGGGCGCCTATCTCGCTGTGTATAGTGGAAAGGAAGATATCAACGGGAAAGAAAACGTGATGATAAAGGTAATCCCCGAAGGCAATAAATCGGATATTGTGCTCTCCACACTTTGGATCGATCCTGAAAATGCACTGGTGAACAAGATGGAAAACACAACCCGGGACAACGGGAGTTACCTTATCCACTTAAAATATGCCGATCCGGAGGTTGATTTGCCCACGGAAATAAAGATTGCATTTCGGGTGAAGGATATGAAAATCCCCCTCAGGTTCCTTGGTAGAAATTCCTCCGTTGACAAAGACGAATTGAAAAAGGATGGCCCAAAAGAAGGGATCGTTACCGTCAAACTAAAATATTTCGATATTAACAAAGGTATCGAAGATTCATTTTTTGAGGAGGAGGGGGATTCGGAAGAATAAGCCAAACTGAGCTATCCGGAATAAATCAGAAAAAACAAACCTCAATGGATCAAACCTGAAACCTGTTTTGGATTTTGAATTTATCGCAAATGACTTAAAGGAATCCGTTTGGAACAATCTACTATTCGCTTACCACTTGTATCCCATGCCAAAATGCCACATAGTCTTTTATCACCTTTGCCAGGGCTTTGGGTTGTGCGTAAAACCAGGCAGCATCTGCGTTTACCTCGCCATCCACAACAACATTGTAATAGGATGCCACTCCTTTCCATGGACAAACCGTATGTGTGCCCGAACTTTGCAGATATTCCCTGTTGACCGATGAGGGCGGAAAATAATGGTTGTTTTCAATATTGATTGTTTTATCGCTTTGGGCAATTGTTTTACCTTTCCAGATTGCTTTCATAATTTGTATGGATTACTGCATATTTAGTTTAAATAAAAAAATGTAAGACAAATAATATGGTATATGCTTCAATGTGTGAATGCTTCAATGCGTGAATAAAAATTTAAGAATTATAAATAGTATATTGTTATAGTTTTGCACATTGAATACATTCCAACATTTCATCATTCTTGCATCACAATAAAATTGTCAATAACTAAAAAAAATCCTTACCCACTTAAATGGTAATAGAGCCTTTTTTCTTAATAAGGTACACCGGTTTCTCTCTGCGCTTTTAATGCGGAAACATACCATTCAAATTCATCTATAAATCTTTTCACGCGTTTATTGTATTGCTTTTCAACTGCTTCCCCGTTTTCATCAATGCTGCTATAAATGCCCGATATGGGAAATATGGATGGAACAGCCGGCATTCCCAGTTCGGCCAATACGGCCCTCAGGTGCATGGCAACCCTCATCCCGCCAACGGCCCAGCCGAATAGGAAGCGATGCCGCTGGGCTTAAAATAGTATTCCTGCTGAAAATGGTCCAAAAGGTTTTTAAGGGCAGCGGGAATACTGTGATTGTATTCGCCAGAAACAATTAAAAAACCATCTGAAGCTTTCAGGATTTGGTGGATATCCTCCATGGACTTGGGGGCTTTCCCCGGCTCGTACTCCTTATACATTTTGTCCAAAAAAGGCAAATCATGTTCCTTTGAATCGATAAGGCTTACGTTGAAGTTTCTTTTTTCAAACTGGTTTACAATAAACTTTGCGGCTTTAATACCTTGTCTGTCGCTACGGTTCGAACCATAAATTGCGGCTATATTCATAATGTTGTCGTTTTTAGTGTTTGAATTCTGCTATGCCAATACTATTTTATATGGATTGGGTTTACCCTCCAATGGTCAATTATAGTGCGTTTGGCATTTTGAAATACTTCATTTTCAAGTTTCTGCGAATTTACTTGTTGCTAATACCTTCATTTTTAGCAATATCTGCCAAATGTACTATGTTTGTTGTTGTGCGTTCGTTATTTATTCTGTTTTCCATCTAAAATCACATACCTTATCTCCGTTGGCAATACTTCCTTTTCGTTCTAATGTTCCGTCCCATTTCCCTGCTAATGAAAAATCTAATTTACACCAAGTGTTATAACAGACATCCCCAATGTTATTATCCATAAAATATTCTGCTACACGACATTGCTTACAATCAAATGCAACTGTATTGTTGTCAGATTCAATGTCTTCCCAAATGTAATCAGGTGGTGAAAATGGAAATGTCCTGAATATTTGAGTTGCAATTTCCATTTTCTTATATTTGTTTGAAGAAACAATGTTTGCGATTATCATTGGGATATTTCCCATTTTTTCATAAATGTCCCAACATATTTCATAAAGAATTTCTGTTGCTTCTTGTTTGTTTTTACCAACTAACAGTAAGCTGTTGTAAAACGCAACGGAATAACAAGCCATACGGATTGTAATCGAAGCTCCAAAAGATTTTTGTCTAAGTAAATCAGGTT
>JAADJA010000178.1 GCA_013151015.1 Chlorobiota bacterium
AATTTTCTCAAGGAGCATAGTATTTATTTCGCCAAGGTTTTGACCCTTATTGCTCACTTCATCAGCAGTTATAACGTTTGGTAGATGCCCGTTGGTATCGATAAAGTCTTTTAAGTCTGTAAGGGGCAAAAGTTCATAGCCTTCTTTCAAAACATAATCAGGCCATTCCCTGTTTTCGTTCAGGCTGTTTATTACAACTTCTTCGCTTGTTATGCCGCCCTCAACAAAAAGCCTGTGCGATGTACCTACCAAAGGCCTTGCATTGCCAATTGCAATTTTGCCGTTGGAGAAAAAATTTATAATGTTGACCGGGCTGTCCATATTTGCACTTATATGCCCCACACCCTCGCTGTCCACCCCAAAGCCATAGGCAAAAACACTGTTTGCTGCCCAAAAGCCTGAATTTTGTGCCTGTGATGACATTGCAATAATCCCTGTTTCACCTGCAGATCTTACATCGAGCATGGCTATTGGCATTGATGTTCCAATACCAACTTTGTTTGCATCAGAAATAAAAATGCCCTCACTTTCTTCACTCTCACTATGTTTTATCCAGTTTCCATTTGTTATAATATCCTGCTCTGCAGTATGATTTCCCAAATTATCGTAAAGTGGTAAGTTGTCGGTAAACAAAAAGCCATCCTCATCGGCAAAAATTATTTTATGCTGTCCGGGCTCGGTTGCAAAGGGGGCTACCCTCACAGTTCCGTCAATATCCAATTTTGCGATTGGGCTGTTTGTCCCTATTCCGACATTTCCGTTGAGAAAGCCGAAATTTTTCCCGACGGGAGTCTTCAAAATCATACCAAAAGTTCCGTCAACAAGAATTTGATGTTCATCATTTCCGAGTTTTATAACAGCATTGGTCTTTGTCGTCCACTCAAAAGGTTCGATGAGAATGGCCGCTTCTTCACCTTCATCGGCCTTTATGTGCAGTTTTGATTTTGGCTCTGTGGTTCCAATGCCAACCTGTCCTGTTGTTCCGCCGCCGATGTGGCTTGGAGACCTGCTCACAAAAAAAGTTGCCCTGTCGCTTTTTGTGGCTATTGCAAATGAATATTCCTTGGCATTTATAAAGGGTTTTTCTTCGGAAAAACCGGCCCCAAAAGTAATGGCAAATGGTGCCAATCCCAGTAAATGCGAGCCAAAGGTTTTTGTGCCGGCCCCCGAAGAAATTACATCGGCTCCAAAAGCGAACGATTTGTCCCCATTGGCTTGTGCTTCCATTCCAAAAGCAAAACTAACATCTTCTGCTGCAATTGCTTTGTATCCAAAAGCCAACGAGGCCCTGCCAGTGCTTGTTGTTTGCGACAACCAACCTCCTGCCAGGGAATAATTGCCAACGGCAAGGTTTTCGAGCCCGAGCCTGCTTGAATAATCCCCCTGTTGCGGCAGGAGGGTGTTGTAGCAGGAAGTGCATCCCGAATCCTTTTCCTGTGCTTTAAGCTGTATCCCTAATAGCATACTTGCAAAAACAATAATAAATATTCTAAGTTTTCTCATAACAAATCTTATTGTGTTTTTATCCATTTTCCTGTTTCTATAAGTTTATTTGCCGAACTTACGGCCCAAGCGTATTTTCCGGGCAAAAGTTCCCGTGTAGATATTACGGTATAGGTCTTTTCCAATTCACGACTCAATACCAAGCGGCCGTTGATGTCGTATATTTTTATCTCTGCCCGGGGCCAGCCACAGCTTACGTTAATAAAGTCCATTCCCGGATTTGGGTAAACAAGAGCATTTTTTACTGTTGCGTTTTCAGTTTCCCCAATATCGGTCATGAATCCGTTTGCATCAACTTTGAAAATCCATGCGTCTGTGTCGTAAGGTGGCTCTTCGTTGTTCTCGCTGTCGTAACGTATGTTTGAAAGAATCACGCCGCCATCTGAGCAGGCTAACAAATCAATGTTATCATAATACTTATCGTCTGAGTTATAATACTTGGTAAATTGTAGGTTAAAATCATTATCCAATTTGGATAACATTATCCAAGACGGAATGTTGGGGTAATAGCCTATTGTCAAATTATGAGTGCCTGAAATATAAATATCGCCGTTTTCGGAGAAGTCCACAGACCTGCCAAAACTTGCATAGTCGATAGTGTCGGGGGTTCCGATAACAATTTCATTTAAAATAACCCCATTGCTGTCCATCCTGAAAACCCAAAGCTCGTCGTTTTGACCCTTGTCGTGCGGTATAAAAGTACTGCACCCAATCCATTGATCGATGGTTTCCCGCTTTATATGAAAAGGGTAACTTACTTTCGAATAAAACTCCTCTATGGAAATGAGCTTGAAGTCCAAATCGAACTTTACCCATTGTGTAACACCTTCCCTGAAGCCAATGCCAAAAACCCAAATTTGTGTGCTGTCTGTATTAAAACAAGCATCATAATACCGTTGTCCCAATTCTTGTTTATAGATGGAAGTCCTTAAAGTATCGCCATATGGGTCGAATTCATAAAAAACCAGATCCCCGGGGTCGTGGCCCTGCACATCGGATTTTTCCGTAAGGCTGAGGACAAGAATATGGCTTCCTGACGGAGTTGTAAGTATTTTTTTTGGTGAAGAAAATATAAACGTATATGGTTCAGGGAAATTAAAGATTTTCTTGCTTACTATTTTGAGTTCCGAATTAAAAATAACATTATAAATACCCCCGGGCCTAACAGTTGAATTAAAACCAAAATAGCCGATGCCCAGAAATAAATTGTCTTCCAATGCTTTCAAAAATCCAATCCCTACGCTACTGTCTTGTGATACAATAGGTTTTGTTGAATAACTACCTTCATTATTAATCTTGATGAAGTTAATATCATACAAATAGGTAGATGCATCTTGGTCTTCTTTTGTACCAAGATAATAATAGGTGCTGTCGTTGATTTCAAATCCTTTCCCCCCGTTTTCTTTTCCTTCAGAGATCAACTTAATATCGAAGGTTGTAGTTTGAGCCTTTAGTACCCCATTCGTAAGGATTATAGTCATTAACAAGAATGTATTATAAAATAAATGCATAACTTTTCCTAAGATATGTCCGTTGGTTCATCCCCAGCAGGTCTGATAATTCGATAACTAAATTCAGCTTTCGTTATGTGTTCTATAGATATTAATTCATTATTAGCCCCAACAGTCTTAAACCCCTCTATAAAACATTCCTCGAAAGAAGAGCCGGAATGAGAATCCAAATAGTCATTAAAAATTGCAACTGTATGGTTTTTATACCAGCTCATTTCCACTCCGTACAGGCATTCTTCATCCGTGCCAATGGTTAGCCCATCGGTATTGCTGGCGAAAAAGATATTATAATCGGTATAATTATCGGTAGTTTGGCTATAAGTGTTCGGATAATTATAGTATGGGAAAACTACCTCAGTAAGATTGAAACAATACCATTTTTGCGTATTGTTGCCTGGGTTTAACGTATTATTTACCTCGTAAGTCAAAACAATGCCGGCATCATCGTTGCTAGGTGGCATATTGTCGTTGCAATAACCATTTCCATAACCATACTTCCAGTCTTCATAGGGTGGCTCCCATTCTTCGGGTGGGTCGGGTTCAACACTGGTGAGTATGGCTTTTGATTTTATCTTTATCCCCCCTTGTCCGTTATCGTAAAAGGAGAGATCAATATTCAAGAGTTTCTTTTCGTTAAATGCGGAACTGTTATAACTAAGTCTTAACTGCCCCTCTAATTCATAATATAGTTGTGCAATTCTTTGTTCTGTGAGTACAGATTCTGTTGAAGCGATAACTGTATCGTGAACGCTTTCTAGAACTTCTATCCGCCTTTTAGCATACCAAGGGAAAGAGTAATTATAATTCAAAGCGGCCACAATATACAGCAGGGCACTATCCACCTGCATACTGCCACCGCTTTTTAAACCGGGCTTGCTACGGTAATTTTCAAGCGTTTCTGTAAATGCCTTTACTCTGTTGAAAACTGTTTCGGACTTTTCAGTATTGATTTCACCTTTTGTTGCGTTCTTATTGAAATCCTGCACATGGGTTTTGTTGCAAGACAACAAAATGACCCCAAAAGATATTAATACGATGCCCGTGATAAAAAGAAATTGGGACTTAAACTTGTTCATAATTTTGTAAAGTTTAAGTTTAATTATTTGATGTTGTAATACTCTACTTAATAGTAACCAAAAATAAAATAATTATACCCCTGACTTTATGTTTTATTTAAATTAATTCATTTTTGAAATCCATTAGTCTGATGAACAGTTTGATGGAATACTAATTTACAGTAATTCCAAATAAAATATTTCCAAAGCATGATAGTGGTGGTTTTCGGTAAGTTGAAACTGCAGTTTTCAAATGATATCGAGGTAGATACCTTTCGTTACGTCAATGGCGCCGGTAATAAGTATATGATAAGCGAAATACAGTATTTTATATCTGATATCAAACTAATAAACAAAC
>JAADJA010000036.1:0-4424 GCA_013151015.1 Chlorobiota bacterium
TGTTGTGTTCTTGGGTTAAAGAATAAAATTTTATTGCCAAATACAATGAGGAAATTACCATTGTCCATTACCACCATGTCCCTGAGGTTACTATATATGTTGGGATATTTAAAAGCGGGGATTTGAACGGTCTCAAAAGAATAGTCCTTCAGGCTTACTTTATGCAAACCGGAGCTGGCATGTCCTAAAACATAAAAGAAATCTTGTTCCAGGATAATTTCCCGCACCTGCATAGGGATTTGAACGTTATTTCTTTTTTCCAGTTCAATAAAGGTGTTTTGGGAACGTAGCGGATCATATTTAAACAGGCCCTTTTCATCGCAAAACCATATAAGCCCCCTGGAGTCAATAAATGAAACCCCTTTTAATAATCCCTTAGGCCTATCGTGGTTTATAACGGTTTTCACCCTTTTTAAAAGAGGGTCATATTGTATCAGCCCATCACCGCTTGTGATCCATGTGTTTGATTCATTGCTTCCATAAATGTCAATGATTAATAAGTGTGAATTAGGGTATTGCTCAATTAATGGTTGGCTAAATTGTTTTGAATGTTTATCGAAAATGACAATTCCTTTTCCCCATGTGCCCAAAAAAACTTCCTCATTTGAAACATGGATCCTGCGAATTTTATTCTGGGCCATTTCCTGGTTGTTTTCATATACATATACTTGGTATTCCTTCGATTTACTATTAAACCGTATCAAGCCGGCAAGGGTCCCTATCCAAAAAATTGAATTGTCTTTCGGATCTTTAACCATGCAAGTTAAATTATTGATCAAGAACTTGTCCTTTCGGGATTTATTTTCAAAAGAAAAAAGTTCATGCTTTTTCCCTATTAAATCTATTCTCGATAGCCCATCCCCTAAATTGGAAACCCATACTGTTTTTTGTCCGTCCAATAAAAGGTCCGTTGTTCTTTCAAACGAATAATTTACCGAAGGGATAAATTGTTCAACTTTCTGAAAGTTAACAGCGTCAATTGATGAGAAAAAAAGTCCTTCATCACATCCAAACCATAAATTTTCACCTGATAGGCCTATTGCAAAACTATTGACAAAGCCTATTTCATGTTTAATTGAATCTTTGGGAATTGTTGTGAAGTTGGTAAAGTGAGTTCCGTCATACCTGGTGATGCCTTTGCTGGTTGCTATCCATAAGAAGCCATGTTTATCTTCCTGAACATCTGTAATGTACGTTGAAGCAAGGCCATTTTCTTCAGTATAATGTTCTATGTTGTTGAGGTCGGAAAGTTTGATTTGCCCAATGCCTAAAAATGAAAAAAACAGAATAAAGAGGGCGGCTAATACACAGTATGGACAATATGCCTTTAACGAACTAAATATTTGTCTGGTTAAATTCATGGGTTGGAAGTGAAAACATTGGGAACCGTAATAAGTTGGCAGAAAACAAATAATTAACAATTCTTTAACAATAAAACGCACTCGTGTATCAAATCATAAATATGTTTGTTTATTTTCACCTTGGTTTTTTCTTTGGATAAGGCAAAAATATAAAGCATAGCCGTACCGCGTTCGCATAAAGCTTCTGCGGTTGCGAAGCTAGGGTTTCAATTTTTAACGCAATATAAAGGAAAAAGGGTGTGAAAATACCAGTATGTATTTGTGATTTGATACACTCGTGTTGTTCATGCAGCTTGTGACACAATTGGTTTTACTACGGAAAGCATAGGGATTTTATTGTGGAAGCCGTGAAGGAAAGGGCGCGGCATGAAATATTTGGTTATACGGTGAGGCCCGATGGTTATTTCGAATCCATGATCCAATGGATAGAAAACCTACATCAATGGAAAATTGAAAAGGATTGGATTCTTTTTAGCCCGGGGATCGTCCCGGCCGTGAACATGGCCGTTATGGCATTTACCAAACCCGGTGACAAGGTCATCGTGCAGCCACCGGTTTATTTTCCCTTCTTTTCGGCGGTGAGGGACAATGGCCGCCAATTGGTTTACAGCCAACTGAAACTGAACAATGGCCGTTATGATATTGATTTTGAAGACCTGGAAAGCAAGATTGACAACAGGACTAAATTGATCATTGTTTCAAATCCGCATAATCCGGGCGGCAGTGCATGGACAAGGAAAGAATTATTGAAACTCGGTGAAATTTGTCTAAAACATAAAATCCTGATCGTGTCCGATGAGATCCACAGCGATTTGGTCATCCCCCCCTTTAAACATACGGTCATGGCCAGTTTATCCAAAGAAATTGCAGACAGTACAATTTCGATGATGGCGCCCAGTAAAACCTTTAACCTGGCCGGAATGGCCACCTCCTCGGTGATTATTTCAAACCCTGAATTGAGAAACGATTTCCAGGTGATGCTCGACAGGGTGCATGTGGGCATGGGGAATTTATTTGGGATGGTGGCCTCCGAAGCGGCCTATACACATGGAAAAGAATGGTTGGACCAAATGCTGGATTATGTGAAGGGCAACCTGGATTATATAGAAAGCTATATCCAAAAGAATATCCCAAAAATTAAAATGATTCGCCCCGAAGCTACCTATCTCGTTTGGTTGGATTTTCGTGAACTGGGTCTTTCGGACGAAGCTTTAAAATCCTTTGTTTTACAGAAAGCAAAACTGGGCCTTAACAATGGGCCTGTTTTTGGTCCGGGAGGGAGCGGTTTCCAGCGGATGAATGTTGCCTGCCCCAGGGCTTTGGTTGAGGAGGCGATGGGTAGGTTGGAAAGGGCGATTGACAGTTTATAAGTTTCCTGGGCTTTTTTAGGTCTTGGCTGGAATCCATGACAGCTCGGGGGCAATCCAAAGATTGCAACACCGCAAAGCGTAGTCAGGAGACTACGCTTAGGATGGGGCATTATTTAATCTTAAAAGCGTATTTATCAATAATTTTTAAAATTACCGAATAAAAATCATATGGTGTAAATTCGTAATTTGTTTTTACTTCATTTCCCTCAGCATCCATTATTAACAAATTATGTGGTCTAATGTAATCCATTGTCCCCCTTTGAACACTCGTATTATTAACGGTTTGTAAAATCATTTTTTTATTATTGTATTCAAAGCTCAATTTCGAATTTCTTATTTCATCTTTATGCAATTCAATAAATGCGTCACGGGTTAGATAGTCATAATCTAAGTGTCTGTCAAAAACCGTGGAATCATAATTATTTAGACAATTATGAATTCTCTGTTTCAAATCTGTTAGGTTGAAAATTTTTGTTAATAGTCTAATGTTTGAAATATATTCTTGATCTGTTTTATTTAAACCATGAAGTCTTTCAGAGTGAAAATCAAATTTGCTAATAGTTAGTAACTCCCTTAACGTAAGGTTGCCAGAAAGAAACATATCAGTAAGAAGAGCTTTAAAAGTAGAAGAACCTTCTTTATTCAAAGAATGAATATGTTCAATTAAACCATGTGCCGCTGTAATATTGTTAAATCTGAAAAGGCCGTTACTAAAGAACTTGTTAATGTAACCAGAAAAGCTTGTGCTAGAACCAAATTTGTGTGCAAATATTTTTTCTATATTGGTATAGTCACATACAATAATAACTTTGTCAAAACCAAATTTATTAGGCGTGGAATAATGGTCTTCATCGTCAAAATGTGCCGCAAAAACATTTAGAATTCTAAATATATGTTCAGGGTCAATTCTATCTATATCATCAATAATTAGTACGTTTTCTTTATTTGATTTAAACTTTAATTGTTCAAGAAGTTGACGAATTAGTTGGGTGAAAAAATTGTTTTCATAAATAGAACCTTCTTTTTCAAAGAAAGTCTTAATGAAATTTTTTGCTTTAAGTTTGTCATCTATTTGAGATTTATGATGTTCGACAAAGAATTCATTTGAGAGTTTTTGTAGATTTTCATAAATAGCGAATATATCACCACCAACAAATGGGATTATTCTTAAAAATGGAGCAAGTATTTTATCTGCATTTTTTAATGCAAATTCAGGAAGTGTTTTTAAATAGCTAATTTTCTCCTTATCAAAACTAATATCGTTACGTTCAAGAAGTTTTAAAAGAATTCCAAACTTGATGTATTCAAAAATATCTTTATTTTCTGAAATGGAATAGTTTATAGGAAAAAGGTGAAAGGTGTTGTATTTGTTTTTATTTTCTTCAAAAAATAATTTCAAAAAGGTAGTTTTTCCTTGGCCAAATGCAGCGGAAAATAAAATTTTCGAATTACCAATTTCTGATAAGTGTCTTTGAAATTTCCCAAGTGGATTCTCAATGGAAATGAAATTGTTAAATTGTAATTCAATATTTATTACTTCTTCATCAAGTTCCATTTTACTTTTAAACTCAATCGAGTCTAGTGGTAAATCTAATTCGCCAACTAAACCATTATTATCCCATTTAGTAATTAAATATGTTTTATTATTGAAATACTCATTTAAATCTAATATTCCTGATATAGTTGCCCCATT
>JAADJA010000036.1:4439-5116 GCA_013151015.1 Chlorobiota bacterium
TTTTACTTCTTAATAAATATTCAATTTTGTAAAATTCTAAATCATGTTCTCTAACATTGCATTCAATTCTTTTAATAAATAATCTATTAATATCACTAGAAAGATGAAATTTTTGTGAAATTTTTTCTTTTGTCAATGTTATAGTTGTCATTATAATAATAATTTAGTTGTCTTAATACGCCTTGTAGCTAACAATTACACATATGCAATATTACATTTATTCCAGCAATATCTATAGCTTATATTGTAGTCCGAAAACAGTGAACCAGGGATTTATTTCCATTGCTGCAACAAAAACCATTCGATGGATTATGTCTGCCAACAATTCCCGTTCTGGCAGATGGGCGCTCACATGAATCCAAAATAGCTTCGTAGGGGGCAATCCAAAGATTTCAACACCACAAAGCGTAGTCCGGAGACTACGCTTAGGAAGGGGGCAATCGTCTACTCGATTACCTTGCGCAGTTATTCTAATTTTCTTCTTGTTAAGTCTCTTGCTGAATGATGTATTGTTAAAATATCAATTTGATTGTTTTCCACTATTTTATAAATGATTCTGTAACTTCCTTCAAATCGTCTTTTGCTTTGTTTTAGCCCCCCAGAAAGTCGGACAGGATTATAGTTAGAAATCTATAACTTTGTTTGATTATGACAGAAAAAAGAAAGTTTACCAAGGA
>JAADJA010000110.1 GCA_013151015.1 Chlorobiota bacterium
TACGAATTGATGGAATCTCAAGCAACGGATATCGAACGGTTTTCTATTTCCGATTTGAACGGGAACTACACAAATTCAGGGGACGATAATTACAATACACTTTGGAATACATTAACCAATTTTAAATCATCAAAAAAGGATACAGTTGATATTTCTGAAAAAGCCGTTATCAATCTCCGTTTTGAAAGCGAAGATGAGCTTGTCATGACTGCATTTGAGAAAGATAGGATATTGAAGAAAGTTGTGGTAAAAGGAAAGATGAAAGGGGATTATTTTTCGATTAAGTAAAACGCTCGAATTAACTTCCCCAAAACTACGGATAAATTCTGTAATTTGGTTCAGGTATTTCAGGATGATGTGAAATTCTTTTTTGATCAATATCATCCTTGTTTACTTTTATACCTTTCTGATATTCCTTCAGGTTTAACCGGACCACAACAGTAAGTCCAGTTTTTGTTGAAGTTTGCTCAATGATTCTTTTAACAGTTTTATAATCTATCAACACAACGCCTTCCATAGCCCTGTGAACATGGCTGAACAAGCGATGCTCAATAGGGTTCCATTTTGAACAATAAGGTGGGTAGTGGCACACAATAATTGATAAGCCTGTTTGTCAGGCAAACTCCGTGAGTCGGTGTTTAAATATATGATGGCGATAAGAATTTGCCCCTCCGGCATCACATAAAAGCAAAATATCTTTAGCATCGGGATATTGATGTATCCCATACTCCCACCACCACCAAAGCAAATTGTCAATAATAAAATCTGCGGTTTCACTGCTGCCACCAATAGAGACATAACCTTTGTTTGCTTGCATATCGTAAATCCCATGCGGGATTACTTTTCCCTCAGATAAGTATTCGTAATCATGGTCAAACACTTTAACGGCCTGATTACAAAAGCACTTCCCATTTCGATAAAGGTTGCCTAATCTCTCTTTCTTTTTACAATCAATACTTAGGACCGGGCTGCCAAGACTCATTATTAGCACCAAACCACAAATGATTTTAAACTGCTCATTGCGATGTGCGTAACTACCTATAGCTAATTGTTTGGTTTGTTTCCGATATCCATATCCCAGTTCTTTAAGCAAACGTTTTACCATTCCGTTGCTTATTTTAATCTGATGTTCTTCCTCGAAAAGTTTTACTATGGAATACGGCTTCAAACCTATCCAGTAGACTCCTTCTTCAGTAGGACTACCTGCTTTATAGCGTTCTATTAAAGCTATAAGCAGTCAGGGTTTTTATCAGTTTTTTTTTCTGCCCCCGCCTACTCGGCGTTGTCTGTCTTGTGGCAATGGGCTTGACAAATCATCCGTCAATTCTTTCCTGCCCTGGAGAAGAGTTTTTCGGTCAACTCCAAGAATATTACTGATATAGGTTATGCCACCTCTACCCAACTTTAAAGATTCCAAAGCAGCATACTGTCTCCGGTCTTTTTCTGATAACCGGCTGTAATGCAATTGCATTAGCAAAATGGTCTTTTTTGAAAATTCTTCTATCATAATAGCTCAAAGGAAACGCTTTATGAAAAGAGGTTTAACCCCATTATCATTTTTTTATGAATATCAGAGTGTTAGTATCTTAAAAATGATGTGTTTTTACTTTAGGGAAAACAAAGTTTTGGGGAAGTTATTTTGAAAGTATCACTAAAGCTGAAATTGTTGAATATTTTAGAAAAAGAAAAGAAGAGTTGACCGTAAAGCCAAGTGCATGACTCTATTGATTGGTTTTGATACTACTTCTTGATCTATAAATGATATTTGGGATTTATAATCCCAAACACAAAAACAGATTGTTCGTCATTTTTACTTTTCAAACCACAAAACCAAAAACTTGTAAACTTACCCGATATTTGCAAAAGCCCAATTCAATGTAAATGAAACCTTGTTTTGTTCATCGGATGACTAAAAACAATGGGCATGGCGCATCATCGATCTTCAGTGAAAAGTGACAGAAAAAGTCATCCGATGATTGGAATGCCCCTCGCCCCTTATTGGTGTAGTCACCAACGAGGATTGTTTTGTTCATCGGGTGACTAAAAACAATGGGCATGGCACAACATCAATCTTCGGTAAAAATGACAGAAAAAAGTCATCCGATGATTGGAATGCCCCTCGCCTCTTGTTGGTGTTGTCACCAATAATGATGGAAAAGCAATCGTTCAAGTTGGTGACAACACCAACTTGATGCAAAGTTCATCCTGTCCCTGTTGCCCCTTGTTGGTGTTGTCACCAACAAGGATTGTTTTGTTCATCGGATGATTAAAAACAATGGGAATGGCGCAACATCAATCTTCAGTGAAAAATGACAGAAAAAAGTCATCCGATGATTGGAATGCCCCCTGCCCCTTGTTGGTGTTGTCATCAACGAGGATTATTTAAAGGCAATGTTCAAGTTGGCAACGACACCAACATTTCAGCAGGAGTTAAAAACATGTGAGGAGGCTCGTTTTATGGTGGATTATATGTATATTTGTCAGGGAAAATAGATGTTATGACGGGTACTGGTTAGCCAGTATCTTTTCGTAAAGTCAAAGAAGATTTTAATGGAATGAATAAAACAAAACTAATTATAATCCTGACACTATTGTTCCTTGGAGGTTTGACCATGCTGACTGCACAGGACCAAATTATCCTCAACGACAGCTCAACAATTGATTGCAGGATAATTTCCATTGAAGCCAATGTAATTCAATTTAAGGATAATGATTCAGCACAAATCAGTTCAGAAACGAAATCTGTTTTGGCCGATACCATCAAAAGCTATACTTATGATGGAAAGACCTATTACAACAGCCAACACAGGAAAAAAACACTTTTCGCCACCTACAACGATCCCAATACAGAAGACACTTACATAAGGTTTAGTCTCTATGTGCCCGGTTTTTCATTTGAAAACAGGATTGCACAATCCATCTCCATCAATGCAGAACTGGGTACAGGGCTTGGTGTGGGACGGATTACTGAAAACGGTTATATGGAAATATTTATGTTTTCGAGGAAGCGAGTTGTGGAAGGGCCTGAGGAATGGCCCGGGGCAATCGACTATACAAGCCTATATCCGTTTTTTAAGCTGGAATTTAGAAAATACTATAGTTTACATAGAAGGCAATATCATGGAAGGGCCACGATCAATAATTCGGCAAATTATTTCAGCCTATACACATTGGCTTTCTGGGACGATCTGTATTTTGTGGGTCCAACATGGGGGTTACAGCGAAACAAAAACAGGTTTTACTTCAACCTGAACCTCGGAGGGGGATTGTATTTGTGGAGCGAAGGCAGCAAAATCCAAGCTTTGATCGATGTGAAAGTGGGGGTTTTGTTGAATTGATGGATGTCAGGAGACCGGTGTCGGACAAGGGATTATCAACACCTGAATAGGGTTGTCCGTTTTCATTCACCCATAATTTTTCAATACCTAAGCCTCTCAAGGACTATTTCCCTTCCCTATCTGGTTTTTGATAATTGCGGAGGATCAGTACCACGCCAATAACGACCAGGATAAACGGCCATAGATCGCCGAAATCAATTCTTGGCACAAAACGGTCAATCAGGAACAATATCCCCAAAGTAATCAGGATCATCCCTCCCCAAAGGTTGCCATCATTGTTTTTCTTTTTTTCTTCACCTGTCACCGGCTTTTGCGGTTCAGCGTTTTTGTCATAATTTTCCATATTTGAAGTGTTGTAGTTTGTTGATTTACTATCATTTGTTGAACTGTTAAAATTAGTTTGGCCGATAACAGGAGCGGCCTTGAGCGGGATCACGATCCAAAGGATAATGTACAATAACAATCCACCGCCCCCAATGAGGACGGCCAGCACAAAAAGCACCCTGAAAATAACCGGGTCGGCATTCAGGTACTCTGCCAATCCCCCACATACTCCCCCAATTACCGAACTGGAGCTACTTCTATATAAACGGGTTGTTTCCATTACATTCAATTTTATTGATACTTCTTTCGCATTTTCCAATTTGACGCAAAGCTTCAAGCTGCGTTACAGAAAAAATCAAACATTTAACACGGTTATTTATAAACAACTATAAATTACTTTTTTTTCCTTATCAAATTGTTGCCAACAGGATAGTTTTTGTATTTTTACACAAATTTTAAATATCTATCAATATAACATATAAAAAACAAAATTATGCCCACACTAAAAGACAGGCTTTACGAAAAGATTGAAGAATTCAGGCCGAGAACAAGAAGGCTCATTAAAGAATATGGCGATGTTGTAATCGACGAAGTTACCATTGCACAGGCCATTGGAGGCATGAGGGGTGTTAAGAGCATGGTAACGGATATTTCCTATCTCGATCCCAACGAGGGAATCAGGTACCGTGGGTACACGCTTCCTGAAACATTTGAAAAGCTGCCCAAACCTCCGGGAGCCGAAATGCCTTATGTGGAAAGCCTGTTCTATTTATTGCTCACGGGCGATATCCCCAATGATTCGGAAGTTAACGATGTGGTTGACGAATTCAGCAAAAGGAGAATAGTGCCCAGGTATATTTACGATGTGATTGATTCGTTCCCATGCTGTAGCCATCCGATGACTATTTTTTCAACGGCCATCCTTTCGATGCACAGGGAATCTTTTTTTACAAAAAAGTACAATGCAGGCATCAATAAAAAAGATTATTGGGATCCCATGTTCGAGGATTCATTGAACCTTTTGGCCAAACTGCCCGAGATAGCAACTTATATTTATGCAAAGCTTTACCGTAACGGCGAGCGTATCCAATCGAACCCAAACCTGGACTTTGGTGGCAACTTTGCCCACATGATGGGGATTGGTGCCCCATATGACGATGTTGCCCGTATGCACTTCATTATCCACAGCGACCACGAAAGCGGAAACGTAAGTGCGCATACAGGACACCTTGTTGCCAGTTCTTTATCGGACATCTACCTTTCTATTTCAGCAATGATCAACGGTTTGGCCGGGCCACTTCATGGATTGGCCTCGCAAAGTGTGTTGCAATGGCTGCATGAGCTGGTTGATCGCATGGGTGGCGAAAATGTAACGCCATCCGAGGCAGAGGTGAAACAATATGTTTGGGAAACCTTGAACTCTGGGCAGGTGATCCCTGGGTTTGGCCATGCCGTCCTCAGGAAAACCGACCCACGTTATGCACTTCAAAGGGAGTTTAGCCTAAGTCATTTAAAAGATGACACATTGTTCAAATATGTGGATATCCTTTATAAAGTTGTACCGCCCATTTTGATGGAACAAGGAAAAGCCAAAAACCCATGGCCCAATGTGGATGCACAATCAGGGGTAATCCAATGGCATTACGGAGTTAGGGAATATGACTTCTATACCGTATTGTTTGGTATTGGCAGGGCATTGGGAATTACGACCAACATCATTTGGGCCCGTGCATTGGGTTATCCTTTGGAAAGGCCTAAATCACTTACCACTTCCATGCTCGAAAAAATTGCGGGCATTGATAAATATGGCAATAAGTTAAGTGACAAAAAATAATCTTTTGCAGTCAATTGTGAAGGAATAGCATTTGCTTTTTAGAAGGGTTTCGGGAAACCGGGACTCTTTTTTTTTAACTTGAATCCACAAACAAATTTTAAAAAGCCACTATTTCCACAAATAAACACGAATTTTGCAGCATTGCAACAGGTAGATGTTTGGCAGCTTATCCGTTCACTTTATTGCACTGATTAGAATCCCCGCTTGCGGATTTAAGGTTTTATAAAAACAACACGATGACAACACAGCTTGAAATAACGCTTCCCCCTTTCCCAAGAGGTTTCCACTTGATTACAAGACACGTTCTTGACAATCTTCCAGAATTACCCCAACAAGGTATATTGCACATTTTTATCCAGCACACCTCGGCAGGGATTTGCATCAACGAAAATGCGGATCCGACAGTCCGGCTGGATTTTGAAACCGTGTTCGATAAACTAATCCCCGATGGCACAAAAGCTTATGTGCATTCCTACGAAGGGCCCGACGACATGCCCGCGCATATCAAATCGAGCATTGTTGGGCAATCGGTTTCCATTCCCATCACTAACGGGAGATTGAACCTTGGGACATGGCAGGGGGTTTACCTTGGGGAATTCAGGAACCATGGCGGAAGGCGACGGCTTATTCTCACAGCTCTTTCTTAGCCTGACCAATCCATGTTTAATCAATCAGTCACCGGTGGACGATTGTATCCGTTGAATTTTTTCAGGTTAAATATTAATTGTAATTTTACCATCTTTAACTATACCCGGGCTGATGGAATCAGCAATTGTTAATTTGCGAAATCTATCCGTACGACAGAAAGAAGACCGTATGGATGGACTTGATTTCCGTCAGTATAATCTTAAAAACCAAAATTATGAAAACACTTAGGAACTTATTCGTTTTAACTTTTGTTTTATTTGTTTCCATAATTAGCCATGCACAAATCAACATCGAAGTCGATGAACTGGAGGCAAACATGTCCAAAGGGCTTCAGCCCGCTTTCGTTGTTGAGATTCCGCAAGCCGAAGATGATGTGGTCATCAAGACCTGGTCGAAGTATATCAGGGTGGACACGAAATCAAAAGTCAGGAATGAGGGTGAGGAAATTTTTATCCTGGGGACGAATATTGAAAAAATCCACAAAGGCCCTATCAACATTTATTCATATGTTTTTAAAAAAGACTCCACTGAAAAATTGGTGGCATTCTTTGAAATCGATAGTGTGTTTTTCTCAAAAGATGAAGCCTCAAACAGCATCGAAAACGAGAAAACATACCATGGGATCAAAAACTTTGTCCGTGATTTCGCTTTGGGGAAATACAGGGAAGCGGTAGCCTTGGAATTAAAGGCCGAACAAAAAAAACTAAAGGATTTGACCCATGACCTGGAGAAACTTGAAAAAGACAATGTATCCTATCAGAAAGAGATCAAGGGAAAAGAACAGGACATCCTGAATGCGGAGAGTGAAATAGGCTCCATGGAAACAGCCAAAACAAGAATGTCCGAAGAAATCGAAAACCAAAAACTGAAAGTATCCTCCCTTTCCGAAGATGTTGTTTTGCAGGATATGGCAAAAAAGAAGCTGAAAGAACAGGAAAAGGGGAAAAAGGGGATAAGCAAGGATATCGGGAAAAAGCAGAAAAACATCGTAAGCTATCAATCAAACATAAAGGAGTTTAACCGATTGATCGAGGACAACCAGGAAAAACAGGAAGCAAAGTTGAAGGAAATAGAAGGGCAGGAAGATGTTATCGAAAAAGTGACCAGTAAGTTACAGGGAATCAAATAGTGATCTTCTCCCTCGTCATATTGTCACTGATTATTTTCTTTTTCTTGTGGATTCTATTTGGGCCCCTTGATTTTGTGGCAAATACGTTTAAGGAAGAGTATTATTTCCAACTTCGTAAAGTTTTCCGTATTTCCATCATATTCGATGAAGATGAAATCGTTTTTTTAAATATCAGGGTTTTCGTCATTGGCTTCAACATCCACCCCCTACAGATTTTGACCAATCCGAAAGAAAAGAAAAAAGGGGGGAAGAAAAAAAAGAAAAAAGAAAAAAGAAAGAGGTTGCAAAGAATCCGTACACTACAAAATATGGGCTTGTTTGCTTTAAGGCTCACTTGGAGAACCGCAAGGACATTTAAGCTCAGAAAACTGAAACTGAACATCGATACAAACAATGTGGTCGCCAACGCCTATTTAATACCTATCTTTACGATCCTAAATGGAAACCGTACTCAACTTAGCGTGAACTATTCCGGGCAAATAGGGGTTCATATTGTGTATGAAAATTCGGTTTTCCTTATATTAAGGGCAGTGATAAAATCTTATTTAAAACATAGAAAGCATAAACTTAAATTTTAATATCATGGATTTCAATTTAGAAGATATGCTCAGCAAAGTACTGGAGCAGTTAAAAACAGTGGCAAAAACAGAAACCGTAATGGGCGAACCGTTCAAACTTGGTGAGTTCACGTGTGTGCCCGTTATTAAGATCGGCATGGGTTTCGGTAGTGGCGGCGGTGGGGGTGAAGATTCCTCGCGCGGCGCCAAAGCTGGTGGTGCCGGGGCAGGAATTGGCCTGGAGCCCATCGGTTTCCTGGTGACTCGTGGAGCGGAAATATCAATGGTGAGCGTGTCCCGTTCAAAGGGATTACAATCTATTTTTGAAAAAGTACCGGATTTGATGGATAAATTGCTCAGTATGAAGAAGGGCAAGGAAAAACCGAAAAAGAAGGAAGGGGAAGATAAATAGGAAATTTGAGTGGGCAGGCGTGCAATGGGCAATGTGAATTGAGACGACATTGGCCAGACGTAATCCAGTTAATTCAGCTTTTTCAAATACAGAACGGCAAAGCCCCCGAAGGGAGATGTGAACGTTTGTGCATTCCCTGCCGTTATGTTCCCGGCGGTCAAAATAGCCCCGGTTTGTGCATCCAACCATTCAACGGCAAACTGCCCAGACGATAGGGTGAGGTCAACCGTGGCAACAGAAATGTTTTCGGGGAAATAAACCACGTATTCATGGCTTGACGCAAGGCAAAACCCAGTTGAACTTAATATTGGCTGTGGCGTTGTGGAAATCAAGTCCATCCTTTCCGACAAATCCCCTGCATAGCCCATGTTTGCCCTTACAAGGGTAAATAGGTTTGGGTTTGAGACCCCGAGCAATCTTCCCGGGACATTGCTGCCCCCGCCCCAATTGTCCATATGAATTGGATTTATCCCTCCCGTAAAACTTTTCCATACAAAGTCGATCGGATCACCCGAATCGGTGTACCAAACATAGTAAAAGTGATCGGTGTCGCTAATAATAACTTTATCACCAGTGGCAATTGGCGCATCCCCTTCACGGCAATCATATCCACCTTCCGAATTGGGGGAAATCCAATCGGCAGGGCTATTGAACAAAGTTTCATTTGAACCTGAATTGTACTGGAATGTTTTCCCTACCGGACGTTTAAGCCCATAAGTTTCAAATTCATATGTATGGATAAAGTCGATCATTTCGTTTTGCCAAACATCCCTGTCAACCCCATAAGGCACCTCGTTCCCAATCTCATAAAGGACATTGTTGAACTTATTGTAATTCACGATATCGATTACCTCCTGCACATATAATCTTTGGGCTAGCAAAACACCTGCATCCAAATTTGTATGCACATCATATTGCCCGGCAGCAATACCATTTATGTTGTTGCCGGCCTTAAATGGATTAGAGCCCCAGGCGATAGGCGTATGTTCGGCACTAAAACCTTCGAATAACATAATCGAAACATAAATCCCCTTTTCGTTCGCCATTTGTACCCTTTGTTGAAGCCTGTCGAAATAAGACTGGTTGAGTTGGGTCAAGTCATATGCAGAACCTGATTTCTTGTAAGGGATCGGGGAGATATCCAGGTTTTGATCATTTGCCCAATCTGTTCCATGTGGGGATTCCCATGCCCATAAGCGTATGAAATTATGATGAAGGCCCAACATCCAGTTTAAATAATCAACATAGTTGAATGTAGCCCCAATGTCCTGAAAATTATCCCATGTGTGCGAACCGGTAAGCAAAATCGCCTTTCCGCCAACACTAAAGTACCTGCCGTTTTCCGGGGAAACAATAATGGGGTTCTTTATCACATTATACCCTTGTCCGGCATTTAAGGTCCACTTTCCGTTCAAATCGCCATTATCTACCTGGCCGTCCATATTAAAGTCCCCATTATAATATCCGCTATTACCTATCTGGGGAATCCAAATATCATTTTTATCCCTATTGTCAATTTGGCTGCTCAGGTCACCATCTGCTGCAATCATGCCCCAAACGCCCGATGACATGAGTTTTTGGGAAAAAGTGCCACCAATGGCTTGCCCGGCACCTGTTGTGAAATCGTAGGTATATTTCCCCTGGGCCTCTGCAATGGCAATATCGGAAGTGACGGGCAAGTGGTTTCGGTGATGGACCCTGATGTGAAAACCACTTACATCGTTTGTGGCAAGCAAGAGATCGGATGACCCATCCAAATCCGTTATTTTTCCGTTACTTAGCAAAAACCCGGCTTTCCGGGAGACAAGCCCAAAATTCAGGTTGTCCGGTTCACCCGATGCCTGCAACAGATCAACAAGCACCCAATCCACAACAGAAGAGGGAATTGCCCCGGCAGATTCTGTTCCCTGATAATTCCATGGGCTAACATTATAAGGTTGTGAGCCTGGCAAATAACCCAGGTTGTTCAAATAAGGGGTCATTTGGTTATTGAAGAAAGGCCCCTCAAGGAATACCTTTAGGTCAAGTTGTGCCGTTTGCCCAATGCTAATATTTAAAAAAAGGAAAAGGAATATGGATAATGAAACAGATTTCATGGTTTTTCAAGATTATTATAGTGTTGCTCAAAAATGAGGTTATGGTAAATACAAATACTGACCTTGCGGGTCCATCGTTTCGCAAAGTCCATTCTAAACGAAAAAAAATAGTTTTATTGTTTCGACCTAAAAAAAGAAAAACCCCAACAAAGGGATTTCGTTATTCAAACTGAAATTTGTGCAAAAGTAATCTAATTCCGGGCAATCTTATAAATTTATCTCGGGTTATTTTCAAATGAGAATTTCACGACTTCCGGGAAAAATTCCCTGAATTCCTCTTCGTAAAGCCCGTAATCGTTTTTCAAATCTTCGGTGGCATTTTCCATTCCCGATTCAAAAGGTGTTCGCTTTGCAATACCTGACAAAGCCCGGTGAAGTCCTTCAAGGTTTCCATAGTTCATTAACCAGTTCGATTTTGCCATAAAGGGCAGGATATATTTTGTCTTTGAAGGAAGTATTAAGTATTTCTTCATCAATATCCTATAAACCCTATGTGTAAAAGCTTCCAGGCCCTCATCGGAATAAACCTGCCAGTTGGCCGCCAGAAAATGGTCATAGAACATGTCCACAATTACTCCTGCGTATTTTCGGTAATTCCGTGCCAGGCGTTTTTTACTCTTCAAAAACTGCGGGTGCGAATCGGTGAATCGATCAATTTCGCGATGCAATTTAATCCCGGCCTTTATCCCTTCTGAAAAACCCAGGATGGCTTTCCCTTTCACGTGGTCGGCTATGAAGTTCCCAATCAGGGTTTCTTCATTTTCACCGGATAAATAAACATGCGCCAAATAATTCATTCAACAATAAAATTACAAACGGCAAAGCTATTCAAAAAATACAAACAACTTTTTTGCGTTAATACGGTCTTACAACTATATTGATTTAATTTTGTGAAATTGAAACACCTAATATCCCACATAGCATATATCATTTCTGGTATTTTATTTCTGTTTTCATGCCTTCTGTCAAGTTGTAAGGAGAAAGAGAAGGTAGAACCGGACATTAAGCTTGGCCTTGTTTCGGAATACAAGCTCAACGTTTCCGAACCATCTGGTTTGTGCCGGTTCAGGAATTCAACAGAATTTTTAACGGTCAGCGATCAAACCAATAAAATCTATGTAGTTTCCGAAACAGGAACCGTTTTGCGGAATTTCGATTTTACCGGAGAAGATTTGGAGGGGATCGCATACGACCCTGGCTTGAACGAGGTTTTTGTTTTAGAGGAAACCAGCAGACAGGTCTTCATCCTCGACACAAATAGCGTGGAGCAAAGCCGCTTTCCGGTTGATATTTATTATGAGGACGACAAACATGGGCCTGAGGGCATTTCTTATGACCCTGAAACAAAGCACCTCTTTATTGTTGTCGAAAAAAACCCGGGCAAACTCGTGGAAATGAATCTGAACGGAGAAATCCTAAACTCTTATTTTCTTTCGTTTGCCGATGATTTTTCTGCAATTTTCTTTGATTCCAAGGACAATAAGCTATGGATATTAAGCGATGAATCAAAAACGCTATCACGTTGCGATTTAACCGGAAAAGCATTAAACACATATGAAACGGGAATCAAGAAAGGCGAAGGCCTGGTGGTTGACCCGGAAAACAAATTGGTTTACATCGTAAGCGACCTGGAAAGCAAAATGTATGTTTTATCGATACCTTAGCCGAATAACCCGATTGTCAAAAGAACGTTAAAATCTCCAGCTAAGCATTTTCCATCTTATAATTAATAGAAGTCCCCTTATGTTATTTGTTTTATTTTTGGCCATCATAATTTTTGGTTTTCCAAAAAGACGGATAAACACAAACGTTAAACAAGAAAAGGTAGCATGACGAAAAAAGAAAACGCAAGCCTGATCATCGATTTTTTCCACCGCACCATGATGCACCATGCCATGTGGTTTGCCGAAGTGCAACACCAAATGGGAAGGGAAAAAGCACTGAAGGTGATGGACGAAGCCTGGAAAAGGAGTTCCTTGATCCAAATGAAAAGGATAGGCAAAATATTGGGCTTTGAAATAAACGATGGCATTCCCCAGCCTTTGTTGGATTTGTCGGAAGAAAAACTAAAAGCATTGCGTGATGGCATGGCCGTTAACTGGCTGGCCAACGATGGCGTTTGGTTTCAGGCCGTGGAACTTGAACATGGCATGAACGATGCAAAACGTTGCAACGATTCTTGTTGGGCCCATTTCTCGCCTTTCGAGGCATGGTCGGTCAAACGGATTCTTGGCCTTTCGGAAAAGCCCGGTCTTGATGGATTGAAAAAAGCCCTGCAATACCGGCTTTATAATTTTGTGAACAAACAATCTTTTGCCGAAGAAACCGAAAACAGTTTTACGTTTCGCATGAACGAATGCAGGGTACAAGTGGCACGCAAACGAAAGGGCTTGGCCGATTACCCTTGCAAATCGGGCGGGCTGGCTGAATACACGACCTTTGCCGAAGCCATTGACCCCAGGATTAAAACCAAAGTAATTGCCTGCCCACCGGACCCTCATCCCGTGGATTATTATTGTGCCTGGAAGTTCTACATCGAAGAGGAATAAAAAAGCCCCGTTGAAACTATTTTTAAACGGGGCTTTTTTTCAATATTCAAAATATCTTATAACCTAATAATGGGCCATTCTGATTTGTCCCAGCTATCAAATTTAACCTCTTTCCATTTTGGATGACCGTTTTTTACCAGTTTGTCATAATTGTTTTTAAGGCCATTCATCATATTCTG
The DNA here is from genome assembly GCA_013151015.1 of Chlorobiota bacterium. Lineage (GTDB taxonomy): Bacteria > Bacteroidota > Bacteroidia > Bacteroidales > JAADJA01 > JAADJA01. Next base: position 13,067 of record JAADJA010000110.1, read on the forward strand.
GAGTACTTCACGATCGGCATTCGTCAGCTTGGATTCATTCACGATCATAACTGTTTGAACGCTATATGTAGGAATATCCCTGTCGAGCCACTTATAATCATTCATATAAATTGTATCCCTGTCGTAATCCTTTGCCCAATCGTTGAAATCGTCCAGTTCAAGCAAATTCAGCGGTTCCCTTAGGCCACGGGGATCAATATTGAGTTTAGCAACAGGAGCGCTACCTACAAAAACGAAGGCATCAACTTTATCCAGGAAAAGGTCTTTCAGGGCTTCGTCAAAATGGATATTGCGCGAGCTCCAGTAAATCCCTGAGCGGTCCTTAATAAAATTAGCTGTTGCATAAGTCCCCTGGTTTTTGCTCCCAATGGCCACGATACTTGAGCTGTCAAGATCTGAAAGTTTGTTCAGGCCGCTGTTTCTCTTTACCACAAAATGTATCTCTTCTTTGGCAAGCGGCATCAGGACTTTAATGTCCTTCGTTTTTTCCGAGTTGTTCTGATGATCCATACCTTGCATAAAATAAAGATAGTCCATTTGTACCAAAGCTACCTTAAAAGGTGTTTTGGGGTCGGCAAGTTGCTCAAAGTTATAAGCTGCCCCGCTCGTTGATTCATTTACAAACGGAGATACATTGCCGTCTTTTAATACATAATTGATATCATCTATGAATTCATAATAAGCCCCTTGCTCAGGGCCGGAAAGGATGACGAGTTGTCCGAAAACACTCGAATATGTAATCACGGCAAGAAATGCTATAAGCATGGAAAATTTGGTTTTCATAATGTTTTGATTTTCTATTGAAACTTTTTTAGTTGAATTAAGGCACAAAAGTAATGAAAAAATCAGGATGATTTATTTGCACCTTAACAAAAGCATGAATCTTGCAATTTGGATTATCTTTGGGGAATTATTCACGGCCCTGAAAATCGTTAATTAAATTTATCACGGAAAACCCGGCATTTATGACATTCAATTCGAGAAGCATCCATATTGGTAACCTGGCCCTTGGTGGCAAAAACCCAATCCGTCTCCAATCAATGACATCCACAAACACAATGGACACCATCGCCACCGTGGAACAATGTATCCGGATGATAAACGCAGGTTGCGGGATGATCAGGATAACCGCCCAGGGGATCAAGGAAGCCGAAAACCTTTCCATGATAAAAAACGAACTGGGCAAAAAGGGATACACGGTCCCAATTATCGCCGACATCCACTTCAATCCAAAAGCCGCCGAAACTGCGGCAAGGATCGTGGAAAAAATCAGGATAAACCCGGGGAACTATGTGGATAGGAACCGGGGCAGATCAGATTATCCCGAAATAGAATACAAGGCTGAAATCAGCAAAATAAAAAGCAGGCTCACACCCTTGATCCATATTTGCAAAAAACATGGAACAGCTATGCGCATTGGCAGCAACCATGGCTCTTTGTCCGATCGCATCCTAAACCGTTATGGCGATACGCCCCTTGGCATGGTAGAATCTGCCCTGGAATTTATCCGTATTTGTGTGGAACAGGATTTTTTCCAACTTGTAATCTCAATGAAAGCCAGCAACGTGAAAACGATGGTGCAGGCCAATCGCCTTTTGGTAAAACGCATGAAGGAAGAAGGGTTTGATTTCCCGATCCATCTTGGGGTAACCGAAGCGGGCGATGGTGAAGACGGGCGGATAAAATCAGCAGCCGGTATTGCCACACTTCTTTCGGAAGGGATTGGTGACACTATCAGGGTTTCCCTTACCGAAGAACCGGAATTTGAACTGCCTGTTGCCAAACTGATCGCCGGTCAGTTTAAAGAGAAAAAAACAAGTTTTCAAAGGGAAGAACCCCTGATCGACCCATATCATTTTAAAAGAAGGGAGACATATATTGTTGGCAATATTGGGGCGGGCCAGCCACCTGTCGTCATTATTGGTACAGATAATGAAAAAGTGGACAAACCTCTTTGGGACAAAAGTTTCCACCCCGATTTTATTGTTCAGGGAAAAACTGACCCGGCTTTTAAGAATGCAGGATTTGAAACAAGTTTCATTCAAAGCCCCTCTTTTGATCCGAATGTGTTTAAAGCCGGAAACAATAAGGACAACCTGGTTATCATTATTGATTCCCTGTTTGACAAACCGATTGACAATGTCAGGAAAATTATTTACCGATTGATGGAAGATGGGATTTCGGCACCCATTGTCCTTAGGAGGAAATTTAAAAACCTATCGGCTGATGAGTTTACGGTCAGGGCGGCTTCCGATTTCGGCAGCCTTTTGATTGATGGGTTATTGGACGGAATTTGGATTGAATCGGCCAGCCAGGACATGGAAACAGTGAGCAGGGTTTCGTTCGGTATCCTACAGGCAACTGGCGACAGGAGCTTCAAAACGGAGTATATCGCATGTCCTTCCTGTGGCAGGACACTTTTCAACATACAGGAAACCCTGTCAAAAATAAAGCAACGTACTTCCCACCTGAAAGGCTTGAAAATTGGCGTAATGGGCTGTATTGTGAACGGCCCCGGCGAAATGGCCGATGCGCATTTTGGATATGTGGGCGCCGGTAGCGGGAAAATATCCTTGTATAAAAGCAACCGCCTCGTAAAGAAAAACATCAATGAAGATAAAGCTGTTGATGAGCTGATTGGATTGATCAGGGAAAACGGCTTTTGGAAAGAACCAGAAAAGCTGTGGGCTTCAAAATAGAATTGGCATAAATTCAGGCATTCGAAAAGGCATGAAACAAATTATTCCAATATCTTTGCAGACGGTTTTGGGATTTTAAAATAAATCCCTTAAAAATCAGTTTATCCATTGTGAAAATCAATCTGAGAAATCAATACATATGATACAAAAATCCGTTTTAACAAGTTTGTTTATATTTTGGTCGTCATTTTCAATGATTGCCCAGGAAGTCGGGATCGGCCAATGGCGCGAACATCTCCCTTATTCATCAACTGTTTCGGTCACCGAAGGGAACGACCGCATCTATTGTGCAACGCCATATAGTATCTTTTACCTGGATAAAAACGACAATTCCATCAACCGGATGACACGTATTTCGGGATTGAGCGATATGGGCATCCAAAAAATTGATTTCAGCAAAGAAAACAATACCCTCGTGATCGCATATAGCAATACAAATATTGATTTGGTAAAAGGCAACTTCATCATCAATATGCCCGACATTATCAATAGTAATGCAATTACCCCTGAAGAAAAAACGGTCTCCAGTATTCTGTTTATAGGCGACAAACTTTATCTTTCATGTGGGTTCGGGGTCGTGGTAATCGACCTGAAGGCCGAGGAGGTGGAGGACACCTGGTACATTGGCCCAAATGGTAGCCACCTAAGGGTTTATGGCCTTGCCTATAATGACACTTCATTTATTGCCGCTACCCAAAATGGGATTTATTACGCCGATATCAACGATCAGGCACTTGCTTATTTTGGCTCTTGGACAAAGGACAGTTCATTGCCTTTTCCCGATGCTGAATACAATTTTATCGAAATAAATGCAGATAAGGTTTTTGTGAATAAATATAATTCCGCTTATGCTTCCGATACCATTCTTTATTCAGATGGCAACCAGTGGTATTATGACGAAATATTTTCGCATGACAATGTAAATGCAATAAGATCGTTCGATGATATCCTCTATATTACACATACCTATTCTGTCAAAGGCTATGATGCAAACCTTGACAATGTTTATAATTTATGGACCTATGGGGATCAGTCGCCTGTGTGTAAGGAAATTTTTGTTGACAATGATGATAAATGGATTGCGGATGCACGGAACGGACTAGTGCACGAAATGAGTTGGGGCGTTGATTTCATCATCCCAAATGGGCCACAGAAAGCCGAAGTTTTTGATATTTCGGCGGGAGGGTCCAGCGTTTGGTCGGTTCCCGGTGGCAGAAACCTAAGCTGGGGGAATATTTGGGAAAAAGGCTATATCAGTTCTTTTGTTGACGAGGACTGGAAAACCTATTCGAGATTGGACTATGAGGCGATAGATACTGTCCGCGACATGGTGAGCATCGCCGTAAACCCAAATAACAGCAATCAGATATTTGCCGGTTCGTGGTGGCGGGGCCTACTGGAATTTAGCAATAATGGGCTCGTAAATGTTTACAACGAACAAAACAGTTCCCTTGGTTTTAATTTAATTGAAGGAAGCCCGGTCATAAAAGTGGGAGGTTTGGACTTTGATGAAAACGGCTATTTGTGGGCTTCCAATTCAGGTGCCGAAAACGTTCTATCTGTCCGTGTCCCCGATGGGACGAAAGACGGAAAATGGAAATCGTTTTATCTCGGTTCTTTTACAAGTGGGAAAGATATTGGTGAAGTTACCGTGGATGGCGTTGGGCAAAAATGGCTCGTGATGCGAACAGAGAAAACCGTTGCCGTGTTTAATGACAATGGCACAATTGACGACATCTCGGACGATCAGGTAAAAAAGTTGACCTCGGCCCTGGGCAATGGGTCTATTCCCGGAAACAAAGTTTATAGTATCGCAAGCGACAACGATGGGGAAGTCTGGATAGGGAGCGATGCCGGCATTGCGGTCTTTTATTCGCCCGAAAATATTTTTTCGGATTATAATTTTGATGCCCAAAGGATACTCATCCCAAGAAATGACGGGACAGGCCTGGCGGATATACTGCTCGAATTCGAAACAGTTACCGCAATTGCCGTGGATGGATCGAATAAAAAATGGATAGGGACCGACCGGTCGGGGGTTTTCTACTTATCGGACGATGGCCTCGAAGAAATCCATCATTTCACGAAAGAAAACAGCCCGCTATTTTCGAACAACATTACAAGTATCGCCATAAACGATGACGGTGAGGTGTTTTTTGGAACTTCCAAAGGTTTGATTTCTTACAAAGGTGTCGCCACACCGGGGAAAAAGACAAATACCGATGTTTATGCTTATCCCAATCCGGTGAGGCCTGGTTACACTGGGCCGATTGCCATCAAAGGCCTGGTGGGAAATGCCAGCGTTAAAATCACAAATGTAAACGGAAGCCTGATTTACAGTACCGTTGCCGAAGGCGGGCAAGCTGTCTGGAACGGGAATGGTTTTGGCGGACAAAGGGCACAGTCCGGGGTTTACCTCGTTTTCATTTCAAATGACGATGGCTCGGAAACCGAAGTGGCGAAAATATTGATTGTTAATTAGGTTTGAAGTTGCAAGCTTAGGCGTTAAGGCTTGCAAGTTATGTGTTGGGAATTGATCTTATCTTTACAAAAGAAATACTGAAAGCCCCATGCTGGAAAAAACCCGTGGAATTGTTTTCCGTAAAATCAAATACTCGGAAAGCAGCCTTATCCTTCAGGTTTATACTGAGAAATTCGGTTTGCAATCGTTGATGGCAAGGGGGACGAGAAGCAGGAAATCGAAATTGAAGGCAGGCCTTTTCCAACACCTTGCATTGCTTGACCTGGTAATTTACCGAAACGAAAAAAAAGACATTCATCACATCAAAGAAGTCAAACCTGCTTACTCGTTTTCATCCATCCCATTCGATATCCGAAAAAGTTCCCTTGTTGTTTTCATGAACGAAGTGCTTTTAAAGTCGATAAAAGAGGAGGAAGAAAATGAAGGTTTGTTCCGGTTTTTGTTTAATTCAATTCAGATACTCGATATTAAAAAAGAGGGGATCGCGGAATTCCATTTGCTTTTTCTTGTCCTGCTTTCAAAATTCCTGGGGTTTTTCCCTGATAAGGATTTTTCCGAAGACAGGCCAAGCTTCGACTTGCAGGAAGGGAAATTCATTAAAAGTTCAGAATCCAGTGACTTATTGATGCCCATGCCTTTTAGCCAATATCTTTTTCGTTTCTTGTCCCTCAATTATGATTCAGAAGAAAACCTGAAACTCCCGGGAAACCTGAAAAATGGTTTTCTGGATTATCTCCTGAAATATTACCGTATCCATTTGCCCGGTTTCGGGGAATTGAAATCGCATATTATATTGCGCGAGGTTTTGGGTTAACGGAGATATTTTGTTTAGTCTCCAGGAAAACCAGCCGGATTATAACTGGCTTTAAGTGTGGGCAACCCGACTGCTTGAAGGACATTCATTGGCTTCAACACAATATCTGTCGCGGATTTCTTCACACGTGCCACCCAACAGGTTTGTGGGGGACACAACCGGCTGAGCCTGTCGTTTGTTTTCAAATCAGGAATGTGCCAAACAAAAAATCATTAAAACCAATGGCTTGTCTGTATTCTTTTTTATCTTCGCATTTCTTATTTACAGAATGACTTTGAAAGGTTTTTTCAATAAAAATAGTGTTCGAAAAGCATTGCCGTTCCTGGTTTTGTTGATCCTGGCAATCCTTGGGTACTGGCAAATCGCCATGTTTCGCCATCCCTTGAAATGGGACATCATCGATCAGGCTTTCCCCTGGAAATATTTTATCGGGGAAAGCTTGCAACACCACATCCTCCCCTTATGGAACCCTTACCAACACTGCGGTTATCCAATTCATGCCGATCCGCAAAGTTCGGTCTGGTATCCCATAACATGGTTTTTTGGATATGTCTTTGGATATTCCATTTATGTGTTGTCCATTGACTTCACACTGCATATCTTCCTTGCGGGAAGTGGGATGTTCTTGCTTGGGAAAAAAATGGGGTTTCAGGAAAAAGTTGCCTTGATAATGGGTGTCGCATATATGTTTTCGGGTTTCCTTGTTGGCAATGCACAGCATTTCATGTGGATCATAAGTGCCACTTGGATACCGTTTATCCTTTACGCCTATATTGATCTTTACCAAGAACAAAAATTAAGACAGGCTGCCGTCTTTGGGCTTTTTATGTTTATGATGGTAACCGGTGGCTACCCTGCCTTCACCATGATATTGCTCTATCTGTTAATCTTGCTTTTTGTTCAGCTATCCTTTAGCATTTACCGGAATGAAGGACGGCTTCCCTTATATCGTTTTTTCAGGGTGAATGCTTATGCACTGGTTTTTTCGGTTACAAATTCAATGGTGATGTTGATTTCCGTTTGGAAGCTGATGCCCGAACTCACACGGACAGGAGGCATACCTTTGCGGGATGCACTTGAAGGCCCACTTTCCCCGCAAAGCCTGATTTCGTTCTTTCTTCCATTTGGTGTTGTGAACCACGACATGTCGTTTTTCGGGACCGACCTTTCCATGTCCAATGTCTATTTTGGCCTTTTCATGTTTATCTTCTTTGTTGCAAGTTTGCTTATGAAGAAACCGCCGTTTTTCAAACTGTTCTTGTTTTGGGGTTTGTTCATTTTATCGGCGGCAGTTGGTAGTGCACTTCCTGTGAGGGAATTTCTTTATTATTATGTCCCGTTCTTTGATATTTTCAGGTTTCCCGCCCTGCTCCGGATTTTTGTCATTATCAGTTTTGTTGTACTTGCCGGGTTTGCAATAAACGAATTCCTCTCGGACAGGGAAAAACATTTAAAGAAATTGAAAATTGCTACCTTGATCACAGGTTTTTCTTTATTGATGATAATTGTGGTTTTTAGCTTTGGCCAATATATCAACCTCGGCGAATACCTTGCGGATGGAAACCTTTTTAGTTTCTCCAAAAAGTCGTCCATCGCCCAGCAAATCTTCTTTCAGGGAATTGTTCAATTGGTTTTGCTTGTGTTGTTTTTTATATTGGTTTCAAAAACAAAGGGTACGAAAAGAATATTGTCCTTTCTCATTGTTCTTGTTGTTGCTGATTTAATCTTTGCTGCACAACTGAATGCCCCTTTTACGGTTTACGAAAAAAAGTTTTCACAAAAAGCCATTTATGAAGCGAGACAAAAACAACCGCTTGGGTTTCCTCTTCCTGCCATGCATCCAGTGGCCGATAACAACGACCGAACATCCCCTCATTTTGTAAGTTCATGGAGAAACCTGAATATTTTTCACAAACAAATTGCCTGGGACGGATATAACCCGGCACAATTGCGCAATTTCGTTTTCCTCGAAGATTCATTAAAACCCCTGTTTAAGGCTACGATCCAAAACCCGCCTATCTATCTTGGAAGTGGTTTTTATTCAAATGAACTCCTGAAAGATAAATCAATATTAAACAATGTGGATTCTTCCATGGTTTTTTTATCAAATGAGGATTTGTCAAAAATTAATGTGGAAGCCCCCCGGTCAGGGGACAATGTTCGGTTTACAAGTTTTTCGCCCAACAGGGTCCAGATTCGAACCCAAACCTCCCACCAAAGTTTTTTAGTATTTTTACAAAGCAAATATT
>JAADJA010000024.1 GCA_013151015.1 Chlorobiota bacterium
TTATTAACGAAGCTATATCGGCAGGGTCAAACACGCTCACTTTTAGTGTCCCTCCCGGTGCCGTGGCAGGGCAATCATTCGTCCGTTTCCGTTTCCGCGATTTCAGTGGGGTCATAAGTTTTGACGGACTTGTTGAAAACGGTGAGGTGGAAGATTATTCTGTAAACATTGAAGAAGCCCCTGTTGAGTATGATTTTGGCGATGCACCGGAAAATCCAATGGGGGAATATCCGACAACAATTGCCAATAATGGGGCCCGTCATGTGATAGTCCCGGGAACTTACCTTGGTGGACATGTTGATGCCGAACCCGATGGCCAGCCCGGTATCAATGCCGATTGTGACGATACGGATTGCCTGTTCCCTTCATTGGGCGATGATGAAGACGGGGTAAGTATTCCCGATTCAGTTTCCCCCGGGCAGAGTGTCAGCATAAATGTTATTGCTTCGGTTGATGGTTTTCTTGATGGCTGGATGGATTTCGATTTAAATGAAAGTTGGGCTGATACAGGTGAAAACATATTTGTTTCCACACCTTTAACCACAGGTGCAAACACACTCGTTATTTCAATTCCCGCAACGGCTTCTTTAGGCCAATCGTTCTTGCGGTTCAGGTTTCGGGATTATATCGCACCATTGGGTTTTGATGGTGTTGCTGCAAATGGCGAAGTTGAAGATTATGCTGTGCTGATTGTTCAACCACAATTTAACATTGATGTGAAAGTAATCATTGGTGGGGCAGTGATGCCCGGTTGGGACATTGGTGAACCAAATATCATGGATACAGTTCTGAACGCAAGCTTAGATTTGCCCATAATCCAGCCATATGATGATGCAAGCGCTATTTGGTACTATCCGGGAACCGAAACGGTTTTATCGATCCCGCAAACGAATATTGTTGATTGGGTGATACTTGAATTGCGCGAAACATCCGGAGGACCGGCTACAGCAACCAGTACAACGATAATAGACAGGCAAGCTGCATTTTTGTTGAGCAATGGATCTGTTGTATCGCTTGACGGCAAAAGTTTGCCTTCGGTAAATTACATGGTGTCAGCTAATCTTTATGTTGTGGTCTGGCACCGGAATCATCTGGGGATAATGTCGGCAAGCCCCCTAAACTATGATGGCTTGTTTACAAGGTCCTATGACTTTACAACTGCTGCCGGCCAGGCTTATGGAAGCACAAATGCCCAGACAGAAATAGCCCCAGGTTATTTTGGGATGATGCCTGGAGATGCCAATGGCGATGGACAGGTTGATTTACTGGACAAAAACAATGTGTGGGATATAATAGTCGGGGGCACGGGTTATCTTTCAAGTGACTTCAACCTGGATTCCCAGGTCAATAACCAGGATAAAAATGGTGCTTGGTTTTATTTTAATGGTAAAGTGGTTTTGATCCCTTAGATTGATGGTATTATAAATGTTATGTCACATAACTATGACAAGTATTTGGTGGGTTGCGGTTTTTGCACTCCTGACATTTATGCTGGCACTGAACAGAAATGCAAAGGTACAGGCCGGTATAATACTGAAGAAAACCTGTTCCGCAACTTAATGAACTTTGCAAAGTAGATTTCCAGCAGTTTGCTTTCCCAAAACAAAAGCACATGACAAACCTGCTTAAGGGAAGGGTTGTAGATGTAGTTTTGGGACTCTTACTTATTTATTGATCTATTCGTGCTTTAATACCACCTCTGTAAAATGTTTTTGTCGTCCAACACAGCGTATGGGAAGCACAATATAAGTTTTTTCTTGCCGATGCTAAAACATTGAACCTGCCGAATGGATAGTTTTAAACAGGCTCAAGTTTGTGATGAGTTTAATTTTGAACCGACCCTTCATCTGGTTACTTTTCCTGTTTTAAATTCCGAACCGGAAACCACTTTCATAACATATTCAATTAAAGGCAAAACTGAAAAAACGCGAATAGGCGTAAACGAAACCTCATATAAAAGACCGCTGGGAGATACAGTTATAAACACAAACCCCAATAATGTGTTCATGGTATGGTTTTTAAACCGGTACTTATCTGCTAATAGGAGCATTTAAGGAAGATTTTTGGCATGGAAAGATTTGTGTATTCTATAACAAACTAAGGTAGGGAAGGATAATTTCCGACATCAACTCATATCCATTTTCATTTGGATGAAGCCCGTCATCTGTAAACCGCTTGTCAAAAAAACCATCTTCATCTATGAGGAGATCGTAAAAACCCACATAATCCAATCTTTCTACCTGGCAAATTTCAGAAAGGGACTTGTTGATTTCCAGTATGTACGAAACCGGTCGTCCGGCATCGGCTACTCTTGAACTCACGGGCAATAAACCACATACCACGATTTCAGCCCTTGCTCGTTTTCCCTCTTTAATCAAATCATGGATGCTTTGGAGAATTTCAGAAGGGGAAACCCCATCGTTCAAATCATTAATGCCGATCAATAAAACAATTGCATCCGGGCTTAAACTGATAACTTCTTCCTTATATCTTGCAAAACATTTTGTGGCAAGATCACCGGATTGCCCCCGATTTTTGAACGGGAGTACCCCAAAAGATGATTGCATGGGCCAAAGGGCAATTTCAGAGTCTCCGAAAAACACAATTTGTTTCTTGCTGTAAACCCCGTTCCCATTCAATTGGGTTTCCCATGTTTTGTTTTCCTTCACGATTGTATGTGAATTCCTCTTTCCCCTGAATCTCCATCCTGCAAATGCAATAGCGACAATGAGTAGAATTACGAGAGCTATGTAAATGTATCTAAACATATGTGAAGCGGAAAACAGAAATACTTACTTTGACAAGATTTAATATCAGGATTATGTCATAAATTGGTTTACCAGCTTTAGTTGGTGTTTAATCCCTTCTTTTTCGCAAAAGGGGCAACTTTCGTGAAAATCGCTAAAAACATATCCGCACCGTCCGCAATTATATTTTTTTTCGATATAGGATTTCATTTTTAGTTGCTCGGAGCCTATGAAAATCGCTAAGCCGATTACAGGCGTTAAAAACAGGCTGACCCAGAATAGCCTTCTTTTCCCAATCTCCCGTTTTCGACCGACAAAAGAAAACACATGACAGATAAGGACGTAAGAGACTATTATGATAGATATCAAGTAAGTTTTGTCCATAGTAAATTCAGATGATTCGCTTCAAGGCTAAGAAGGCACAAAAATACGATAAATAATTATTGATTGACGGAAAAAATCAGAAGAATAATTCAGCGGATATCCCATCGGCAAAAAGTTTCCCTTTTTCAGAAAGAATAAAAGTATTGCCCTTTTTAACCAGCATTCCTGATTCAATAAATTTTCCGCTCGCCTTCAGGAATAAATCAAGGAATTTTATCCCAAACTTTGTTTTAATAAAGTTGGAATCAGTGCCCCACATTGTCCTCAACGTGGTAAGGACGTATTCGTTATATTGTTGTTCAATGCTTAGGGTTTCTATTTCGGCAGGGATTTTCCCTTCATCGGTTTCCTGGATATACTTCCGGGTATTGGCAATATTCCATTGTCGCGAACTCCCATTATAGGAATGTGACGACGGCCCCAGGCCCAAATACTTTTCACCTGACCAATAGCTCCTGTTGTGCCTTGAACAAAACCCGGGCTTGCAATAATTGGAAATCTCATAATGCCCATAACCAAATTTCTTCATGGCTTTCATCAAAATTTGAAATTGTGAGACCGTTGCATTTTCGTCCACAGGGGTCGTCTTCCCTTTCCTGATCAAAACCTCCAAGGCGGTTTTTGGTTCAATCGTAAGTGCATATGCCGAAAGGTGGGGAATGTCCAAATCAAGGAAAGTTGAGATATTCTCTTCCCAGTTTTTATTGGAAAGTGTTGGTATCCCAAAGATCAGGTCAATGCTCATGTTTCCAAAACCTGCATCCTGGGCCAACTTGATTGACGAAATTACCTGTCTGGCATTATGCACCCGGTTCAAGTATTTCAAATCTTCGTCCCTGAATGACTGGACACCCATGCTCAGGCGATTGACACTTGTTTTTTGAATTGTCGAAACAGTGGCTTTGTCCAGATCATCAGGATTGGCTTCAAGGGTAATTTCCACATCATGGTGAACAGGATGGGTTTCATGGATCAAATCAATGATTTGCCGTAAGTCGTTTGCGGGCAATAAAGAAGGTGTCCCTCCCCCAAAATAAATCGTATTGACGGTTTCCCCCTGAAGGTAGTCTTTTTGAATAGAAACCTCCTTTAACAGTGCTTTTAAAAATGGCTGTCGGTATTTTACCGAAACAAGCGAATAGAAATTGCAGTAGTGGCAAATTTGTTTGCAAAAAGGGATATGGATATAAATTCCTGCCAAGGTTAGTTGTATTAATGGGCAACGCCCCGAAATGTAACAGCATAGGTTTCAGTAAAACGGAAGCCTATGACAAAACGAAAAAATGTAGGCCCCTGAAAATGTAACATCCTTAAATCAATCCCATACATATCGTTCATCAAATTCAATACAGTATTCTTTAAAAAACTGTCTTAACTCATCTTTAAAAGATAAGGTTTTATGATGTTCAGGTTGGTTTAAAATGTATCTTTTTACAACCTCCACCTATGAAGCACTTACAGAAAAAGCACCATAACCATCTTGCCAGGCAAAATTTTCAATTCCTTGTTTTTTCAACCATTTTGAAGATGGTGTCTTTATCTTTGAAATCAACTCTGCGATAGTAACCACCCTGGGCAAAGTACACAAAACATGGATATGGTCGGGATTGGCATATATCTCATTTACATACGACCCGATATTTGACAATGTCCCAATTATATATGAATGTAAATTTTTTCGTACATCATCGGTTATCAAAGGGACACAATGTTTTGTGGAAAAAACATTGTGAATATAAACTTTAGCTAAACTTTGTGACATACAATTAGTTTAATTCTAAACTGTTTTTCAGTTTATAAAAGTAGAAATAATTTACGAGTTAATTATAAGTTTTACCTTTCGGGCTTTCAGCCCTTTGTCGTTTGCTTGTTTTCACAGGGCGGAATGAAATGCAGCCCTGTGCTGTTATATTTTATCCTTTCAGGATAATCCCTGTTGCAAATACCTTTCCCCATTTTTTTATCCATTTTTGACATGTTTTTTGAATTCCCGTTTGTAAAAGGGGCGAAGCCCCAAAATGTAACAGCACAGGTTGCAGTGGAACGGAAACCTGTGGCAACAATGTCGCAATCACAAAACCCTGAAAGGGTGGCATATATAATTAACCCTTTACCCTTTTCCTCAATTTCCAAATCCGAAATCCCATAATCAGCAATACAATAATTATCACCGGAAAAAGAATCCGTGTCATGGCGGCCCATTTAATATCATCGTTGAGCAATTTCATATGTTCATGGTCGGTATGTGGGATCATGCCCAGCAATTCGCCGGCAGCGGCAGTGGCTTTTACAAAAACATTTCCGTCCGGTACATCCCGATGACAGGAAATGCAAACACCCACCCTTTCCATCTTTTCCCTGGTGTGTTGCGATAAGGGCGAAGAAAGTGGCCAATGGTGGCCAACGGTCTGCAACTGCTTTCCATCACGGGTCACTACCTGTGACAAATCCATCGTAAGGCCACCGATTTTTGGTATTTGGGGTTTTGAATTTCTGCTCAGGTTTCTCCCATCAGAAGTTTGTAAATCCATGAAATTGTCTTTCTCATAGCCGTTCATGTATTTTCCATCGCCGACACCATAACCCAGGGTTTTCGGATTAGCATGGCAGGAGGTACATTCCCTTGCCGTTGCACTAATGGTATGGGGCTGCACGGGGGTCATATCGATTCCCCGCTGTCCTTCTTCGCCCCCGTTCTCCATTCCGGGAGGCGTGCGCCAGATTTTATTTGAAACCAGGGCTTCGCCATCTTTTCCGATAACGGTGGTGATTTGTTGGCAGCCGGGGATGATGGGTGTTATCCTTCCTTCCCCGTTTACACCAAGCACGGGATCTTCCCAACGGACATAGGTCCTTCCTTCACGTGATTTTCCGGGGATCATCATCTCGTTTTCCTGTCCGAGTGTTTCTGCCGTTTCGCCATTGGCATGATGTGCTTTCCCGGCTTTTATCCAATCCAAGGTAGATTTATTATCGGAAAAATCAACCTGCACATGGCAGCCATAGCATTGCGGAGCCCATGTTGCATGACAGGCATAACATTCCATTTTATCAATATGTGCACTTATTTGGCACATGGCCGTAACAGCCTTTTCAGGGTTTCGCCATGAATTTTCTTCTTTGAGGGTTTTTAAGGCCGGGGCTTCAAAATCCAATCCATTGGCCGAATGGACAATCACTTTATTTCCCCTGCGGACTACATTCCCATATGGGTTTCCACGTGCCGAAAGCAAATAGCCATCTTCCACTTCATATACCGTGGAAAAATCTTCCTGGACTTTCAATAACTTTTCAGTTACCCCCCTTGGCACATCCCCAATCTCAAATTCATATTCGTCCTGAAAACCAATGGGCAATTCCCAGGGATATTTGTCGGGCGTTCCGTGGCAGTCGGCACATTCCGTTTCGACGGCAGCAAGTGTTGTCCCGTCAATGTTGCCATTTCCGTGCATACTGATCGTGGTATGGCAATCCTGGCAAAGCAATCCTCCTTTTGGGTTTCCGTCACGGCTTTCGATGCGGTGGTGCACATCTTCCTGAACATATTGATAACGCTTTCCATGAAGTTTGGGTTGGTCGCTGCCATCGGCGTTCCAGGGGGTGTTAAACTCGGTTTCCACCATCCCCAAAAAAGAAACGCCCACCCGTTTTCCCCTATTATGACAGGAAGTGCATTGTTCCGAGGGGATACCGGAATAAGTAATATCGTTTACGGTAACCTTGGCTTTTCGGGAAGACTGTATGGAATGTACAAGCAAATGGCCGGGAACATCTTTCGGGATCGTGGGGTCGTTGCCTTCGTACAAACCTTCATCGCTGTAAGGGATATGGCAGGCGGCACAACCCATTCCCCTGTAATCACCTCGGCGCTGTTTCCCCTGCACGCCCACATGGCAACGCAGGCATTCGCCCCTCAGATAAGTAAAAACAGCCTGTTCAGGGTGTTCCTTCAAAAGGGAAGTGTCTGTTGAAGGAAGTTCGATAAGTGAATCGGGAAACACCTGTGGGTATTTTTTCTTCAGCTTGTGCATGTAATCCTTGTAAACATCCGTTCCCCAATTGGGTACGGGGCCATCCGGGTCGTCAAGGTCATAATTTCCCCACCTTACATCGTAACCTTCCAGCGCGCCCCAGCCCCAGGTTGCACCCTGTATTTTCCCGGCCTCGGTTTGCATCAGGTTCCGGTGCAGATTGTAAACATGCTCATCGTGGCATTTCCCGCACGTGTTATCGTTTGCCCACATGGAGCCCGGATGCCGGATCATATCAACATGGGCCTTGGCTTTGTTTTGTTCCTCGGCGGCATCGCCGTTATGACAAATCACACAACCATTTGGATCGCCTTTTCGTTTCCCTTTTTTATAAATGGCCTGCATCATTTTGGAATCATGTTCACGAATGGGCTCAATGCCTTCATGGCAAGCAAGGCAGCCATTTCCCGGGTCGGGATACCTATCTTGCGGTTTCGGCTTCATGGTCTGCGGTTGGCCGGTAAGTGTTGATGGGTTTCCATCATTTTCGGGAGCCAGTTCAAAAGCCAGTATCCCTAAAAAACCAAGGGTGATCAAAATGATTTTGATTTTATTTATGTTTTTCATGATCATTGTCATTTTTTCGAATTTCCAAAAATAGGAACAATAATTTGATTGGGGGATTTCTATTCATTCATTCACATCAAGATTTTCAGGGTTTTTCATAGACAATGAAAATTTTGGAAACACTATCGGGACAATGTAAAAAAATTTGAAGAAGTATATGGAAAACCCTGGAAACCCTACGGGAACAAATGTAATAAACAATCTGACACCGTTAAAATTTTTCTCAATAGCTTAGGTTGTTCAGGAAAACCTGTGCCTTGCCTGCCTGACCGACAAGGCAGTCACCTTGTTCATTCTACTTGTTTCTTGAAAATAATGAATTAATAGAAGTCCCCTTTAGTTAATTGTATTTACCTATCGGACTTTCAGCCCTTTTATTTTCAATTGTCTATTCACAGGGCGGAATGAAATGCAGCCCTGTGCTTTTACATTTTATCTTTGCAGGATAAAAACTGTAGCATACACTACTTTAATGTTTTACGAAAGCCTTCTCCAATATATGTTTTTGGAAGGGCGAAGCCCTGAAAGGTGCCAGCACAGGTTTGCAATAGAGCGGAAACCTGTGGCAACCATAGAATATGTAAATTTTGTGATGATGAAATACACAACGGTAAAGTTTAGGATTCATTACCTTTGCTTTTTAGAAAAAATGAAGGTACAAGGTCGTAACCGGTTTTCATGACAAAATACATTAAGAAAATAGAAGAACGGGGGTTGTTTAAAAAAGTCCAGAATGGAGATGTTAAATCCCTTGAGGTCCTTTTTGACAGATATTACAATGTACTATGCAATTTTGCTTATTTGTTCTTGAAAGATGAAGAATGCGCCAAGGAAATTGTTTCCGAATTGTTTATCAATATTTGGCAAAAAAGGCAGGATATTGTTATCCGGGAGAGTTTGAAATCTTATCTTTATAAAAGTGTGAAGAATGCCGTAATATCGAGAAAGAGAAAGAAAACCGAAAGCCTTAAAGAGGACATTGATTTTAAAACCCCTGATTTTATCACTCCCGAGACTTTATTGTTGCAAAAAGAATTTGAAGACAAAGTGAAGGAGCTCTTTGCCGAACTTCCCCTAAAATCTGGTTTGGTATTTCGGATGAAAAGGATAGATGGGCTGAGGTACAAAGAGATATCGAAAGTATTGAACATCTCAGAAAAAACAGTTGAGAACCATATGGGAAATGCAATCAAGAAAATCAAGGCCATCCTCGACAAACATCCCGAACTTGCTGACTATTTCAAACGATAGAAAGTATTCTTGTCATTCCGGAATTTGTGAATTTGTTCCTGTATTCTGCTCCCAGACTTCATTTTTATCCCGATTTTCCACTTCACCATCCAAATTATAATCCCCCTTAAGATATCCATTTGCCCCAGCCTCTGTTTCCCAGACAATGGTTTTGTCGTTTAAATCAATGCTCCCGTTTCTATCACCATCACCCGCAAACAATCCCCATTTCCCGGAAACAAGTTCTTTTTGGCTTTCTGTACCGAAAGCCTGATTGTTATTGGTAGTGAAATTATAGGAATAAACACCATCTATCAACACAACTGGGTTCGCTGACAGAATACCAAGATGGTTCCTGTGCCATATAATAATAAAAAGTTGATTTGAAAGTTGCACATCGAACTGGATATGGGAAGCCCCATCGGACGCAACAACAGATCCGTCCTTTAATAAAAAAGCAGCCTGCCGCGCAATCATGGTTTCACCTGTTGCTAAGTTTGCATCGGTAGTATCTCGTAATTCTATCAACACCCAGTCAATAATATTGGGATTTAGGATAGAATCTACAGATTCTGTTCCTTCATAATTCCAGGGCATTGTGTTATAAGGCTGTGACAAAGGGATATCGTTAGGGTTGAGGTTGGCATCCATATCTGTTCCGTTAAACGGGCCTTCCAAAAAAGCTTGTATATCGAGTGTGATCCTTAATGAGATTGCCATTGGAGAAAGTGTGTCCCCAACAGAAAAAGCCGTTAAACCGGAAATCCCGCTCCTGCTTACCGAATATAAACTGCTTCCGGATGCAGCGTAACCTGAAATGGGATCCCAGACGGAATTGGTAAAAATCCCCAATCCACAAAATGTACGGTCAAAACCTACCCCTTCCACCTGCTGTTCCCAGAAAGCGGTAATCGACAAATCAGAACCTCCTGGAAGTTGTTCGGATATTATCCAGGTATTGTTCACACATTGATCGATTTCAGGGATTGTACTGCCCGATGTCCCGTTTTCCAAAACATCCTCTATCACATTAATCCCAAAAATATCGGTGACGCCATCATTCGTTATGCTTAAAGGCACGTAGGATATTGAATTTCCAAGGGGAAAACTTATTGGAACATCATCAACTAGCCTGAACAATTTCCCATTCCCCACAGCCTTTATATGTGCAATATCCGATGCACCGGAAATTGTGGATCCCATTTCCATCATCAGGTTATTGTCACCAAGGGAAAGAAATGCCGTATCCAATGTTAACAATGATGAAACAGAAATTTCCGTATCAAGCTCCACATCATTTGACAACTTCAAATTGCTGAAATTGGTTTTTGTCCCGGAAATATGTTGGGTCAAATTTCCGGCAAACAAAACTTCCCCTGTTGTGCCTTGCAATTGCATTTCCACTATATTGTTATTGATCCAATCCCCCAATATTTTAATGCTACCCGAATTGTCAAAACCACCTCCATCCAAGTTGTTCACGTTGCCGGTAACCACAAGAGAACTCCCGTTCTGGATTGAAAAAGTTGCGCCATTATTTACCAAAACCTGGGAATAGGATTGAAAAACAAAACCGGTAATAAATAAAATGATTAGAATTATATTTTTCATGATATTGCTATATTATCGAATTCTCGCTTATGTTCCGGTACGCTGTACCTCCTAAATAACATTAATATTCCGCTACAAATGTTATTGTTGCGCTGCACCTGTTAAATGCCATTAATTTACTACTACAAATGTTATTGTTGCGCTGCACTTTATTCTTGAATTATCCAATCATCAATTACCTTTCGTGATTATTGTTTTACTATTTATTCTCCCCGGGGAGAGGCTTTTTTTCCGATTCCATATTTTTATGGTTTCCTTCTGCACTTTCAGTATTAGTTTTAACAGCATTGTTTTCCGTTTGTCCGGGGAAAAGGCCGCTTTCCGGGATTGCAATATGATTTTCAGCAATATTCTTCGGTTTTTCCTTTTTCGGTCCATCTAATTCTTCATCTTCCTTATCGGAAGGATTGGAATTCGATTTTGCAATGTTTGGCCCAATTTTAATAGTACCAACCGTTGGTCGGATATAAACCCCGTTTGTTGTGCCGCTATAGTGGATGCTCTCATGATATTCGCCTGCCCCGTTGCCATTATTTGAACCGGCAATAAGAATCAATTCCAAGCTGGTAACACTTGGGCCATGTCCTGCATCTGCTTCGTCAAGGGCGTTTTGTAAAGAATAATGTGGCAAAACCGCACTCCCGACTGTTGAACTTGTGTGATGGTATTTATCCACATATTCGGCTTGGGATTGCCAGTATGAGTTCATTGCGGCCTCGGTATCGTCTGCCTCAAAACTAGTCCCTTTGTTGCCCGTATTGGGAGGATTGCATCCACCATCTGTATGAACTCCAATGGCATGTCGGTAAACCCCGCTAACCCCACTGCTCATTACCGCACTCCCTGAACTCCCCCCTTGTGTATCAACGAGGTATTCCCAATAAACATCGTTGGATCCGTTAAAATATTCACCAAGATTATCGCCCGTACTATACTGCAATGTCTGGCTCCTGAAATTATAATATCCGGTACAGCCAGAAGGTGTGTGATCTGTCCCAAAACCTCTTATCTGAATAGTAGCTGGGTTTAGGTTTTTCGATAAATGATAATATGCCCTTTGTGCTTCAGTTGGTCTAAGTCCGGTGTTAGAATTTGTACTGCAATTAAATATCCCCCAATCGTCACCGGGATCCGTTTCCTGAAAAACGCGGCTTGAATAAATTATTGGATATTGGTCTTCAATGGCACATGGCACCAAAGTCCCATCACATAAAGAATTGGGCACATTGAACTGGATTACCTGCAAATCGGTACTTGGTACATTAAGGCAATGGCCGGCAGTCATGTAAAATCCTCCTGCACCTATCCAGCCCGTACAACCAATGGGCAATATGCGCCCATCAACATAAGGATAGGAGCTGGCAACACGACTGTCTGAACCACATAAATAGTAAGGAATGGGTTGCCCACCAAGATATTCCCCAACGATCAACTCCTTAATTTTTACTTTAATGTTTTTGTCCCCAGGTGCAACAAACAATTCAATATCCAACTCTTCCCCTTTAAAAAAGGCAGTTTGAAGTTGCCATTCATTGATCGTTTGAGCGTTGAAGAATTGTTTGTCCCCATCTTCTTTGGAAGTTATGACCAAATAACTGTTTCCCCCAAGGTTGACATCGACAAACCTTAAACGCACCCAGGGTGCATGTTCGCTTGCTTTTACGGTTTTCGCAACATGAACATATTCGGAAGGTGGGAAAGCCAGTGTATGTGCCACGGTTTTATAATAGAAATTAAAATCGGCATACTCATTTAAAAAGTCATTGATTACTTTGCCATCATTGATTCCAAAATCAATTGAAATCGATTCGCTATGGAAAGGGGCAGGTGCAGTGGATTGTGACCAAAGGTTTTGTGCCCCGGTAACAATCAGGAGAATAAAGATTATCGTATTTGCCAGTTTTGTCATTATTTCCTCCTTACTTCACAGATAATTTTTCTTTTAAGACCGAGTTCTTAGTTTCCAGTTTTTTCATCCGCTTATTTAGCTCGATAACATAAAGGCTCAGTTCTTCCACTTTTTCGAGCAATTGCCTTTGCATCTCACCAATTTGATGCCCTCCATTTTCAGTGATTTCCTGTGCAGATGGGATACCGGGCAGATGCTTGTTTTCGGTAATGCTTTTTTCAAAATCATCAATGGAAAGAAGTGGATAGTCTTGTTCAAAAACGTAATCGGGCCAGAAAGCCATGGCATCTATCAGGATTTCCTCACAGGCCATTTTCCCATTCACCGATAAGCGATAGCCATCAGCGCCAGCTGCACCACCAATAACCACACTTCCATCGGATTCAATTACGAGTCGGTCAACATTATTGGTCCGCAAGCGTAAACGTCCCGGCATTCGGTTTACAATGTAAAAATCATCGTCATATGCCTGGAACCACGCTTTGTAAATATTCCCTTCGTAGAACGACAACATAGGATTGGATGATGATTCCAACCTGAGTAATTCAATCCCACCTTTTATGTGTGCCTGTACCAATGGATTATTGGTGCCCATCCCAACTTTTCCAGCATTGAAAAAAATATTGGAACCGTTTTGCTCCCAAAAATCGGTGTGGCTTGTTCCGATTTTGTTCCAGGCAGATCCATCGTAATAATAATAGCCGGGGTCGTTATCGGTTTGATAAATCAATAAACTTAAGGCCGGGCTCGCTGGCCTTTCGGCTTCTGTCATCCTTGGCGCAAGCATTCCCAGGCCCGTTGCCTGAACATCCAGCATGGCCGAAGCATCGGGAAGCGTGCCGTCCATATTAACGGCTATCTGCGATTGGGAGGTCTCCGCCAGGAAAATGAATAACCCTAAAAACACGATATATTTTAGGAAATTGGCTATAAAATTAAATCTTTGGCCGTTAGACAGGTTTTTCATAGTGTATCTCTTTTTATTCCCTATGGGGAAAATTTGATTTTCATTTATCTATTTGCAATAAGAAATCCCCTATGGGGAAATCATATTGATTATTCATTGCGTATTGCCTGAAGTTTTTTGAGAATTGCTTCTAATTTCCCTTTTGTCCCTCTATCTTGTTCATTTCGCATAGCTGTTGCCACATCCGGGATTGCATATGTATATTCCGTTGTCAATAAATAATTGGCAGCGGCAAGGCGCACTTTAGGTGACTCGTGCCTTAGTAAACCGATCGACCACCGGATGGAAGGCCTGGAACGGATGCTGTACAGATTATCGATTGCTTTAATAATTTCAGAATCATCCTCGTTGAACAAGTTCCAAAAGTTCTTTTTTTCAAAACTTTTCTGTTCAGGGAAATACAGGATTTCTTTTTTGTTGATTTCCGGTCTAACAACGGACTTATTATAGGAAATCAATTCCCGATTGCTCACCCATCTCGCCATACGTGGCACTATCCAACGCATACCTGGTGTCGATTCGGGATGGCCCACAGAAACAAAGACTTTTGCTTTCCCGTAATTTGTTGTCAAAAAAGCAGGTTTGCCAGGGGTTAATCCTTTGGGGTCATTTTCATGTGTGGCAATATCGGAAGTTATTTTTCCGAGGACATTCATGCTTTGGGGTTCAAAAACATTGTAAATGGGCCCGTCATAATATTGTACAAACAGGGTATCCTGATTTTGTAGTTCGGGGAATATTTCCCTGCCTTCCGGTGTAAGCTCAAAACCTATCAAGCCCCTTCCACGGTTATAATGGTCGCGGTAAGTATGGGCTTTTATTATCTCAAGGCTTGGGTAGCCTTCGGTGGTTGCAAATAAATATCCGCCAGCACAAATCCCCACAATGCCTTTTTCTTTTTCCATGGCAAATTCCTTCACCCGATTTGAAGAAGCTTGCCCAAGGCTGTTGTATTCCTTGCTACCGCTTCCCCCGGGGAAAATCAAAACATCTAAACCATTGAGGACACCGTTTTGAATATCCACGGGAGACACCCCAATCCCTTCGATCCCTTTATCTATTTTTAAAGCTTCGAGTGTTTCCAATACACAAACTGAACTGGCACCATTGCCGTTATACACCCCAACTTGCAATAAAGATGAAGTTGGGTTTTCCAATGCGGTTTTTTTCTCCTCGTTTTTGCAACCAAAAGAAAAAACAAGAAGAAATGAAAATATGCCAATATAGAATGAGCCTTTAACCATTTTAGTTTTAGTTTTTTGATTCAATTATTTTCATATAGAACAATTCAATTTTATTGTCGGCCATTTTATAGTAATCAGCAATTTGCCCTTCACCGGCCTTCCCCCTGCGCATTGAGTTCAACAATTCTTCACCTCTTTGGGTCAAGATACTTTCAAGAGGTCTTAATTGCTGCATGATACCCGTATTGTCCGCATTGATCAACGCATTGATATCAATGTAATAATCGCTATGGCCACCTGCAATATACGGATATATGTATTCTTTCAGTTCAAGGGCTTTATTGCAAAGCGGGGAATCTTGCAATTCTTTATCATATTGAAGCTGCTGGGGCAAAACACCACTTTTTGTTATCCAAACCGGAACTATAACAGAAGACAAAGGAAAACCAACGATGGACCACATGGTTGTGAATTCCGGATTTTCATCCTCCAAAACACCCTGTACAACACAGGAAGATGATGTACCGCTTCTTGGAATAAAATCTTTGAAGAAAACCATTTTCCGGTTGTTTTCTTTCCGGTTGCCAAATTCATTCAGATCGGTACCTGTGAGTGAATGGGTAAGGTTTCTTGAGCAACCCTGCAACATGGTTTTATAGGTCAAGTTCCCTGAGGTAACCGCTTCGTAAAATGTATTGTTTGCCGTTACATAACGGATGTACCCTCCTCCCAAACCAATTTCCCCGGTAAACGAATAATTGGTACGGATAAGGTAACCATAAGGGGCAACTGCCGGGTCGTTGGCATCGATCTTCACATATTTGAAATTCCCCAATTCAAAATAAGCCGCACCGCCATTGCCATCTATAACACCAAAGTTGGCTTCGAGGCGGATAGGCCTTTCGAGCTTATCAAGGAATTTCTCAAAATCTTCAATATTGGCACAGGTTTGAAGTGCGTTTTTCATCAATCGCCCTTCCAATCCACTTTGTGTAATGGTATCGTTGTTCAGGTTGTAACTGGCGGAATTCATTATCCCAAATCCATGATCGTTGTACCCGATCCAAATACTTTCGCCAAGAGTATCGGAAGAATTTACCAATCCAACACAGGTATATTTTCCATCGGTAAATTCCCTGATGATATTGGTGACTGCCCAGGTATCGCGGTGTTTCCACAGCAAGGGCCTCCCATCTTTTGTGTATTTTCCTGAAATCACCGCTGTGGTACAGGCAAATGACTGAGCAGAAAAAACCAATGTTAAAATAAGTAGTATTGTTGATGTTTGTGTCTTCATGTGTTCATATTATTGTTCATTTATTCTTTCAACCTTCCGGGTTGCCTCCATACTTGCCTTCTTCAACCCAAAAGGTCATTTTTCAGGGAACCAGCCCCCGTTTGAGGTATTTATCCCATCGGCATTGGAGACACCGCCAAATGTATATTCGGGCAGTTCCATAACCATTAATTCTTTTCCGGGGATGGGAAAGTGCAACAAGGTTCCTGTTTGCAACATATCCCTGCGGCGCATATCGAAAAAAGCAATCCCAAAACCTGTCTGGATCAATTCGATGTCCCTTTCATAGAATAACGCCTCCAATAATTCATCTTTTGTGATATTTTCTTCCAGTTCATCTAAATTTCCCCTTGTCACCCTGGAACCCGCATTAATTATTTGAACCGCCCCGGCAATGTCTCCCAAATTTGCCAAAGCTTCTGCTTTGATCAATTCGTTTTCTGTTACCAGGAAATCGGGGACTTCGATGGTATATGTTGTAATTGCGTACGGATAACGCGTATATTCATAATTTGAATAGTGGTAATATCCACGTTCCGGTTTCATGTTATTGTTGGAGTTAAATGAAAAATCGGTATTCAGCCTGGTGTCAGAAGAAGATGCATTGGGTGGGTTTTGACCGCTATCGGGGAAACGGTATGGATAATTGGAATCCATCAGGTTGATAATGCGGCTGTCGATCCGTGCCCAACCTGGCCTTACCGTATAATGACGGAAATAACTTTTCCAGTTTGAATCATCCATATAAGGTGCAAGGTCGCGTGCAATTCCATTGTTTGCATATGCCAAAACCCGGTTCCAGTCAATTTCATTATTATCAGCAATATTACGTGGTGCATAAACCAAAAACCTGGCTGCAAAAGAATTTGCAAGTTGCTTGAGTTCGGAAGCGGAATATGACGAACCATTGATCCAATCATTTGGCAGGGTAAAATTATTATTGCTGCAAATTTGGATGACCGAATCCATGGAAACCACAGCCGCTTCAACCACTTCCATATAAGGGCTTGAAGGGGTTGTTTCGTAATCAGTATGCTCCTTCATAATAAAGGCTTTGTCATAAACCAATCCAAGATATCCGAGTGTGAGTCCCTGCACAAAATAAGCACTGGCCCTTACCATTTGCGTTTCACTTCCCGAAGAACCTATTTCCATTCCATCGTCTATCACTTCAAGAACCGAATTCATCATACTTAGTGTCCCATACAATTCGGAATAATAATTCTCAAAAATATTTGCATAGGTATAAGTAACAGAATTATTGAATACCTGGCGGGGTTCACTTGAGAGATGAAACATACCGCTATTCGCCCATGAGCATGTTCCCTGATCGGCAGCAACCCACATTGCCATCCGTGGGGAGATACTTGTATTGTTTGTCATCCACCAGTTATAAAAACCACTAAGGCCAATACTCTTGACATCTTCCGGGTTGCTCAATGCTTTTTCCTTATCCGGTTTGTTCAGGTATTCAACATCCAAGTCTTTGTGGCATGAACTGCCCATAATAAGCAATAGGATGAAAATATGCGGGATTGTAAATTTTATATTTTTCATTTCACTAGAATTTTAATTGAATGGAACCTGTAATTGTCCTGAAATTTGGATAACCAAAATTATCGACCGGGAAATTCGTAATATCGTTACCAGAAGCTACTTCAGGGTCGTAACCTGAATAATTGGTAACCGTAAGTACATTCCTTGCCTGCACGCCCAATCGGATCGATTTAATAAACCCATTTGTAAATGATTTGAGCTGGTCAGCTGTAAACTGATAATACAATGACAATTCCCTGACCTTAAAGAAAGAACCATCCTCAATAAAGTAAGAATTGATTTCCGTATTATTATAAAATGTACTGTAATAGTTGATTGATTTCTGTTCACTTGTTTCTTTTCCTGACTGATCGAATTCGATGGCCCTTAAATCACGGAAGGTATATTGGTGCGTGAAATTATAAATATCGCCACCGTTTTTCCATGACAGCAGGAAGTAGAAAGTAAAGCCTTTGAAGTTTAATGTATTGCTCAGGGAAAGGTTAAACTCCGGGTTTCCGTCGCCAATCTGAACTTTGTCGGCAAGCCCATCGTTGTTTTCGTCCAGGCGAATGGGTATTTCATCGTTTGTCCCTTCGGTACCGGCCGGGATAACATATCCATCCGAGTTCAATTGGTAATCGCTGATAGTGGCCCCGGCCGGAAGTTGATTGGCCATATCTTCTAAGCTTGTGAGCCATTTGTAGCCATAAATGGTACCAAAAGTTTCCCCTTCTTTGATAAGGAAAGCATTTTTTGGTCCGGTATTATAAGGAGGGATTGTTAGATCATCAACAGTTTGCCGTATCCTGTCAAATATCAGGTTGGCATTCCAGGAAAAATCTTTTTTATCCATGATCCTCATCCCCAAAGTCGATTCAATCGTGAAACCACTCAATGTGCCCACATTTTGCCATTGTGCCGGGTAACCAATATGGGAAGGGATTGGTGCATAAGCAATGGCTCCATCCGTAATGGCATTGGAATAAACAAATTCAAAGGAGAACCTGTTCAGGAACTCGGTGTTCAGGCCTACCTCCATCTCTTTTGTGATAGAAGGTTCCAGGTTTTTGTTCCCCATGGTCCCCGGCGTAATATTCCCTCCTGAAAAACTCCAGGTTTCATATTGGTTGCTAAATCCGGGACGCTGTCCGGAACCACCATAAGCCGCCCTGACTTTCAGTTCCTGAATACCGGGAATTGTAAAATCTTCGGTAATCCTGTAGCCCCCGGAAACCCTGAAAAAGGGGTGCCAGCGTGCATCTTCACCAAATAAGGAGGATCCATCCATCCGGTATTGCATCGACAATAGATATTTATCTTTGTAATCCATATCGAGGATGCTGATATAATTGATGGCAACGATATTTCCCTGATAAGAGTTCAACGATGCCCTTGTTGGATCCGTGTTGTTTAGTTGTGGCACATCGGCCACTATAAAATCACGCCCTGTTACGCTGAAATCTGTATAAGCACTGTTTTCGTATAAATAGCTGAGCCTTAACTTCCCGGTAAAATCATTGATTTGTTGTTTGAAATTCAACGTGGCCTGGAAATTTTGGTCAAAAGCTGTATAGCTTTCCCTGTAAAGGCTTCCCCCTGAACTTTGTCCATTGCCGGCCAGATATCCCTTCGGGGTATAGGTCCTCCAGCTTTTATCGCGGTATTCATAGGTGTACAAAATGTTGAAATTCACCCAGTGAACAATATCCCAAATCCCCCTCACATTACCGATAAAACTCATGCGTTTTGAGGTCCTTTCCCTATTGGCAAGCGGGTACAAAGGGTTTTCGGCGATACTCCAGGGATCGGGAAGGATTTTATAGGGTGTCCCATCGGCATTTTCCACTTTCAAATCCACATCCGGGCCCATAAACAGTAAATTACTAAAAGTAGTATTTGAACCTGGGTTATTTGATTCTGTATTGAGAAAAAGGTTGGAAGTGGAGAATTTCACTTTATCGGAAAGACGGTGGTCAATGTTGAATTTTAAATTATTTCTCACATAACCCCCTGTTTCAAAAAGTATCCCTTCCTGCCGGTTGCGTTCATAAGAAACCGAAAAGTTTGTT
The DNA here is from genome assembly GCA_013151015.1 of Chlorobiota bacterium. Lineage (GTDB taxonomy): Bacteria > Bacteroidota > Bacteroidia > Bacteroidales > JAADJA01 > JAADJA01. The sequence continues at coordinate 19,536 of JAADJA010000024.1, forward strand.
GCATTTGCATTTCCTAAAAGGGAAATATAGCTTGTGCTATACATCCCATTGGTATAAAAAAGGTCTTGATTGTTGTAAATCCTTGAATAGGGCTGATTAGCAACAGAATTCACACTATTATTCAAAATTCTGTTCCCACTCAAAGGGACACCTTCATCGTTATAAAAAATTCCTGCATATCGGGTATAATCATATTCTTTCCAATCATCGGCTAATTTATAAGGGTGATGTTCTGCCAGGTCGATTTGCTTTACAAGTTGCTGTGTCCCCACTTCCTGGCGGATGGTTACCAAAGTACTTCCCGTTCCTACACCTTTTCCTCTTTTTGTTGTAATTACAATTACGCCATTTCCTGCCCGGGAGCCATATAATGCGGCAGCAGCAGCACCTTTAACAATTTCGTAAGATTCAATATCATCCACGTTAATATCGGCCAGGTTGGTTGTGATAATACTCCCATCGAGCATAATCATTGGCGATTGGTTACCTGTTAGCGAAGTGGAAGCCCTGATACGGAATGCAGAACCACTACCGGGCAATCCATTGCCTTTGACGACCTGGAGACCTGCTACTTTTCCCTGCAAAGCAGTTCCAGCTGATGAGGCAGGAGCCTGCTGTACTATTTTAGCATCCAACTTTGTAACACTTACTGATAGGTTTTTTCGTGGCGTTTCAGCGGCCACACCAGAGATAATTACTTCATCAAGGCCAAAAATATCTTCATTCATGTCCACATTGATTTCGGTTTGATCATCAACCTCAATTTCGACTGTCTTAAAGCCCATAAATGAAAAAACCAGTACATTTGCACCGGCCGGAAGTTGTATCTCGTATTCCCCATCTATACCGGTCACGACCCCAATTGTTGTCCCTTTCACAAAAACGTTCACCCCGGGAAGGGTACTGCCGTCCTTTTTTGCGGTCACCTTGCCTTTCACTTTTTTGCCATCGCCTTCTCCTATTTTCTCATCCACAGGAACAGCAATTTCCTTTTTGGTTTTGATTACGAAATAATCATTTCTAAGTTTTTCTACCTCAAAGTTGCTTCCTTTAACGAATAAATCAAGGGCCTCTTGGGCAGTTTTGCTTTTCAGTATTTCATTCGATTTGTTTTCGATCTTTGCGTTGATGCCTTCGTCTTCTTTAACGGCAATTGCATCAATCGTGATGGAAATATTATACGTGTCTTCCAATTGTTGGATAAAACCCTCCACATTTTCTTTCACCGTGTTTCCTTGTCCGTTGCAGACCGCAGTTGATGGAAAACCCAGGATGGTTGCAAACACCAGGATCAATAAAGTTACCCGAAGATAAAGTTGTACACCTCTTTTCATACGCCTTGTTTTTTATATTGCTTATTCAAATCTATAAATCTTGTTTTCACGGGTAATCTTTTTACCTGTTATAAGTGCAATGGCTTGCATTATCAGGTCAGGATTATCGGACGGTGCCGATCCATATAATTGTTTGTTCAATGGTTTATCGTCCGCAAATAGAATCTTGAGATTATAAGAATCGTTCAAATACTCAATTGCCTCACCAACAGTACAATTATTTAAATGCAATTTTTCCTCCATCCACGAAAAATAGAGGTTTTTATTTACCACATCTT
>JAADJA010000231.1 GCA_013151015.1 Chlorobiota bacterium
AAGCCATAAACACCACCGTTTTTTCTTGTTTAAAAACTCCCTGGCACTTATTAATGGAAGAAATAAATTTTCTGATTTTGGATTTTCACTTACGAAGTCTTTTTTTTCCTGGTCAGTAAACAAGAAGTTGCCACCATCCAGCGGCATATTCCCAAAGGCCATTTTTGGCACATCATTTATCGGGTTATTTCTACTTATAATAACAATATCTGGTGCATTTGCCAAATAGGGATTAATGTTATCCACGATTAATTCATCTGGCTCACCTTTAATATCGGAATACGTAAATATCCGCTTTTTTGAAATGTCAAAATTTGCAAAACCAATTATTACACAATAGACTGCCGCCTTTCCTTTTGCTTCATTGCTCCATTTAAAAGTAGTATGTGCAAAATGTATTTTAATCTTGTACCTGTTAAGCAATTCACCCCAAAGTACACTTACCTGTTCGCCTTGTGTAATAGAGTTTGTTGAAACGAAACCAGCTTTAATCCCTGTACCTTTTATATATTGGGATGCTTTTAAATACCATGCTGAAACATAATCGAGTATTTTGCCATTTTTAACACCATCGAAAATTTCTGCCATTTCAACTCTTTGATTTTTATTCAAAAGCTTTGAACCCACAAACGGCGGGTTTCCCAAAACATAATCAACCTTTCCCCGGTGAACGGTACCCCACTTTTTATCGGTAATGGGCATACTGCCCTTGCTCACGTTTATGTCTTTTGTGAAAATGTTTATCGTTTCGTAATGTGCCAATGGTTCGTTTACATGGATAATGTTGGTTCGTGTTGCTGAAATATCCATGGAACTTCCTGCCGTTAACGCATCCCAATCTATCCTGAGCGCATTTCCATTAACAATCCTGGCCGATTTTACAAGGGGCAAACGGACGAAATATTGCCCAAACTCTTCCGAAATCTTCATGTTCATCTGATGGTCGATCAACCACATGGCAACTTCGGCAATACGCGATGCAAATTCATCGTATTCAATCCCATAAAACTGGTCAACATCTATCCAGATAATATCCGAAATATTTAATACAAGTTCCCCGTCTTTATATAGCTCCCGAAGTATTTCCAGTTCCAACTGCCTTAATTCCCGATAGGTGATTATCAGAAAGTTCCCGCTGCCACATGCCGGGTTAAGGAATTTGAGCGTTGATAGTTTCTTATGGAATTCCCTGAGTTTTGGCTCGCTCGATTTTATTCTTTCGAAATCCTTTCTTAATTCGTCAAGGAAAAGGGGCTTGATAAGCTTCAGGATATTTTTTTCGGAAGTGTAATGTGCACCGAGGTTCCTGCGTTCTTCCTGGTTCATGACCGATTGGAACAGCGATCCGAAAATCGCAGGGGAAATCTTGCCCCAATCCAGTCCACAGGCTTCAAGCAGGATACCCCTCATCGTTGAGTTAAAAGCCGCAATCGGTAGGGTTTCTTCAAAAAGTTTCCCGTTGATATATGGGAATTGTTTTAAATCGTCGTCGAGGTTTCCCAAACGTTTTTCCCGTGGAGTGTTCAATACCTGGAAAAACTGTGCTATCAAAGCCCCAAGGTCACTTCCGTCTTCCTTGGTCTTTTGCTCGATGAATTCTTTGAGTATGTCTTTTTCAAAAATCCCTGTATCATCGGCAAATAAAACAAAAAGCAATCGTACAAGGTAAACTTCCAAAGGGTGGCCTTCGTAACCAAATTCTTTGAGTTGGTCGTGGAGTTTCCCCATTAACAGGGCGGCTTTTATATTAACAGGGTCTTCTTCTTTGAAGATATGTTTTTGATAACCTGCAATAAAACCAAAGAGTTTTACATTTTTGTAGAAATCCTTTAAATGAAATTCGTGTTCGGACCCTTCGTCAAGGTCGAATAATTTTATCCTGTCAAAATCGGAAACAAGAATGTATTTTGGCAGATCGTGTTCTTTCAGGCCGGGAAAATAATCCGTGGCTTGTTCATAGGCTTTGTCCAAATCCTTTCCTTTCGATTTGTGTTCGACAAGTAAAGTCCCTTTCCAGAATAAATCTATGAAGCCTTGTTTGTTGACCAATTTCTTGACCGGTTCTTCAAATGTTGCTACCCGTTGGCGCGATATTCCAAATACATTAAAGAAGTCATTCCAGAAACTGTCCTTTTCCGCACGTTCTTTTGACTCGTTGACCCACTCATTCGAGAATCTTAATGCCCTCTCTTTTATTTCGTTCCAACATAAAGCCATACCTTTTTAGTTATTGTGTTTTTTGCAATAATCAGGTTTTTCAATTTCCCAATCCATTAATCTTCCTTTTTTCCAAAGTCATAGTTTGGTTCATACAGTTCGATTTTATTCCCTTCGATGTCCATGATGTGGACAAACTTGCCATATTCATAGGTTTCTGTTGAATCAACAAATTCGACCCCTCCCTTTTTGAGTTGAGCCACAAGATAGTCAAGGTTGTCAACCCGGTAATTGATCATAAATTCTTTGTTTGATGGGGCGAAGTAGTTTGCGGTTTCAGGAAACGGGCTCCACTGAATGCCTTCATTTATATCAGGGCACTCCACCCACTCAAAGCGGGTCCCGTATTGGTTGGTGTTGAAACCGAGATGCGTTTTGTACCATTCTTTTAGTTTTTCGGGATCCTTGCATTTGAAGAAAATACCGCCGATTCCGCTTACTTTTTTTACATCAGGGTTTTTACTTTCCTTTTCGGTTTTGGCTTTATTATCTGGTTTATCAGCGATCATATTGCTGAAAAAGAACCCTAAACCAAAAGACAGGGCCAACGCAAGTACAAGAAATATTGTTTTTTTCATGTGATTTAATTTTCCCAATAAGTATGTTTCGTGTTTATCGTTTTACCGCAAATGTGCTAATCAGAATTAGTGGCATTATTGTAATCATTCTTTTGCCTGCCGGATTGTGCTATTCTCGCGAGAGCCTGTTTTGGCGAATCATAAATGTTTTAATTGATGATTGTCTTTTATTTTCTCAATTGCTGCCAATATCACCTCATTGGTAGCAGGTATGGGCAAATTAGGTTCAATGGCATGATTGCCTGTTGCCGAAACCGCATCCTTTATGGCCAGCCAAACCGAAAAGGCGTGCATGAACGGCGGTTCGCCAACAGCCTTGCTTTGCCTGATGGTATTTGGATTGGGGACGTTTTTAAGTAATCCCACCCTGAAATCCTTCGGGATGTCGGCAATGGTCGGGATTTTATAGGTATCTGGCGAATGGTTAAGGAGATGGCCGTCCTTGCTGTATTTCATGTCTTCGGTGGTAACCCAGCCGAGGCCCTGGACAAACCCGCCTTCAATTTGCCCTATGTCGATATGCTCGTTGATGGATTTTCCCACATCGTGCAAAATATCGGTACGGAAAAGTTTCACATGTCCGGTCAGTGTGTCCAATAAAACTTCGGAAACCGACATGCCAAAAGCAAAATAGTGAAAGGGCTTTCCTTTTCCCTTGTCACGGTTGTAATGGATGCCGGGTGTTTTGTAAAAACCGGTGGCGCTCAGGCTTACTTGTTCCAGATAGGCAGTCTTTATCAATTCTTCAAAACCGAAAGACATTTCGGGTTGCGAGCCCATATAAACCATATTGTCCTTAAAAACAACTTCATTAATATAATCTTCCTTGTAATTCCACTCTTTCAGGGCGATTTTTGCCAAACGTTTTTTTAGTTTTCCAATGGCGTTTTTTACGGCCATCCCATTCAGGTCGGAACCGGAAGAGGCCGCTGTCGCTGATGTGTTGGGGACTTTGGAAGTGTTGGTTGCATTTACCTTGATGTTCCTGATGCCGATCCCAAACTCTACGGCAGCGACCTCCATCATTTTTGTGTTCAGCCCCTGGCCCATTTCCGTCCCGCCGTGGTTTACAAGGATTGTCCCGTCCTGATAAATATTTACCAAAGCCCCGGCCTGGTTCAAAAAGGAAGTTGTGAACGAAATCCCAAACTTGACCGGGGTCATTGCCAGCCCTTTTTTATAGAATTCGTTTTCGGTATTGAAGATATTTATTTCCTTTCTTCTTTTAAAATAATCCGATGATTTTGTCAATTGTTCATAAAGAAGGGGGAGACGGTTGCGTTCGATAATCTGATCGTAATGGGTTTTGTTGTTAAATCCTTCCTGATAAAAATTCAATTTTCTAATTTCCAAAGGCTCCTTTTTAAGATATCGGGCAATCCTGTCAATTATTTCCTCGATTATCGCAATTCCCTGTGGTCCGCCAAAACCCCGAAAGGCCGTATTGGAAGGCAAATTTGTTTTCCAGGAATTTCCAACTACACGCAGGTTTGGGATGAAATAGGCATTGTCAACATGGAACATGGCACGTTCGAGGATGGCCATTGTAAGATCGGTGGACGATCCTGAATTGATGTTCAAATCAATGTCCAGCGCCTGTATTTGTCCCTTTTCATCAAAGCCTACTTTGTAGTTATTGAAAAAGGGATGGCGTTTTCCTGTCATTATTTGGTCTTCGTCCCTCGTCAGGTGGATTTTTACAGGTCGTCCGGTTTTGTGTGCAAGCAAAGCGGCCCAGGCGGCATAATGGTTTGCCTGTGTCTCTTTTCCTCCAAAAGCACCACCCATTCGTCTTATTTCGACTTCAATATCATTTCTTTGTACCCCGAGGATTTCGGCCACGATTGCCTGTGTTTCGGAAGGGTGTTGGGTGGAACTATAAACCTGCATTTCCTTGCCTTCCCCCGGAATGGCAATACTCGATTGGGTTTCGAGGTACCAGTGTTCCTGGCCACCGGTTGTCAATTCCCCTTCAAGGAGATGCGCTGAATTTTTAAAGCCCGGTTCAATAAAGCCACATTCGATTTTCTGGGGAGTTTGCAGGCGCATATTCTTGGCCATTGCGGTTTCCAAGTCAGTTATGGCTTCCAAGCGTTCATATTCGATTTCAATTAATTTTTCTGCTTCACGTGCAATATCTTTGTTTTCGGCAGCAATCAGTAAAACTGCCTGTCCGATGAATACCACTTCGTTTTCCGTAAGGCAAGGTTCATCGTGGACAACCGGCCCCACCTGATTTTCGCCCGGGATATCCTTGTAAGATAATATGGCTTTTACCCCTTGTAACCGGCTTGCCTTTTCATAATTAATTGATTCTATCCTGGCATGTGCATATGGACTGCTAACGATATGGCCTGTCAACAGACCATCAATTTGCATATCGTTGATGTAAACCGCTTCCCCGGTTACATGCTTGATGGAGCTTTCGTGATGTTGATTGGATATTGTCATTTGATTTTTTGAATGTTGAGTTAGCAAAGTTATGAATCATTCGTATTGATTTGCTCATTCATGCTAAAAAGTTAAGAAACTATTGTTGTTAATTAATTTACTTTTGTGAAAAATTACGGAATATGGTAGAAAATATTAATGAAACGGTAAATTTCCTCAAAGAACAAGGAATGGAGAAACCTGAAATCGGGATTATCCTTGGAACGGGCCTCGGTAAGTTGGTGGATGAAATTGAAATAGAACATCAAATGGATTATGAGGATATTCCAAACTTCCCGGTTTCTACCGTTGAATTTCACAAGGGAAAACTTATATATGGCAAATTCCAGGGGAAATATGTTTTGGCCATGCAGGGGAGATTCCATTATTATGAGGGCTATACCATGGAGCAGATAACTTTCCCGGTAAGGGTGATGAAAGCCCTCGACGTTAAATATTTATTGGTTTCGAATGCTGGGGGCGCCATGAACCTCGATTTTAAAAAAGGCGGTTTGATGTTGTTAGACGATCATATCAACCTCCTTGGCGATGGGCCATTGATTGGGGCGAACCATGATAGCCTTGGGCCGCGTTTCCCGGATATGAGCCAGCCCTATTCTGCTTTTTTGAACGATAAAATGGAGGAGATTGCGAAAGCCGAAAACATCAATCTTTACAAAGGGGTTTATGTGGCCGTGGCCGGACCCAACCTTGAAACCAGGGCCGAATACCGTTTCCTTCGGGGGATTGGTGCCGATATTGTTGGAATGTCAACAGTCCCAGAAGTGATCGTTGCAAACCATGCCGGGCTTCCCTGTGCCGCAGTCTCCGTAATAACGGATGAATGCGATCCCGATAACTTGAAACCCATAGAAATTGACGATATAATAAAAACTGCCGCACTTGCCGAAAGGGATTTGATTAAATTGTTCAAATCTTTAATTGAGCAAATCTAATTTTGGGAAGTAAGGAAATACAAGTTATTCCGTCATAAAGGATTAATTTGCAAAATACTGTTTAACCATATTTGAGATTTATGAGCAATTACCTCGATGAAACAATAAATGTATATAAAGATGCGGCCGAAAGCCCCAATGTTGGGCTTTGCTGTACGACAACCCCGATCTGGCAACTGCCCGGACTGGAAATTCCTGAAATGATGCTTGCCATGAATTACGGATGTGGCAGCACCGTCCATCCACGCGATCTGGTGAACAACCCAACAATCCTGTATGTCGGGGTGGGAGGGGGGATGGAGCTACTCCAGTTCGCTTACCACAGCCGGAAAAAAGGAGGAGTGGTCGGTATTGATACAGTTGATGAAATGCTGGTTGCCTGCAGGGAGAATTTCAAGGAAGCCGAAAAATTGAACCCTTGGTTCAAATCGGAATTTGTGGACGTAAAAAAAGGGGATGCCCTCAATTTGCCCGTTGCAGATGAAACCATTGATGTGGCAGCACAGAATTGCCTTTTCAATATTTTTAAGATAGATGACCTTAAAAAAGCCCTTGCAGAGATGTACCGTGTCTTGAAACCACATGGTAGGTTGGTGATGTCCGATCCCACCTGTGAAGACCCCATCCCGGACCATTTGCGTGACGACGATCGGCTAAGGGCTTTGTGCCTGAGTGGTTCAATCCCATTGCAACAATATATTGATATGTTGGTGGAAACAGGTTTTGGGACAATTGAAATAAGGGGAAGACGGCCTTATCGTATCCTTGATCCAGAGAACTATGATGTGGACAAATTGATTTATATCGAAAGCGTGGAAGTGGCCGCAATCAAAGACCCTTTACTCCCTGATGGCCCTTGTGTTTTTACCGGGAAAACAGCAATCCTGTTCGGGAAAGAGGAATATTTTGATGATGGGAACGGCCATTTCCTGCAAAACAACCAACCACTTGCCATTTGCGACAAAACCGCTGGTCAACTAACAGCCCTCAACAGGGACGATATTTTTATTTCGGAATCCACATTCCATTACGATGGTGGTGGGTGTTGTTAAGATAATATAATGTGCAAGCGTCCACGCTTGCTAATATAATGTACAAGCGTCCACGCTTGTTATTTTTGAATAACAAGCTCCCGGGTAGAGAAAATTGTTGCATTAAGTTGGTGTTAAAATGTGATTTCCTCGTTGGTGACAACACCAACGAGGGGCATGGTTCAGTATAACCCCAACCCCAGCCAGAAGGATGGGGAAACTCATTTTTCCCCTTCGTAAAGCATATTGCCATAGATTAACCGAGCGATGACGCCCTTGCATTTGAATTTGGATGAGTTTCCATGGCCTTCAGGCCATGGACGAAGCTTAGCATTTTTTTATTTACTTTTATCCTCGAAATAATAATTAAAGAATTAATGGCAAAAAGTAAAACCCTGGATCAAATCCTTGGAATACAATATCCCTTTATTATTGCGCCCATGTTTTTGGTGTCGAACGCCAAAATGGTAATTGCTGCCCTTGAAAGCGGAATCAGTGCCGCAATCCCTGCTTTGAATTACCGAACGGACAAAGAATTGCGGGCCGTGATTGAAAAAATCAAATCTGCATCTGATAAACCATTTGGTTTCAATTTGATCGTGAACAAATCCAATCCAAAATTCAAAGGGCAATTGAAAACCCTTGTGGAATTGAAGGTTGATTACATTATTACTTCCCTTGGAAACCCAAAAGAGGTTATCGAGCAAGCCCATCAGGTTGGGACGAAAGTTTTTTGTGATGTGGTCGATTTGAAATTTGCCAAAAAGGTGGAAGCCCTTGGTGCGGATGCGGTAATTGCCGTTAATTCACAGGCAGGTGGACATGCCGGGAATATCGGACCTGAAAAACTGATTAAAGAGCTTGTGGCAAATTGCAACATACCTGTAATAACCGCCGGTGGGATTTCCAATGGTTATGATTTGAAGAAGGCAATGAACTGGGGAGCCGCTGGTGCATCAATGGGAACTTTATTTATTGCAAGTGATGAAGCCGATGTGTCCGATGATTATAAACAGGCATTGGTGAAATATGGAAAGAAGGATATCGTGAGGACCGATAAATTGTCGGGGACACCATTGACCGTGATAAAAACGCCCTATATCGAGAGCATAGGGACCAAAGCCGGATTTTTGGAACAATTGTTCCTAAAGAATAAAAGGATCAAGAAATATGCGAAGTTGTTGATTGCAGTCCGTGGCCTGAAAAAAATAGAGAAAGCCGCTTTTGGGGCGACCTATAAAACAGTCTGGGTAGCGGGCCCGTCCATTGAAGCGGTCAAAAGTATCCGCACAGTCAGTCAGATTGCAAAGCAAATCATAAGGGAACTCGAAAAGCCTGAATTGAAGAATATAAAAAGGGACTAAGGAATTATAGCCGATAGGTTAAATAATTGATTATCTGGAAATTTAAAGTAAATGATGTTTAAAGTTAAAAGTTATGCTATCAGTGCTTACTTGGATCGTGATTTTTTGTTTTTGGACACATAACACCTGACTTTATTTAACTTGTAACTTTCATAACAGAAGTTCATTTTCGTAAATATCGAAATAAAAAGTAATACCACTAAGATAAAATCAATGCTTGGAGGAGGAGCCGGACATATAGCCGATATGGTGGCACGCTTGAAGAACAACCGTTCGATGCTAAAGAACAAACGGTTTTTCAAGAACCGTAAAACCGCTGAGGATATTGATTTCTCAAAACACAAAGAACAAAAACCCTATTACGGGAAAGCCTCCAAAAAACAACTGCAAAAAATCAGGGATGAATTGAACGAAGACCAACGGAAGGCAGTTGGGAAAAAAGTAATGATATTGCTTGTTTCAATTACTATTACCCTCTTTTTTGTTTTTTTGATTGTTGTTTTTTTGGAAGATGTTTTGGAGTTTATTCGGAATTTTTAATGGAAAAAGCACAGGCAAAAAACCTGCGCTTAAATGAAAATTGTTTTAAAAGGCTGTTCTGCCTTAAATGGATCTAAGCATTTCTCCTGCCAAACCTTCCACCCCTTGAAGATTGCAATTCTTCCATTTTTTCTATTTGTTCGTCTGTAAGGATTGATTTTATCTGTTCCATGGTCGATTTCATTTCCTGTTCACGGTTGGACCACATGGCATCCCTCATATCGCCGTTCCTTTTTTGCAAAACCCCGATTTTTTCCCTTTGGTCGCCCGAGAGGTCAAAACGTTTTAAAACCATATACAGTCCAGGTGCATGGTTTTTTTTACCGGGTTTGTTCATCAGTTCGTCATAATCTGCCCTTTGTTCTACGGTTAGGATATCCCTTACTTCTTTGGTAGTGGCTTCCCATCTCGATTCACGAAGGATTTGCTTTTGCTCGAAGGAATCCCGGTTTTTCTCAAAAACAGCATCAATTTGCTCTTGCTGGTCATCGGAAAGGTCAAGTTGGGCGAACATCCGGGGCATTCCTTGCATTCCCCTCATTCCGTTCATCCCTTGCTTCATGCCCCTCATTTGCTTACGCCCGGCTTGCATGCCATTGTTGTTCATTCCCCTTCCGTTGCCCCTGTTCATCCCTCTTTGCCCCTGGCCTTGTTTGCAGCCTTGGTTTCCCTGTCCCCAATTTGAACTTCCATATTCCATTCTTTCCTGCATGAATTTTGCCTGACGCTTGTGCAAGATCCCGATACTGATAGACACTCCGAGAATAATCCCTATTGCAACACTTGCGGCAACGATTAAATAATGTTTTGTTTTCATTGTCTTGAATTTTAAAGTTTCTATTTCGATTTTTGTGATGCAAAGAACGCATCATTTAACCCAGGGATAAAATACAATCGACAGAAAGGGCAAAATAATAGACGAAAAAAATCCCGGGCGATTTGGCACCGGGATATTCAATTTACAATCATTGTGAAAATGACCGATCGGGATAAACTAAGCTTAATTAGTGTCTATCCATAAAGTCGGTGTTCAGTTCAGAATGTTCGAGTTCAAGGCTTGCTAAACTATTTGATTTCAGGAGTTTACTATTGTAGATGACTGAAATTAAATAGGAGCGTAACGCAGAAATCGGACATTATGGACAAACACTAATTAAATCTCTTTTTTGATAAACTGCATCCGTTCAAACTTTTTATCGCTATCGGTTTGGCGGGCAACTTTGCCTTTAAATTCGGAAATGGCTTTGTAGTTGTGTTTTTCCATCCATTTTTGAAGATCGAATAAAATGGTGTCAATATAACTCAAGCCGTTATTGTACAGGGTTGAACAAATCTGCGTGGCATCGGCACCGGCAAGTAATTGCTTTACGACTGCTTTATAGTCATGGATACCTGTGCCCCCGGCAATATCACAATTCAGTTTTTGCGAAAGCAGGGCAACCCAACGCAATGACCTGGAAACTTCCTGTGGGCCACTGAGGATATTTTCGCGCACGATGGTCTCTGTCTCAATATCAATATCGGGGCGGTAATACCTGTTGAACAACACAAGTGCATCGGCTTCCGCATCATCCAGTCGATGGGCCATTTGCAACAGGTTTGTGAAATAGCTTCCCATTTTTACCGATACGGGTATGGTGACATATTTTTTGACGCTTTTTACGATTTCGATGTACTGGTCGGCAATATCCCCGCAAGCAACATATTTATCGAACGGGAAAATGGCAATGTTGAGTTCGATACCATCGGCACCGGCATCTTCCAGGCTTTTTGCAAATTGCGGCCATTCATGCGAGGTCATGCAATTGATGCTTGAAATAATGGGCACATCCGAATAATCCTTTGCTTCCTTGATTAACTGGAGCATTTGTTTCAGGCCGTGCTCTTTCGAGTGTTTATTGATATGGTCGATGGCTTCAGGAAACCAGAAATACTTCATGTCCTGGTCCATCAGTGCGTTTGAATCGGCTATCAATTGTTCTTCGAAAAGCGACTTTAGTACGATGGCACCGGCTCCTACATCAGCACACTTCTTAATATTTTTAATATCGCTGGTAAGCTTTGAACTGCTGACAATGATGGGGTTTTTCAGCGTTAGCCCCATATATTTTGTTGTAAGGTCCATAATGATTTATTTATTTGTTTCTGTTTTTTTAATGAATTAACATGGTTATATTTCTATTGTTGACGCAATGCATTGATAGTTTAATTGTTTAATTTGATTTAATTTCAAATGTTCCTGAATACACAAATAAATTTCCACCTTGATAATAATCCTCCGTGAATCTTCCCTCTATTTTATAATTTTTACTAAATAATTTATGAGACCATTTTCCTGTAATATAAATACCATTCGTGTTTGGAACATAATTAATTTTGCCTTCAATGTTTTTCCCATCTTTATCTAATTCTGAATCATTTATCGTAATAGTTCCTTTTGATGATCCTGTAATTTCAATTGGTTGTGACAAAGTTTTAACCTCAGGTTTTTCATATTTTAATGCTATCCAATAATCCCCAGTAGGTGGTTTTGCTTTGGAACAACTCAATATTAGCATAAGCATTCCGATCAAAACTAATAATGTATTGAATCTTCTCATATAAGATTATTAATCTTTTCTTTGTTATTGATACTAAGTTTGTAAATAAAAGAAGAAATCAACTCTTCCGGGTCTCGGATTTTTTCCTTCAGCAATTCCAATGATTTTTCAAGGTTTTCTTTGGCTTTTTCGGTCAGGCCTCCCATAAACTCCCATTCATATCCTTTAATATGAAGCAAATAGGAAGCGGGTTGTGTATTGAAAAGATCGTTGCAGAGTTTCACAATGTAACCGGGCGAAGCGGAATGTGAAGAAAAGGCCACCTTGGCCGATTCGTCCACTGGGGTCAATATGAAGTCCTCGATATCCTCCACGGAAGCATCCACAAAAATGACCAGGTCCTTGTCCGATATTGTTGCGGCATCTTCTATGTTCAATTGATAATTGCTATCGAATTCCACATTTTCGATCCCTTCTTCCCGAACCCATTCTTCCATCATTTCCACCACGGCATTCCCAAGGCCATCGTCCTGACGGCCCGGGTTTCCGTATCCATATATGAGTATCTTTTTCATAAACTTTGTTTGCCTTAGTCGTCTGACCACTGGTTTGTAAATTGTCAGACCACTGGTTTGTGAATCGTCAGACCACTTCGCCATAGCAAAAGCGCAGGACAGTGGTCAGACGATTACAATCAAGATTTACCTTTTCATTCTGTCAATGATAGAATTTTTACTATCGACCAAAACCACTTCCAATGGCATTTGTCCCATGGCATGTGTTGCACAACTCAGGCAAGGGTCATAGGCCCGGATGGCAACTTCCACTGCGTTCATCATCCCTTCGGTGATTTTCTTCTGTCCGGTCATGTATTGTTTGGCCGTATAATTCACTGCCATGTTCATGGGGATGTTGTTGTTGGTAGTGGATACGATCAGGTTGGCCATCGTCAATTGATCGTTTTCGTTGATTGCATAGTGGTGGAACAGAGTTCCGCGCGGGGCTTCGATGAGCCCAACGCCTTCGCTGCACTTGGTCCCTTTGGTAACCAGTTCCCCTGTCATCAGGTCAGGATCGTTCAAAAGGTCTTTCATCAGTTCGGCGCAGTGCAGAATCTCGATCAAGCGTGCCCAATGATAGTGCATCGACATATGGTTGGGCTTTCCGTGCGTATAAGCCTTAAATTCTTCAAATTCTTTTTGTGCCAAAGGTGAAGGGATAAAATCGCAGGTGTTCATCCGTGCGAGCGGTCCTACCCGGTACCAACCATCTTCTTTTCCAAATTCGGTGAGATACGGGAATTTCATATAACTCCAGTTCTTCACCTCTTCACCGATATAATCAAGATAATCCTGGTAATCCACATCGTGAAGTATTTTCTTGCCATCCTTGTCAATGGCGCGCAAAACCCCATGGTAAAGATCCATGGCACCGTCTTTCCGAACAAGACTCAAATGACTTGATGGGAACACGGCAAAATTATCGATGAAATCCTTATTGTCTTTATGGTATCCTTTCAGGAAAGCAAGTGCATCCTGCGACCATGAAATCATTTTGTCGATGTTCATGGGGTCAGGGCCATTGAGGAAGCTGTCTTTTTCTTCCTGTGTCAGGTGCTTGTTTATCCCGCCCGGGATAGCACCTGTTCCATGGATTTTTTTGCCGGCAGTCGCTTTGATGATCTCCTGTCCGAATTTCCGCATCATGACACCTTGAACCGCAAGGTCGGGGAATTTTTTGGCCACACCGATAATGTTCCTTAATGCAGGGTCGCCATCTACCCCAAAGAGCAAATCGGGCGAAGCAAGGTGGAAAAAATGCAAGACATGTGATTGGAACATTTGGCCGTAGTGCATCAATCTCCTCATCTTTTCACCGGTGGGGGTGAGGCCATCCCCTGTTCCGGCACCAACGATAACGTCGAGTGCTTTCGCAGCAGCAAGGTGGTGGCTCACGGGACAAATCCCGCAAAGGCGTTGCACCAATACCGGGGCTTCCCAGTAAGGCCTGCCTTGTACAAAACGTTCAAATCCCCTGAATTCGACAATGTGCAAACGACTTTGGGTTATATTTCCTTCATCGTCTATGTGTATGGTCACTTTACCGTGTCCTTCTACTCGGGTTACGGGTTCTATTGTTATTTTCTTAGGCATGATTTTTTAGTTTTCTAATTAGTCAAATTTTATAACTTCGTAAGGTAATTTCATCTCGTCACCTGTCACCAATGCAACAAGGGCGTTCCAGATAAGGTCGGCCCTTGGGGGACATCCCGGCAGGTAATAATCTATTTTTACGATTTCGTGGCAAGGATACACTTTATCAAGTATGATGGGCAGTTCCTCATCATTGGGCAAAATGCCTTCAGGGTTATGGCCTTTGGTGGAAGGGCCGTCAAGATAGGCTTCTTCCAAACATTCCTTAATGGGGATATTGTTCCGCATGGCGGGAAGGCCGCCCATGATAGCGCATTCGCCCGTAGAAACCAGGATTTTACAGTTTTTCCTGAAATCTTTCAGCACATGGATATTTTCGCTGTTACAGCATCCACCTTCAATAATTCCGATGTCGCACATTTGTGTGAATTCCTTAATGTCATCAATGGGTGATTTGTTAAAATCAACCAGATCAATAAGATCCAGGATACGCTCATCAATATCTAAGAGTGACATATGGCATCCGAAACAGCCGGCGAGTGATGTTGTTGCTACAATTGGTTTACTCATTTTTTTTCCTCCCTTTAATTAGTTACAATTTGTTCAATTTCACTTCCAATGGGTTTCTTGTCGTACTTCCTGCTGCCGATCGGATCGTAATAACCCCGTTCTTTTTTCAGGATACTGCCAACGGGGCAAGTGTCCATGGCATGGGTGGCTTCTTCATCGGTCATGTTCATGGCAAGCTCATGGTCGATGTTGATCATTGCTTTATAGCCTCTGCCCTGAACCGCAAAAATGCTTTTGCCGTCTTCTGTTTTCAACGAACGTACACACCTTTTGCATAGGATGCACCTGTTTCGGTCGATGTAGATTTTAGGGGCTTCTGCATCCACCTCTTTTTCTTCGAATTCAAACGGGAAACGGGGGACTAGCATCTTAAACCTGTAACCCAATGCCTGTAACTCGCAGTTACCGCTTTTTTCGCAGGCTGGGCAATAATGGTTTCCTGAAACAAACAGTGTTTCGATGATTATTTTCCGCAACTCCTGAATATCCTCCACATTATTCTCGATATTCATCCCTTCGATCAATGTGGTGGTACAGGCGGTCATGGGTCGTCCGTTGATTTTTACGTTACAAATCCGGCATGAACCGGCAGGCTTCACCCCTTCGAGGTGACAAAGTGTTGGGATATAAACCCCGTTCTCCTTTGCAGCTTCAATCAGGTTGGCCCCTTTTTCGGCAAAACATTCCTTGCCGTCTATTGTGAATTTTATTTTTTCGCTCATTTTACTTGAGTTAAATTATTTAATATTTGCGTTTTTGTTATCATATGAGGTATGGGCTTCACTGCCTTTAAATTGAATTTAAAATGTTTCAATGCCGTAATATTTTAGACTTAATTCCGAATATTTATTCCCGCATTTTTGCATTTGTTTACCTTCAATACCTGATATACCTATAAGTTAGGCCTCTGGAAAGCGCCCAACAGCCCTACTTGATTCCTGAATGGCTTTATTCAGATCAAAGCGGGTGTCAAAATCTTTTCCTTTTTCAATCTTGGCCTCATACTCATACCTGAAGTTTTCAATACTGCTCAGGATGGGGTTGGCAGCCGATTGGCCAAGTCCGCAACGGTTGGCAACTTTCATTTGTTTGCCCCAGTTTACAAGGTCGTCAAGATCGCTTGCAACACCTTTGCCTTCCATTATCTTGTTGAGTTTATTTCTCAGGATAACAGTCAAATACCTGCAAGGGGCACACGATCCACAAGATTCATCAATGAAAAAGTCCATGAAGTTTTTCACTACATCAAGGATTTTTCTTCCTTCACCTATTACGATAAAAGCTCCCCCGGTTGGAAGGTCTTCATAGCAGATTGTCCGATGGAATTCATTGGGGCCGATCAACCTTCCCGAAGGGCCGCCCACCTGAACAGCTTTCACGTTCATGGCCCCTGACATTTCCAGGGCTTCCTGGACTGTGATTCCCCATTCTACTTCAAATACACCCGGATACCTGACATCGCCTGAAATACTTAGGAGCTTGGTCCCTGAGGTTTCTTTTGTTCCCATTGATTTATACCATTCCGCACCTTTTTCAAGGATTTTTACGACCGAACAAAGCGACTCCACGTTATTGATTACTGTTGGTTTGTCCAAATACCCGACCTGAACAGGGAAGGGTGGGCGGTTTCTTGGTTCGCCGCGTTTTCCTTCACATGATTCTATCAAGGCAGATTCTTCACCACAAACATAAGCTCCGGCACCAAACTGGATACGGATGTCATAATCAAATCCTTCTTTTCCGGCAATGTTTCTCCCAAGCAGGCCTTTTCCCCTCATTCCGAGAAGAACTGTTTCCAACTGTTTTTCAAGGTATCGGTATTCCTCGCGGAGATAAAGGATACCGAGCTTTGCACCTATTGCATATCCGGCAAGGGTCATCCCTTCAAATACCATTTCAGGCCTTTCGGTAAGTATCACACGATCTTTAAAAGTCCCCGGTTCGCCTTCATCGGCATTGCATAGGACATATCTTTCACCTGGTGTCTTAGTGCAAAAATCCCATTTCAGTCCTGTGGGGAAACCGGCACCACCACGTCCACGCAAGTTGGATTTTTTTACTTCATCGATTAATTCTTTTGGCGAAATCGAATTGATTTTCTTCAAGGTATCGCCTGGAGTGAATTCCGAGAAAATAACAGCGCCCCTGCGGTTCAGGTTATTGGTGACCATGGAATGGACAAGGTCGGATTGGTTGTGGCCACCACCAAGGCTGTTGATCATATCGGTAACAGACTCACCTGCCCTGAACGCCTTAATAATTTCTTTTACCCGATAGGTTGTCATTTTTGGGAACACAATTCCATTGATTATCGCTGCTGGTTCCTGATCGTTCATCCCAATACATGATGTATTGTACAGGCCAAATTGCCCGTCCTCCGAAACAGATCCGAATTTTGTCCCTGTAACTTTTTCAAAAGCATGAGCGACTTCTTCACGGCCCATCATATGGCTTACCAAGCTGTTATTTAAATAGATGGTGTATTTGCCAAGCGGTTTTTTACTGAAAAAATGGTAGAACGTAAGGGTTTGCTCCACATCAACCTTTGAGATGTTCAGTTGGGAAGCAATTTCTTTGACAACTTCATCCGAAATAAAACCTTCTTTAGCTTGTGCTTCATGAAGGATGTCCATCAGACGGGTAGCGTCTTTCCCATACTTTTCAATGATGTTTTGAATATGTGAACTCATATGTTTTTTACTTTTATGAAGTGAATAATTCAGTTGTTAATTAAATAACAGCTACAAAATAGGTTGTTTTTTTTGAGATGTGCAAACAAAAAAATTAATTTAGAATGAATCCAAATTGTTGTATTGTTAAATGATTAACAATAGCAGGCATTTAGCGGGTATTTTAGACCGTATCTAAATTAGAGGGGCGGGGAAGGGGTATCCCGTTACCGAAATGAAAAGATGATTTTTGGCACCTTTAGCGAAACGATTTTGCAAACCTAATCCAAAACTCAAATATATTTTCTATTTACCCCCTCCAAATGCAATTTCAATTTGTGGGGGATTTAAACTTTCATAGGAATAGATTTGTCCAATGAAAAACAGATAATTTTCAACATGCATCTGTTCATCTCTATTTTGGATGATAAGCATTGTGGTTTTTAAACAATTGCAAAAGGTATTTGTTGCATTCTAAATGCTGTTTCTTAGGAAATGACGTTTTTTAATACTTTGCATGAATAGATTTAACCCTATCAAAAATACTTTTATGAGAAAAATTATTATTCTATTGCTTATTCTAAGCCTGAACGCTTATGCTGATATTTTCGCACAGAAAAAGGATAACAGCATTGATACGATAAACCCTGCCTATTTTAAATCGCTTACCTGGCGGAACATCGGCCCATTTAGGGGAGGAAGGTCATCAACGGTCACAGGTGTCCCCGGGAAACCAAACCTGTTTTATTTTGGTTCATCGGGTGGAGGTGTTTGGCGTACAACGGATGCCGGAAATAGCTGGGAGAATATTTCGGATGGTTTCTTTGGAGGCTCAATTGGTTCTGTGGCGGTGAGTACCTCTGATAACAATGTGATTTACGCCGGACAGGGAGAAGAGACGGTCAGGGGAAACGTTTCTTCGGGTTTTGGCATATGGAAATCCAACGATGCAGGTAAAACCTGGACGGATATGGGATTGAAGGAAACAAGGCATATTGGCCGTATCCGTATCCATCCCGACAACCCCGATATCCTCTATGTGGCGGCCATGGGCGATCTTTTTAAGGATACGGAATCCAGGGGCGTATATAAATCAACTGACGGAGGGGCAACATGGACTAAAATCCTATTTGTGGATTCAGGTAGTGGCGCAATTGATTTGATCCTTGACCCCTCCAACCCAAGGGTTGTTTATGCTTCGACCTGGACATTCAGACGAACTCCTTATTCCTTTAGCAGTGGGGGGGAAGGTTCCAAATTATGGAAATCAACCGATGAAGGAAAGACGTGGACCGAGCTATCAAAAAAGCCGGGATTCCCTTCGGGTCTCCTTGGCATAATCGGTATAACTGTTTCGCCTGTAAATCCTGACAGGGTTTGGGCTATTGTGGAGAACGAACCAAATGGCGGCCTCTACCGTTCGGAAGATGGGGGCGAAAACTGGATGCTTGTGAATAACCAGCGTTCAATCCGTCAACGGGCATGGTACTATTCGAGAATTTATGCAGACCCAAAAGACGAAGATAATTTGTATGTGATGAATGTCCGTTATCATTTTTCGAAAGATGGTGGAAGAACATTCAAGAAAAAAGCCGCACCACATGGCGACCATCACGATCTGTGGATAGACCCGAACGATTCCAAACGCATGATCATTGCCGATGACGGGGGGGCACAGATCAGTTTTGATGGTGGCGAAAACTGGACTTCCTATTTTAACCAACCAACGGCCCAGTTTTACAGGATCAATACCGATAACCATTTTCCATTTCGGATTTATGCTGCCCAGCAGGACAATAGTTCCATCCGGATTGCCCATCGTTCAAAAGGGCCTTTTATAACGGAAAGTGACTGGGAAAGAACGGCCGGTGGAGAAGCCGGGCACCACGCAATTGAAAATGACAACGAAACGGTGTATGGAGGGGAATATGGTGGTTTTATGCTTAGGTATAATCATGAAACAGGTGAAAAACAAGCGACCAATGTTTGGCCGGATAACCCGCTCGGGCATGGTGTCGAGAATATGAAATACCGTTTTCAGTGGAATTACCCCATTTTTATTTCGCCCCATGATCCATCGTATTTATATACATTTAGCAATCATGTGCATTTGAGCACGGACAAGGGGAGAAGTTGGAAAACCATTAGTCCCGACCTGACAACAAACGACACTACCAAGCAAGGGCCCTCCGGTGGCGAGATCACCAAGGACAATACGGCGGTGGAATATTATTGCACGATTTTTTCTGCAGTGCCATCCTTGTTTGACAAAGGGGTGATTTGGACGGGCAGCGATGATGGGTTAATATATATTACCAGGGATGCGGGTGATAACTGGACAAATATCACTCCAGGGGATTTGCCGGAATTCACACAAATAAACAGCTTGGAAGCCGATCCCTTTCATGCGGGAGGGCTTTATGTTGCGGCCACTCGATACAGATGGGGCGACTATACCCCTTACTTATATTATACAGGGGATTATGGTCAAACATGGGACAGGATAGACAAAGGAATTGACCGGCTCCATTTTATACGGGTAATCCGGGCGGATACCAACAGGGAAGGATTGTTGTATGCCGGGACTGAATATGGCTTGTATATATCGTTTAATAATGGCAAAAACTGGCAGGAATTCCAAAATAACCTGCCCATTGTGCCCATAACCGATTTACGTGTTAAGGACAGGCATTTGATTGCCGGGACACAGGGACGGAGTATCTGGATTTTGGATGACCTTAGCCCTTTATATGAAATGGAAACTGACTGGGAAAAGGAAATGTATCTTTTTGGGCCCAAACCAACCTGGCTTATGGATGGATGGCATGGAGGTAAATCAAGGACAAAAGGCGAAAACCATCCCAGCGGTGCCATTATTAATTATTACCTCAAAAAGGTGGATACGCTAACCAATACCTACAGCCTGCGTTTTTTGGACAATGCGGGAAATCAGCTTGTTTCGTACTCCAGTCGTTCCGAAAGAAAAGATTACGGATGGATACCCAAAGAAGGGGCCAACCGCTTTATCTGGAACCTACGGGCCGAAGGAGTA
Organism: Chlorobiota bacterium; assembly: GCA_013151015.1. Taxonomy (GTDB): domain Bacteria; phylum Bacteroidota; class Bacteroidia; order Bacteroidales; family JAADJA01; genus JAADJA01. Next base: position 20,101 of record JAADJA010000231.1, read on the forward strand.
AAGAGAATAAAAGGGATGATTCTGTGGGGGGCGTTCCAACAAGGCCCACGTGTGGTCCCGGGGGATTACCGGGTTCAGTTAATTGTAAATGAAGATACGCTGACAGTTCCACTCCAAATAAATTTAGATCCCCGGGTAACTGCAAGTCAGGAAGATATCCAGGCACAATATGATTTCTTAAGTGATATACGGTTAAATATGGATAGTATCAATATGGTTATCCTGAATATCCGAAAAGTGAATAAAAAACTGAAAGGGATTAAAGACCTTACCTCCGATACAATGTTTATTGCAAAAATAGATTCGTTGATTGGGAAGGGAAAAACCATAGAAGAAAGTTTATATCAGACCAAAAACCGGAGTCCACAGGATCCCTTGAATTTTCCCATCCGGCTGAACAATAAATACGGACATGTGGGGAGCCTTGCCAATGTTGGTTTCAACAAACCCACTGAGCAGATGTATGCTGTAAAGGCAGAATTTGAAAAGGAAATCTTCATGCAATTTGAAAACTGGGACAATGTGAAGGATCAAATTGCAGTTTTGAACAAAGAACTGAACAAAGCTGAAGTGCCTTATATTGAGCTTGATTGAGGAGATATATACGCATATTGTAAACCTTCAAGTTCCCCTGCCCCATGTTGGTGTTGTCACCAACATGAACGATAGTTAATCATCCGATGACTCGAAGTCATCGGATGAATGTACTTTCTTCGCAAGCGTGGACACTTGCTCCATGTGGTTTGTGGATTCCCGTTGGTGACAACACCAACGGGCGCAGTCATGATTCCTGCTTAGATTTATATGCAATTAGCGTCCACGCTAATTGGTGCACTCCACATGATGATTAACCCCTGCCCCATGTCGGTGTTGTCACCAACTTGAACTGTGGTTTACTCATCCGATGACTTCGAGTCATCGGATGAATGTGCTATCTTCGCAAGCGTTGACACTTGCTCCATGTGGTTTGAGGATTCCCGTTGGTGACAACACCAACGGGCGGCAGTCATGGTTCTGCAATTAGCGTCCACGCTAATTGTGCACTCCGCATGATGGTTAACCCCTGCCCCATGTTGGTGTTGTCACCAACTTGAACGGTGGTTTACTCATCCGATGACTCGAAGCCCATCGGATGAATGTACTATCTTCGCAAGCGTTGACACTTGCTCCATGTGGTTTGAGGATTCCCGTTGGTGACAACACCAACGGGCGGCAGTCATGGTTCCTACTTAGATTTATATGCAATTAGCGTCCACGCTAATTGTGCACTCCGCATGATGGTTAACCCCTGC
>JAADJA010000200.1 GCA_013151015.1 Chlorobiota bacterium
AAGATACAATTAACCCCGGATTAAGTAATAGGGCTTTGGCATTTCCCTGCCTTAAAAAGGGATTTCAGTTCCCGAATATTTACCAGGGCAATTTTACCGTTAACTGATTTACCCCGACCGTAAACTGGTTTTTCCTTGATTTCGGCTTTGCCCCGGATTAACTTTGATGAAAATTACTGCTCTTTATAAAAAAAGCAAGTCGTTTTTTTCATTTACAGCAGTTATCCCGTCAGGAACATTTTATGAAGAGTGCCCCGAAGTTTTGGGGTTCCGGCTCGGGGCAATCCAATTTCTCACCTTTAAAAATTTAGATTATGAAGCAGATTTACTTAGTTACCAGCAATCGGTCAATCCGAAGTTTATCATCAAGAAGAATTTTCAAAATCCTATTGATTGTTCTTTTCCCGCTGTTCTTTTCCACCTCCTTTAGCCAGACAGGTGCATTAATGGGAAAAGTTTACGACAAAGACACCAAAGACCCAATCCCCTTTGCCAATGTCCTATTGTACATTGACAGCACAATAAGGGCAGGTGCCACTGCCGATATTGATGGGAATTTCAAGATCAAACCAATAGCTCCGGGCAGCTATGATGTGAAAACTAGTTTTATTGGCTACAAAACCGCTATCACAAAAGGGATTATCATTAATGCCGATCAAATCCGTTTTTACGATATCGCCATGGAATCCACAGCACTTATGCTTAATGAGTATGTGGTGACCGAATATCGTCTCCCTCTTATTTCAAAAGATGAGACTGTTTCGGGCGGACATGTTACTGCACAGGAAATACAAAAAATGCCAAGCAGGAACGCAAATGCAATTGCAACTTCCGTGGGAGGGGTTTTCCCTGCTGATGGTGAAAGGGGCAATATCAGGGGCTGCCGCTCCGATCAAGCAGTTATGTATATTGATGGTATCCGTGTGTTCGGGTCGTCAAGTCTTTCCCAATGGGATATCGACAATTCCAATATAAAAGCCCCTGAAAAACCAAAAGAGGCCGAGATAAAACCTGAAACCAGGAACAATGGCCCCCAATCGGGTTTGCTAACGGCAGGGGAAATAAACGACTTCAGCAAATGGGAATTGTGGAAAGATATTTCGGAAGACCAACTCCGGTCCTACCGTGGAATTTGGGGCATTTATCCCGAAGAGCGTTTCAGCGTACAGGTTTTGAACAAAAACAATTTCCCTGTGGTCGATTGCGAAATCTTGCTCATGGACAACAAAGATGATGTGGTTTGGAGGGCAAAATCGGACAATACCGGTAAGGCCGAACTGTGGGCCGGGATGTTCCGAAAAGCATCCAATGAAAAAACGACCTACAGGATTATTGTAAAAAGCAACGGAATCAGCAAGGAGCTGAAAAAACCAAAAACATTCCATAAAGGGATAAATACCATCAGGCTGAAAAAAACCTGTGAAAACCTTCAAAACGTTGACATCCTTTTCACCGTTGATGCCACCGGTTCAATGGGCGATGAGATTAGGTACCTTAAAGTTGAATTAAAAGATATCATCCAAAAATTTTCGTCACAAAACCCGGGTTTAAACATACGCCTCGGAAGTGTATTCTACAGATGTTTTGGGAACACCTATGTGACAAAGACTTCCGGGTTTTCAACCGACATTGACAAGGGCATTGCCTTCATAAACGAACAGGATGCCGGTGAAGGTGGAACGGAAGCCGTGGAGGAAGCTTTGCGTGTTTCGGTGGAGGAAATGCAATGGAGCCAACAGGCACGGGCACGCCTGATGTTCCTGGTGCTGGACGAGCCTCCCGGACATTCGAGCGAAATCAACGGGAAAATCCAAAAGGCTGTGGCGACAGCAGCTTCAAAGGGGATACGGCTTATCCCAATCGTGGCAAGCGGAACGGGCCGCAATTCCGACAAAAGCCTTGAATACCTGATGCGGTCCTTAGCACTGGCAAGCAATGGCAGCTATGTGTTCCTCACCGACGACAGTGGCATTGGCGGAAGCCACACCAAACCCAGCATCGACGATTATGATGTGGAATTGCTGAACGACCTGCTCCTGCGATTGCTCAAACAGTTCACCTTTGTTGAAGATTGCCATGAATTGGCTCTTGCGGAAGAAAAACCGGAAACCACAATCACGGAAATAGCCAAACCGGAGGATGAAATAGTTGAACGGCAGGGATCCCCGGACGGACAGAAAGACAAATTCCTGGACGAAGCTGAAAACCCTGAAGGGAAGATTTGGATAAAGGCCTATCCCAACCCAAGCCATGGATTGGTTTATGTCGAAAGTGGGAAGAAGACCAAGGAAATATACCTTATCGATCTTTCGGGGAAAGTAATGATGCGCATTCCCACTCGTGACAAGGACAAAATCAAACTTGAACTTTATGACCTGCCCAACGGATTGTATTTCCTCAAATACGCAAATGTTGACCATTGGGATTATGTGAAGATTATGTTGAACCATTAATGGGCCGGGTGCTTGATTCTGGATACGGGTTTTGGGTTGCGAATGCAAAACCCCGGAGCCCCTATCCACAACATCACAGAGTGGATCAATGCCAATAAATGTCCATGCTCGTTTCAAAGGCCCCGGCACGGCCAATATCTTCATGGTCAGGCTGAGCTCACCGAAGCTTGTTTCAACCAATGGGCGGAAATCGTTTCCCCAATGTTTTATAAGCTTATTTATTGGCATATTCCGGGTTTAACCTAAAAGCAGGTTTTATCAAGTACAGAAGCCCTTTGGACGATAAGTATGCGGACAGCGGAAAAAGCATAAAGCGATGTTTTACTTCCAAATAGGAAATATAAATGTACCTTTACAGATGGACAATGCAAAAATAAATGTAACATGGTAACTATACACATATGTTACCAACAAGCTGAAAACCCACCGCACATTCATACACATTTGGTTTTTGCCGACACAAAATCCAACCCTGAAAAAACCAAAAGAGTATGAATCTTTCCAACGCTTAAAGATTGTTGAAAAAATCATAAAAACTAATCGGACAGAATAAAAATTAAACAATTAATTTGACTATCATTGTCAAATGAAATTTATCAAGTGAAATAGCACAAATGAAAATGGACAAATCGACTGGGGAAATACTTCGGGAAAACAGAGAGAAAAAAGGATTACTTCTTAGACAAGTAGCAGCGAAACTGGATATTGACACAGCAATATTAAGCAAGATTGAAAGAAGCGAAAGAAAAGCAACAAAAGAACAAATTATAAAACTTGCTCAAATCCTTGATTTAAAAGAGGAGGATTTGCTTGTTCAATACCTGAGCGAAAAAATTCTTTACGAAATAAAAGATGAAGAACTTGGACAAAAGGCGTTGAAAGTTGCCGAACAAAAAATGAAATACATGAACAAAAATAATAGCAACGATTGATGGAAATAAAATTAGAATTATTAGAATATCAAGAAGTAGCGATTAGGTCTATTGTTAGCGTGTTTGAAGGAAACGACAAAAATTCTTTTGATAATGCTTGTGTAGAAGGTATTCGTTCAAATATATGTACTCTTTCATCAGAACAATTAACCGAAAACATCAAATCTGTATTACTGGAAAATGGTATTGATGGAGATATTGCAAAACTCACACCTGAACAGGAATTAACGATTGAAATGGAAACAGGAACAGGCAAAACACTTGTTTACATCAAATCCATTTATGAACTATACAAACATTACGGATTTACAAAATTCATAATTCTTGTTCCATCAATTGCAATAAGGCAAGGTGTTTTAAGTACTCTTTCAGCATTTGAAAAACAATTGGAAAGCATCTACGGATTTACTCCTAAGTTTTTTGAATATAATAGTAAACGGCTCAATAAAGTAACCAACTTTATCGAGGAACAACATCCACAAATTATGGTAATGACTTTGGCTTCTTTTAACTCAGAAGACAAAATACTTAACCAGGCACAAAGAGAAGACCTTTTCGCCAATATTCCATTTATTGATGCTATTGGACATACAAATCCAATCATCATAATGGACGAACCACAGGAAGGAATGGATACCGAAAATTCGATAAAACAAATTTCCAAACTCAATCCTCTCTTTAAAATAAGATATTCGGCTACGCACAAAGTTGCCAAAAACAAATTGTATCGTCTAACACCTTACGACAGTTACAAACAAGGTTTAGTAAAAAAGATTGAAGTTTTGACTGTTACCGAAAAAAACGATGAAGCTACATTAAAGTTGGAACTGTCCGAAACGCAAAACGGAAAAGGCGACCCGAAAGCTAAAATCAAAGCATGGCATCAATCGAAAAGTGGAAGAATTGAATTTAAAAATTCCAAATGGTTCGTCCATTAT
>JAADJA010000020.1 GCA_013151015.1 Chlorobiota bacterium
TATGTTATTATCATAAACTATTATATTGCCTAAAGTCAAGGCTTTTTCTATAGGCACTACACTTATATTTTCATCATCAATAAATTTTTCAATTCTAAAAATTGCTCCATCATTTATTTTATTCAATATTGAAGTTACTAATAGCGAAAGATTGTATTTAAAAATTGTCGAAGTTGGAACAACACTATAATTTTCATGTAATCTTAAAAATATTTCTTTCTGGTTCGGAAATTCTTGAGATAAATCTTCAACTTTCTCTGTAGTTAAATATCCTTTGTATATAACAAATTCTCTATCTTCTGATAATGAAAAGCCTTCAATGTTCTTATTAAAATTAGAGGTATTTGGTGTTCGACTTAATATATATCTAGCAAAAGGTTCTAATATCGCATCAAGATAATATTGTTTTTTTAGTTTCAATATTTTTTTAGTTTCATTACACGGCAAGAAAAAATTACCAGAGTTTTTAAGGACATAATACCATGCAGGAGGAGTAATTAAGTCAACTTTTGATAATGCAAACGTAATTTTGCTCATAAAATTAAAACGTTCCTCTTCAGACAATTTTGACATGATTTTTTTCAAGTTTTCAATATCAAACCTTACAGACCTATTGTCACCATGAAAAAGCCAAAGTACAACATCAGAAACTTTTATTATTTTGACATATTCAGCAATGTAATGTTCATCAGCGACCTCAGACTCACCAATGCCAGGTAAATCATTGAATATCATCCTGTCACCGTTTTTATTGAGAATTTCTACTGATTGAATGCTTTTAGTACATGGTTTAACTGGGTCTGTGTCAAATTTTGTATTAAAAATAGCATTGGTTAAGCTTGATTTGCCTACACCTGTTTGTCCCATTACAGAAACTACAAAAGGTTTATTTTTATACTCTTTTATAGCTTCCTCTACCTTTTGTTTTAACGTATTAATATCAAATTCCATAAATAAGTTATTTATATTGGTTTATTAGCTTGCCTGCAACAATGTTATATATGCAATATTACCTTTATTTCTGCATTGGCCAAAGGCAAAGATACATTTATAAACCCATATATGGATGTAAAGCGTAGTTTTTGGTTTTGTCCCCCATCTCATTTGATAAAAACAAGAAAGAACTTGTAAGCTCCAGGGAGTTTGTGCTGTCAATTTTTCTTTCATATCCCAAGGCAACCGAAAACTCATTCTTGTAAAGCAAGGGTGCGAGCGTAACAAAGCCTTTAATGGTATTTTTCTTTTCTGAAGAGCTTGCAATACTGTCTTGGCATTTTATTGTTTTGGGCAACAATACTGTCAATGTCAAAATCAGAAAAAGGGAATATGTAATGAACCTGCCGATTTTCATTTTAATAGATTGAATAAAACAATCATGTCCATCCAATGCTTTTACAAATATAGGTGAAAATTCAAAACCGAGTTTTAAACGGGTTATTTTAAAGAGATTCTAAATTGTTTGTAAAGGCATCATGCGTTTTGAATTTTAGTATTTTTGCCCGCAATAATTCCATATGTTTTGAATTTGCAAAATCAAAAAAAACAGAAATCATGAGTAAAAATATCGAAAAAATCCGTGCCGACCTAAAAGGCTACGGAATCGAAAATGTGGATACCATTTATTATAACTCCTCTTATGATGAGCTATATGAACTGGAAATGAAACCCGAGCTGGAAGGTTTTGAACGGGGACAGTTGACCGAGTTGGGAGCCGTGAACGTGATGACCGGAAGGTTTACCGGACGTTCGCCCAAGGACAAATACATTGTACTGGACGATAAGACCAAAGATACCGTGTGGTGGGCCGAGCAGGCAAAAAGCTCAGACAACAAACCCGTTGACCAGGAGACCTGGAAATATTGTTACGACCTGGGTGCCAAAGAGCTTACAGGGAAGAAATTATTTGTTGTGGATGGCTATGCGGGTGCCAACGAGAATTCCCGTTTGAAAGTACGTTTCATCATGGAAGTAGCGTGGCAGGCGCACTTTGTAAAGAATATGTTTATCCGTCCGACGGAGGAAGAACTTGAAAGTTTCGAGCCCGATTTTGTTGTGCTTAACGCCTCCAAAACAACCAATCCAAAATGGAAAGAGATGAAGCGTACGGACGGCCTTCCTTTCAATTCTGAGGTCTTTGTTGTTTTCAATCTTTCAGAAGGAAGAGCAGTTATCGGTGGAAGCTGGTACGGTGGCGAAATGAAAAAAGGTATCTTCTCCATTATGAACTACTATCTCCCATTAAGGGGAAACGCAGCGATGCACTGTTCGGCCAATGTGGGCAAAGATGGTGACACGGCTATCTTCTTTGGATTGTCGGGCACTGGGAAAACCACCCTTTCCACCGACCCGAAACGTGCCTTGATCGGTGACGACGAGCATGGTTGGGACGATGATGGCATTTTTAATTTTGAGGGAGGTTGCTATGCAAAAACCATCCATCTCGATAAGGAATCCGAACCTGATATTTTTAATGCGATCCGCCGCGATGCACTTTTGGAAAACGTGACCGTTGACGAGAACGGGAAAATTGATTTCGACGATGGCTCCGTTACACAAAACACCCGTGTTTCTTATCCAATATACCATATTGACAATATCGTGAAGCCTGTTTCAAAAGCTGGACATGCCAAAAAGGTGATTTTCCTTACCGCCGATGCTTTTGGTGTTATGCCCCCCGTTTCAAAGCTAACGGCAGATCAAACAAAATATCATTTCCTTTCAGGTTTTACAGCGAAACTTGCCGGAACCGAACTTGGCGTAACCACGCCACAGCCCACTTTCTCGGCTTGTTTTGGCGCAGCCTTCCTCACACTTCACCCTACTAAATACGGACAGGAACTGGTGAGGAAAATGGAAGAGCATGGTGCCGAGGCATATCTGGTGAACACAGGTTGGAACGGAACCGGAAAAAGGATTTCCATTAAGGACACAAGAGGGATTATCGATGCTATTTTGGATGGCTCCATTGATAAGGCAGAAACGAAAATGATACCCATTTTTAACCTTGAGGTCCCAACCGCACTTCCCGGTGTTGATCCTGGCATCCTTGATCCACGCGACACTTATGCCGATTCAAAGGAGTGGGACAAAAAAGCAAACGATCTTGCCAAACTGTTCATTGCCAACTTTAAGCAATATACCGATAACGAAGAAGGCAAGAAGCTGGTTGCTGCCGGCCCTATCCTATAATTTGAATTGAGCCACTATGTAGTGTTTGCGCAAAAACCCCGAAAAACAAACGGCAGAATTCAAATAACTTCCAAGCCCCGGAATTTCATTGTTCCAAAGGTTTGAAATTTAATAATTCGTAGTTTGATTTTTATTTGTTCTTTTGGATATTGTACTTTTAATAAGTTAGCTGTAACCCTGCTGACTTTAGCGCAACACAGTTTGCTTGCCCGATGCAGGCGGGCAAATGTGATGAAATTTGGATCAAGCATAAAAAGCCCGGAAAATTTTCCGGGCTTTTTATTTTGAAACCGCTTTGTGATGCGAAGCGGTTTTTTTGTCCCATTTGAAGGGGTCGTACCTAAAATTGATTAACTTTATCCAAAATAATATGGCATTGGGATTCTCTGTATTGTAAAAAAGAGCTTTTCCCAAATGCTTAAAAACCACAGCATGATACTTATAGCCGATAGCGGAGCCACAAAATGCGATTGGATGTTAATCAATCAAAACGGGGAAAAGAAGAGCTTCCAGACCGTTGGGTTGAACCCGTATTATGTGGGTCCCAACGAAATGGAGAAAATCCTGAGCAAAGAGCTGGTGCCCTTTATCGAGAACAAAAAGGTAAAAAACGTATATTATTATAGTGCCGGCTGTTCCACGGTTTATAAATGTATGATGGTGGAAGATGCGCTGGTGAGGATTTTCAAGAATGCGGAACTGAACACCTATTCCGATATGTTTGGTGCGGCACGGGCCCTTCTGGGCAATAGCAAGGGAATTGCGTGTATTTTAGGAACGGGTTCAAATTCTTGCCTATTCGATGGGGAAAAGATCGTGGAGAACCAGCCTTCCCTCGGTTATTTTTTTGGTGACGAGGGGAGCGGGGCCCATATGGGCAAATTGTTCATCAAGGATTATTTGTTAAAGAAACTGCCCGCGAAAATTGATGCTGCTTTCAGGAAGGAGCATAACTATACCCTTGACAATATCCTGGATGCCATTTACAATATGCCCTTCCCAAACCGCTTTCTGGCATCCTTTTCCGTTTTCTATTCCCACCACCTTTCCGAAAAATATATTTACGATTTGGTGAGCAATAGCTTCAGGGAGTTTTTTATCAACCAGGTGGAACATTATACCGATTACAAAAAACTGCCACTGAGCTTTACAGGTTCCGTTGCCTTTTATTTCAAGGATATTTTAAAGGAAGTGGCCACTGAGTTTGATTTAAGGATAAAAGAAGTCTTGCGTACCCCCATTGATGCCCTGGCAGAATATCATATGGGAAATTAGCATAAAATACAAAAGACCCCAAACCCGGGGCCTTTTGCAAAACCAAATTTACTACTAAATATATTAAATGTAATGAGAAGTATTTGTTGAAAAAAAACTATTCAATTATAATACACTTGCTTAATACCACGCCCATAATCATGTCAAAGCCATCGCATCTACCCTTGATCGTTACGGAATCGCCGAATTCGATTTTCCTGGCTCGCTCTTCATATTGAGCATCTATTGTACAGTTTATGGCTTCCATGCTGTTGTTCAGGATTATTGAGATTCCATTGTCATCAATTGTGATTTCTGCAACTTTTCCGGTCACCTGGATTACCTGGTCCCCGAATTTTTCATTGCCAAGGTCTTCGTTCATGTTGAATTCCCCGAATAGCCCGGAAGCTTCCATTTTGAAGGCCGGTTTTTCCTTTGCGATATTCCTGTGGGGCTTGTAGAAAACATAGCAAGTGGCGCCAATGCCAACTACAAGGACAATGCCCGTAATTATCAATATGATCTTTTGCCCTAATTTCACCCTGTTTACTGTTTGTTGAATTTGAAATTAACTTTAAGCAACACTTTATCGTCAATGGAGTTTTTAAACGCCTTTTCAATTTTTATATCGAAATCGGAAAGGGAAATATAGAATTCCGACTCAGCTGAAATCATTTTTTCCGAAATGCTGATCAAGCCTTGTTCCCGAATCTCTTTTGTTATCCCATGAATGGTGATTTTCCCTTCTATCTGGGCTTTGTACTTGCCATCTTTTGCAAAATCAATCTCCTTGATGTTGCTTATCCTTCCTTTGAAGATTGATTTTGGGTAGGTCTTGCTCTGCATGTAATTCCCGTTGAACTGTTCCTCCATCAGGGCCTCTTCAAATTCAAATGAGCGTATCAACATGGAAATGACCAACTCGCCTGTTTCAGTGTTCAGAATACTGGCAACCTTCTTATTTACCCCTTCGACCGTGAAAAGCGGGGAGTTTGAAACAATATCTATCCGGCCCGATTTGGTAATGTACTTCTGGGCATATGAACCCCACATTAAGCCGATAAATATCGTCAGTAAGAAATATTTTAGTTTCATTGCCAAAATTATCAAAATGTTGAAACATGCTCAATTCTTATGAAAAACTCTCTGATTGACAGGGAAAGGGGGATTAGGGGCAATAATTGCTTATTCTCCCAGGGTCCTCATGTAGTTAACCACAAACCAGATTTCTTCATCATCCGGTATTTTTTTGTTGAAGTTCGGCATATCGTCCCGTCCTTCTTTGGTTTTGTAAAAGAGTTCACCATCTGTCTGTGCCTGGAACTCTTCCGATGAGAAATCACCGAGATCGCCTTCCTGGTCCTTTGCTTTGGGTCCGTCACCAAGCCCTTCTTTGCCGTGGCACGATTTGCAATGCTTCATGTAAAGCTCTTCGCCTATTTCCAGTCCTTCGTCGTCATCAGGGTCGGTAGGGTTTACCATGCTTTTATACTCATCGGGAACCACCCATCCATCATATACGCTTGAGGTGAAAGAGTAGAAACCTATGGCCATTAAGCCGATGATCAAAATGTTCGTCAATGTTTTCATGTTTAATTGTTTTATGATTTATAAATTTTAAATAAGTTGCGTACCAATAATGCGATCACAAGCCAAATCCCGAATATTATGATATTTGGGAAAATCCACAGGAACAAGGGTGTCTTGTTGGGCGGCGACCACATTGTGCGTTCATCAAATGTTGACAAATCCGTTATTTGTTTCCCAATGGGAGCATCGAAGATATATTTGACAACTCCGTATTTTCTGTTGTCCAAAACGACTTCAAAGGTCAAAACACCATCAATCCCCGGCAAGGGATCCTCAATGGGGACAAGGATATTCCCATCCTCATCCGTTTTATAAGATGATTTGCCAATTGTTAAGGGGGCAAACAAACGCTGTACCCTCACCTGCAGTTTTTGCCCTTCGATGGGATCGCCGTTTGCATCTGTCAGGCTCGCAGAAATAGAATAACTGCTGTCCTTCTCAACAACTTTCGCTTTCAAATATGAATCCAGAAATTTAACGGCTTTGCTCGCATCCTTGAATTTCTTGTTGTTTTCGATATTGACAAGGTATTTATGGGTGATTATATCTTCACCTTCATCATTTGCGGCTTTTATCTCAAAAATCGCCTTCCCTTCCATATCTGTCGTGATTTCCCCTTCAGGATGAATGGAATCTTCATCCACTTCCCTGTAAACATAAAGCTTTAATCCGGTAGCGGGTTCATATCCATCATCGCCCTTGAACTTTGCATTGATGGACAAGAAAGCCTGGTCTCCCATGACCTTATTGTACTTAACTGACAACTTGGCCTTGTGTTTTTTTCCAAATACTTTTGTTTGCGGGCTTAAACCGATGATCAGGAATCCCATCAGAACAAGTACAGCATATCTTTTATTTATGGTCTTTTTCATAGTTGCCCTTCTTTATCGGTTTCTAAAATCCCTTGCTCTTTGGCTGTCCGGTAAATGGGTATTATCGGGAGATACCTTACCAGAATAGTGATTATAAGTAGTGCCATCGCCAATGTCCCACTAACAATTGCCCATTCGTGAAGGCTTGGGAAATAGCTGTGCCACGACTCGGGAACGCCTTGCATCGGCATAAATGGATGCAATAAACTGGGAACAACGATCAAATATCTTTTCCACCAGGAAGTAACCACGACAAGTAGCGCAATAATAAATAAGGGCAAGGGTTTACGGCCTTTCGGGAAAATAAGGATAAGGATAGGTAAAATCAAACCACCAATGGTGACAAACCAGAACAAGGGAGCATAAAGCCCGGTGAACAGTTCATCGAGGTGTTCGGTTTCTGCTTTTGGTGCTGTAAATGCAGGGAGCAAATACTCGTTGATATTGAAATAAAGATAAACGAGGCAGGCAAAAACAAGCAATCTGCCCATTTTGTCAAAGTGCATATTTGTAATGTGGTTTTCCAGGTGATAGGCTTTCCTTAATACGTACATGACGGAAATCAACCCCCCCGTTCCAACAACAAAAGCACCTGCAATAAAATAGGGGCCAAAATTAGTACTGTCCCAACCAATCCTGTATGTTGTGGAGAACAGCCAAGCATCCACTGTTTGCAAAATCAACGCAACAGGGATAATCAGGACAGCCACGATCTGTATGGATTTTGATTGGATTTCCCATTGCTTCTTGCTTCCCGTCCATTTCAAGGAGAAGAACCCGTACCATTTGCTCAACCAGGTTTTACCTTCGAAATATTTTGATAAAATAGCAAGATCGGGCAATAATGGGATAAAAAGAATGAGCAAGCTGATGGCAATGTAAGTGGTGATGATTATCACGTCCCAGGTTATGGGCGATTGCAAGCGGCCATGTATAAACAGGTTGAGCAAGCGATCGGGCCGGCCCATGTCCAGTATAATTGTGATCCCGGCCATAATGATGGCGGCAAAGGCAATTATTTCGGCAATCCGTACCAATGGTGTGCGCCAGGCTTTTTTTGTCAACCTAAGGATGGCAGCGCCAAGTGACCCAACAAAACTGATGGCCACGAAAAACACAAAGTTGGAGATATAAACGCCCCAAAGCACATAGTCGCGCATATTGGTCACTTCCTGGCCCTTTATGATTTGGTCGATATAGGCAATGATACCAAGAATGACAACGATTATGAGTCCGGTAGTCCAGATTTTCCCGTATCGCTGAAATTTCCGGGGTGCCAGTTCTACTATTAATTCATCGTATTTTGACATGTTATTCAGGTTTACGTACTGATTCAAACTCGGTATAATTTTCAAGCCCATCCACAAAATCATCCGACCTTTCGGCGGGCGGCAAATAATAAACACTGGGATGTGTGCCCAATCTGTCGAGATATCTGTACCCGGCCTTGTCCTCAAGTAATTTACTTAACCTATAGGATTGTCCACTGCCATTGGTAACGGTATCTTCGTAGGCATCCCCGTAAAGGAATACATCATTGGGGCAGGCCGAAACACAGTGCGGTAGCTTGCCCTGACGTGTCATGTGCGGGCAGAAATCACATTTGTCAACAGTCCCTTTTATGCTGGGCGAACCGGCATGTTCGGGAGAATATTTGGGCGAGTGGTCAGCTGCTTCCATTGCTGCTTTTTGATCCGGTTCCGACCAATTGAAAATCCGCGTGGAATAAGGACAGGCCGCCATGCAAAAACGGCATCCAATGCAACGTTCGTTGTCAATGAGCACGATACCGTCCCTCCGTTTGAAGGTTGCATCCACAGGGCAAACGGTTACACAGGCAGGTTCGTCGCAATGCTGGCACATCATGGGCATCCAGTATGGCGCCGTGTCAGCACTTTCTCTCATATTATATACTTTCAGCCAGGCATTGTGGCCGGTGATAAAGTGGTTCTTATTGCAAGAGTCCTGGCATTTCAGGGCGTTCCTGCAACGGGATAGGTCAACCACCATGACGAATTTTTTGCCGGGCATCCCTTCCCTTGCTTCTTCATTGCTTACGGCGTGCGAATTACAACATGATTCCTTTTCGAGGGACCCGCTATCAACCTCAACAGTTTTACCGTCCGTGGTCATCACCTTCACTTTTTTACCTGTGGTTTTGTCATCGGCAAATACATTCAACCCGACAGCTGTTACCGCTGCACCGCTGGCAAAGATCCCCATCTTCAAAAACTTCCTTCTCCCTGAATCTTGTTTGCTTAGTCCCTTTTCTTTCTTCATGGCAATATTGGGTTAAAAGTTCCAGTTTCTTGTTATATTGAATCCAATCAGGAAATCCCCTTTAAAGAAATCGTTTGTATTGTACGTAAGGTTCCTTTGGGGGCTAATGCCATCATAAGTGGTAATGAAAATATGAAAGGCATGTGAGCTGGTTGCCATTTCGACACCGATGGAATAATTTGGCTTGATGTAGTCCGGTGTTGTGAGCGGCACATCATATTCAACAATGATGGAAGTTTGCCTGCTGATTTTTACCCTTCCGGCCACGCCAACCGCAAAATTATCATGTTTCAAGTCGGGTGTGAAAACCGAATCAACAAGATTGTAATGTGCATAGCTTCCGGTAATTTGTGCAGTCACTGCTTTTGAGAATTTACGGCTAATGATCAGTTGGTTGAAATAGGACATTCTGTAAGAGCTTTTGTATTCGGCCGAGGCGCCAAAATTTTCTTTGTCCCTTGCATCGTACTCCACGTTTCCGTAATAAGTAAGTGCGATTGGCATACTGCCCGATTTTGTTTGTGTCAGGATTTTGTATTTCCAGTTCAGGTCTTGCAATTTATTGTCTTTCGTTGTCCCGATACCTATTTGGGCATTTTTGAAAAGGCCATAATTCAAGGCTATCCTGATATTGGAAGGGGCATACAGCCCAGCCAGGTCGAATGTGCCACTGTTGAGTTCCCCGAAACGGTGCTGAATAACAAATTCCAATGTCTTAGGCGCCCAAACAAGATCGGTCTGCGTTTCGATGAGCATTCCGGCTTCCCAAGGGTTGCGCACGGGTTTGTCGGCCTTTTTCTTGGCTGGTTTTTCAGTAGCTTCTTCTTGGGCCCTAAGGCAAATAGGGTTAATTGCAAATGAAATCATCAATGCTGTAAGAATACCAAAAGTTTTTAATATCGAAGTTTTCATGTTCATGTATTATTAGTTATTGTTAGCACCTTCTTTAATCCATGCCAAGGTCATTTCCCTTTCGGAGGGGGAGGCATAATCCGTCATGCTTTCGCCCGGCATCATTTTCCCGTATAATTTGCTTTCCGTTGGGTTGTCCGTGTCAATATAGTCCCCCCCGATAAGAGCATCGTACGAACCCGGCGATGTCAGGTCAAGTGGGATGCCGCTTCCATTGTGGCAAAGGATGCATTTGGCATCGAAGAATGGTTGAACATCACTTGAATAGGAAACACTCTCAATATCTATTTCCTCTGGAACTAAATAAGCTTTTTCGCATGAAGAAAGAAAAACCATCGTAAAGGCTATTCCGAAAACCGTAAGTGCACTAAGTGTCTTTTTCATCTTAATTTGGAATAAAGTAATTAAAATAAGTTGAGTAACATTGTAAAAGGAAAAAGCAGCAGTTGCCAAACCGGGCAACTGCTACCTGTTAAAAGTGTGTTAGTTTTCGAATTTCATTTTAAGGTTAGGCTTAATAGCGTGTGCAATAGCAGCGTTATTAAAAATAGCCAGTCCAAAGTCCAATTCTTCGGAAACATTGAATACAACATCATCGGCATCACCGGTGTTCAGCTTACGTGTGAATTCGCAAACCCAACCTGTACCTGTATGAACAGCTTTGATATCAATATCGGCCCTGCCTCCTGTGAAAGCTTTGGTTGTTACACTTGGAACACGCATGTTTCCTGAACCTTGTTCAAATCCACCTTGTGAAGGATCGATGTTAGCACCATTGTCGAGGGTAAGTACACCATCTACATCAACAGCAACAACTGCCCTTGCGGTACCATCGGCAATTTCATCAATACTTATCCAGTAATAATCGGTTTTCCCGGGGATGATATATTGAGGTACGGAAACATCGGCTTCACCGTTGTTAAGGGTTTGTTTGTTGCCTGAATAACCAGCTTCTCCAGTTGAATCACCGTGCCTTCCATTGGAAGATGAATTGTAGGGAGGTGCATCATAGGTCATCATTTGATCGTCAACCTGATCGGCATAGGTCCCCCTAACGCGTTTCCAGTGCCACATATCGATTTTTTCGTTTTCACCTGTAAGGTAATGCCTTGTATGTTTGTCCTTGGCATTTACAATATCAAGGTTTTCATGACATGTAGCATAGCAAGTAGAGCTGCTAAACCCGGCAACTTCACCGATGGGGAACAACATAGCAAATTTATCTTCATAAAATTTGTCGTTGGCGGTGTTGGCATACTTATGCTCACTTTTCCAAAGTTTGGCATCGGGGTCGAAATACCATGATTGACGGTCTTTGCTGTCTTTTGCATCGTCCCATTCCAAAAGGAAATAAATCCTGTCGCCAAAATAGCCGGAGCGCATTTTGAAATTATATTTTTCACCTGAATAGGGCTCAAACAGACCAAGTCCTTCTTCAACACCTTCACCGTCACTGTTCAAATAGGTGTTACGCGCTGCAAGGGCTGGAACTTCTGTTGTGCCTGTCAATGTTTGAACTGTTCCCCACATATCGTCAATGTTGCCATCCATGGTAGGAGCAGCAGTAAATTTCTTGACCAGCAATTCTGTTGTGCTCGTGCCTGGATCTACTGGATCTGTTGGGTCATCTGTTGTTGTTTCGTCTTTTTTACAAGAGATGTTGATAACCAGCAATCCCATAAACAGGATTGCGAACGTTTTAAATAACCAATTTTTTCTCATTGTTCTAATTTTTTAATTTAATGTTAGTTTATTGAATTTTTTTAATTGCCAACAGCATGGCAACAGCTATGCCGTTGGATTTTCAATAAAGGGCTATTCTAAATAACATGATCGTAAAACATGGGGAATCAGACTGAAAGGGTAACGGGGAAAATTAAGGGATCGTTTTTGGGTAAATTGCAGAAGTCGGAATTTCGACGGTATCTCGACGAAAATCAACGGTGGTTCGTCGTCGATGTTTTACTGTTCATGGCTTGACTTGAGGTCAAGCCCTGATTTGCCAAAAACTAATATTTCGCAAGTTTCGACTTTAAGGTGGAGGCGGGTATCCCCAGCATCTCAGCTGCTTTTGCCTTATTCCCCAGCGATTGGTCAAGGGCCATGAAAATAGTGTTGCGTTCCACTTCTTCCAGTATTTCGGTCAGGGTCTTGTTTTCAGGGCTCGAACAAATGAGGGTGCGCCCAGGGAATTTGATTTCGTTGGGGATGGTTTTCCCCGTTATCCTGTTATCCCTTGCCAGTAGTACCAAACGCTCGGTCAGGTTTTTCAGTTCACGGGCATTTCCGGGGAATGGGTAGGCCTTCAGGGTTTCATAAACTTCCGGGCTTATCATGATGGGCTCTTTTTCTGAAAAGAGGGAGGCAAAATGGTCCACAAGTGCAGGGATGTCGGAAACCCTTTCGCGCAATGGTGGTATATTGATGGGGAATACATTGAGACGATAGAAAAGGTCTTCGCGAAATTTCCCCTCTTCAACCAACCTTTTTAGGTCTTTCTTTGTAGATGCGATTACACGGAAGTCGATTTTAATGGGCTCTTTCCCGCCAAGCCTTTCGATTTCCCTTTCTTCGAGTGCCCGTAATAGCTTGACCTGCAATTCCAGTGGGACATCGTCGATGTCATCGAGGTAAATAGTACCTGTATCTGCCAGTTCAAAGCGTCCTTTTTTATCGCTGTCGGCCCCGGTAAAAGCACCTTTGACGTGACCGAACAACTCGCTTTCGAAAATCTCCCGGTTCAGTATGGCGCAGCTTACTTTTATCAGGGGGTTTTTACGGCGGTTGCTGTTGTAATGGATCACTTTGGTAAGGAGTTCTTTTCCTGTACCGGTTTCCCCGGTAATCAGTACAGATGTGGTTTTGTCGGCAACGATTTTTATCAAATCAAAAACCTCGGTCATGGGCCCGCTTTTCCCAACAAAAGATGAAAGGTCGAATTCCTGTTCGATTTGTTTCCTGAGGTATTTGTTTTCGTCCTTTACCTTTATCAGTTCCTTGATGCGCCGAAGGATAATCAACAGTTTTTCGTTGTTGAAGGGTTTGTTGATGTAATCATAGGCGCCATGTTTCATGGCTTCCACTGCTGTCGAAACGGTGGAGAAGGCCGTCATCATGATGAAATATACGTCCGGGTTCAGCTCTTTGGCTTTCTTGAGAAATTCCAGGCCGTCCATTTCCGGCATCTTCATGTCGGAGATCACCACATCCGGCATATCCTCCTGCATGGTCATCAGGGCAATCCTTGCATTCGAGAATTCCCTGACCTTGTATCCGGCATCACGGAGGTCATCCACAAGCGAAACACGGATTATCCTTTCATCATCAACAACAAATATTTTCATACGCTAAAAAAGTAAACCATAAAAGTACATATAAATCCCCTTAATTGTATTTGACTGCCTTTTGTTATTTCGCCCTAAGCCTGATCGCCCTTCCCTTCATTCAATTCAATGCTGAACGTCGAACCTTCCCCCTCCTTGCTGTCAAAATAAATTTTCCCCTTATGTTCCTTGATAATATTAAATGAAACGTACAGTCCGAGGCCTGTCCCTTTGCCGGCTTCTTTCGTGGTGTAAAACGGGTCGAACAGTTTTCTCCTTATTTTTAAGGGAATCCCGCTCCCATTGTCCTGGACCTGCATCAATATATGCGAATCGTTTTTTCGCAAAATAACATTTATTTCGCCTTGGAAACCTGCATTGTCGATACTTTTTTCCGAAATGGCATCGAGGCTGTTGATCAGGAAATTAAGGATAACCTGTTCCAGTTGGTTTGGGTTTCCCGTAATTGTTATTCCCTTGTCGTAATCCTTGTTTATGACAATCTTTGCTTTTTGTGCCTTAAAGGAAATCAATGAGATTGAGTTATCCAGTATCGAAGCCGGGTTTAACTGTGTAAACTCTGTTTCTTGTGTCCGGCTAAAATCCAGTAAATGCCGTGTTACATTTTCCATTTTATCGGTTGCACCCTTTATCAACGCTATATATTTCAGGGTCTGTTCTGTATTCTCCGGTTTCTTCGCAATCCGGATAGCACAGTTTTTAATACCGGAAATGGGATTGTTTATTTCGTGCCCGATACCTGCAACGAGTGTTCCGATGGCGGCCATTTTTTCGGCCTGTACAAATGAATCCCGTGTTTTCTGTAATTCCGAATAATTCTGGTTCAGCCTGATAAGCATTTCCCTGAACCTTGCCACCAATATATCAAGCTCATCGCGAAAGTACAAACGGAACAGCCTTTTGTACCTTGGGTATTTAATCTCCAGGATGCCCGGGTTTATTGAGTCCAGTTTCACCAATTGTGCCTGTTGGTTGATAATCTTAATCGGTGAGGTGATTAAGTAGGAGAAAGCAAACGCACCCGACAAGCCAACGGCAAGGAACAACAATATCATAAGCACCAATGTTTTGGTGGCATCTATTATTTCACTTCGGATGGTGTCTTCCACAAGCCCCAATCGGACCATTCCAATATCCCCGTTCAGGATAGGGTATGCAATGTCCCTGATGGTTTTGTATTTATAGTTCTTGATGTTCAGCACCTCGATGTTATATTGTTGCGACCTGATCGTATTGGCTTGCAGTAAACTGGCCGGGACACCGGAATCAAAGGTTTTTGCAAGTACATTCCTGTTGTTGTCGGTGAGAAAAATATAGGCAATGCTTTTATCGCTCCGCTGCAATTCGTCGAGGATATTGTACAAGCTTACCACATCATCGTAAACGATGGGTGTAAGTGCTTTTTGCGAAATAATATCCG
The DNA here is from genome assembly GCA_013151015.1 of Chlorobiota bacterium. Lineage (GTDB taxonomy): Bacteria > Bacteroidota > Bacteroidia > Bacteroidales > JAADJA01 > JAADJA01. Next base: position 14,862 of record JAADJA010000020.1, read on the forward strand.
ACAACACCACACAACGCTTATCAATTTCCTTTTCAAACGACTGGTAAACCGATTTCCATAAAATGTACATGTTTATCGTGCCAAATATAAAAACCAATGTGATAATAGTGAAAGCAAATTTCCAGAAAAGGGGAAGGTTGATGGTTTTCATTTATTGGATTTTTAGCTTTCTGACATTGTCGTAGATCTTGTCGTTTACGATCACAAACTTTTCGATTTTCAATTTTTTCAATATTTCCATGCCAACACTGTCTTCATTGATGCCAAGAAAGATGTCGCGGTATTTCTTAAATGATTTTTTGTCGAGGTTAAGTGGGGTAACCACCGGTGGTATCCCAAACAATGTGGATTTTTCGATGATCTTGATGTTCTCGACGCGCTGTGGGTAAACACTTGCAATGTAATCGAAAATCAAACCATGCACCGATGAAGCATCAATGATCCCCCGGTTCACCATTTGTATGGAAATGTCGTGCCCGTTTGTGAAAATTGTTTTTGAAAAAAACAGGTTTTCATTGGTCCCCATATTATAGAGATGCCTTCTTGGGTATAAGTACCCCGTGTTTGACAAGGGATCGGTGTAGGCAAAACTGTGGCCTTCCAGTTCCTCAAAAGAGTTTACCGGCGAATTCTTTTGTGTGATAATGTAGGCCTGATAGTATGTTTGTCCGTTGATAACCGGGGCCACCAATAATTTCACGTGCTTGTGCCTGGCTTCTTCGATGTAAGCCCCCGAACAAATAAACGCAAAATCAACTTCGCCGGTTTCCAATAGTTCGTTCACCTCTTCATAGGTTTTTTTTTGCTTGAAATAAATGGGATGGCCAATTTTTCCGGAGATGAAATTGATCAGATCATGGTAATAGTTAAAAGTCTCGCGGGGAGAGGTCATGGAGGCAATGGCAATGTAAACGGGCGATAAACTATCGCTAACGGTATTTAATTTAGCAGAAACCGTATCCGAAAAATCCACATCAACTTTTTGCTGTTCGTAATTGGTGCACGACAATAACCCACTAAAAAGAATTGCCGAAAGAACGATGAACCGAATGCTTTTATTTAGTTTCATAACAATATAATTTCGTGAGAAGTTGTTCGCCTTAATTTATCAATAAACCACATTCAATTCTTTTGGGAAGAAGAATGTCCAAAATTACTAAGTTTTTTGATATGCTTGACCAATGACGGGTACAGCTTGTAGTTGGCAGATAACCGATAATGGGTTAATAACCTTAATAAGGGATATTTCTTTTGTGTTTGGTATATCGGGGCACTTGTTGAAAGCATCAAGTTGCTTTTCGATTGGCGGTCAGTTATTCCAGAACGATATTTTTTACTGTTACCCCTTTCTTCGCCGTGACTTTAATAAAGTACAACCCCTTTACCCGATTGCTTAAGTCAATTGTTGTACCTTGGCCAAAGTCCGATTCCAGGTGAATGACCTCGACCCCTTTTGTGTCCAGTACCTTTATGGAAACAATGCCCTCGCCCGTAATGTTTATTTTCCCTTTGGTTGGGTTTGGGTAAATAGCGATATCGGGTTTTGTGCCGACCTCAATATTAGTCAGGCCGTTGTGGTTTTCGTACCAGGCTATCTTGTCATCATCGGCTGAAGCGGAAAGCAAATCAATGTTAGCGTCGCCATCAACATCAACTGCAAATACCGATGTGGCGGCCTCAGCGTTTGAAGATACGGTATTCTCGGTGAAATTTTGGCTCCCATCGTTTTCGTACCAGGCTATTTTATCGTCCTCGTATGAAGCTGAAAGTACATCTATATCAGAGTCGCCATCCATGTCGATGGCATATACCGACCTTGCGGCATCCGCTATCGTTGATATGCCGTGTTCCGTGAAATTTTGGCTTCCATCGTTTTCGTACCAGGCTATTTTGTCGTCCAGGCGGGAAGCCGACAAAATATCTATATCCGTATCGCTGTCAATGTCAATCGCAAATACAGAAATAGCACCTTCCGCATTTGCGGTTATGCCATGCTCTGTGAAATCTTCGTTGCCGTTATTTTCATACCACGCTATTTTGTTATCGTTATAAGAGGCTGAAAGTATGTCGATATCCATGTCGCCATCCAAGTCAATGGCGAATACCGATCTGGCAGAATTGGCGTTTGTGGAAATACTGTGCTCTGTAAAACTTTGGTCTCCGTTGTTTTCGTACCAGGCTATTTTGTCGTCATTAGTTGAAGCTGAAAGCACATCGATATCGGAGTCACCATCCAGGTCAATCGCAAATACCGAGATAGCCCCATCTGCGTTCATTGTAATCATATGTTCGGTAAATTCCTGGCTGCCATTGTTCTCGTACCACGAAACCTTATCGTCGAACATGGAAGCGGAAAGCACGTCAATATCGGAGTCACCGTCCATGTCAATTGCGAACACAGCATATGCCGCATCTGCGTTTGTTGATATAACATGCTCCGTAAAATCTTGGTTCCCATTGTTTTCGTACCAGGCAATTTTGTCATCGTTTCCTGAAGCCGAAAGGACATCCATGTCAGAATCCTTGTCAAGGTCAATCGCAAATACGGAATTGGCGGCATTTGCATTTGTGGAAATGCTATGCTCGGTAAAATTTATTTGCGCATATATTTGCGGATATATCAAGGAAAGGATAACTGCGAGGAAATAGGTTTTTTTCATTTTGAGTGGGTTTTAAATGATTTCGGGTGCAACTTTACAACAATTTTAAAATAACCATTACTGTTTTAACCTTAAAAATTCATAATTTCTTCATTTTTGCAATTCCTTTACAGGCCGACAAAGCAAAAATCATGTTAAGGGTTTGGCCTCTATCGAATTTCCCGGACTCATTCGGTCTTTGGTTTTCATCCATGAACCACTCAGCTTGGGAACTGTTCAAAAAGCCTGATTTCCCTATTGAACTTGTAAAACAACTTAATTGGCTTTGGTGACGTTGCTTTGAAAATTTATGGGTTAATTTGCAGGCACGGCAAAAAACCAGGGCGATGAAAAACATAATTGGGTTTGGCAGTAAATTCATTGACTATAAAATGGGCTTGTACGGTGCCATTGTGATGGGAACGATTGTGTTCGTGATAAATTATTACGGCATCCTTGATTTGCAAGCTGCATCAACAGCGGCATTAAAACAAGCTGTATATACGTTTATGTTTGGTGGGCTTATTATGCGCGGATGTGAATTACTGGCGACCCACATCGGCAAAAAAGCCCTTGCCCTGTCGGCGGCCGTTCTTGTCCCTTCCCTTATTTCCATCGGATTGACCTACGGTGTGCACAACCTGAAAGGGACACCAAAACCCATCGAGTCAACCATTCCCACCGCCATTTTGGTAATCCCTTCCACTGCCGTATGGGGTTTTATGAAACGGAAGGAAATGGGGAAAAATAAAATTGAGCAAGAATAGGATCGAAATCAAATGGGGAGATTTGCACTTCGTTCAGTATAGTTAGGGACGACGCCGGTTTTTATTCTTTTAGTTCATTTGGGACATTGCCGGTAAGAGTATTTAAAAAGTCCATTATCTCACTTATTTCTTCTTCTGTTAAATCTTTGTTTACTTGCGTTTTAGCCATAATCCTAATTGCCGTGCTCAATTCATTAATGCTTCCATCGTGGAAATACGGTGCTGTTTTCCCTACATTTCTTAAAGAAGGTACTTTAAAGAGGTACTTGTCAGTTTCGTTTTTTGTTACTTCAAATTTCCCAGTATCTACATTTTTACTTTTGGTAAGTTTCCAATAATCACTGAATAGTCCAAATTTCTGATACATGTTTCCTCCAAGCAAATTGCCCGAATGACAAGTGGTACACCCAGAATTTATATAAGTCTGAAGCCCCCTTTTTTCTTTTTCATTTAATGCATTATCATTCCCTGAAATATAATCATCAAATCTTGAAGGGGTAACCAACTTTCTTTCAAAAGCCCCAATCGCTTTTTTTAAGTTGTTAAATGTTATCGCATTTTCCTCATCGGGGAATGCCTTTGAAAACAACATTTTGTATTCATCTATTTTGGATAACTTTTCTATCACGGCATTTTCATTGGGCATTGCCATTTCTGCTGGATTTAATATGGGGCCTCCTGCCTGGGCTTCCACATCCGGTTCCCTCCCATCCCAAAACTGTGCAATATGAAATGCCGCATTAAGTGTTGTGGGTGAGTTTCTTCCCCCCAGTCCACCATCATTCCCTTCCGAAAAAGGTTTATTGTCAACTCCATACGTGTTCAAGTTATGACAAGTGTTGCAACTTTGTGTATTATCTTTTGATAATCTTTTGTCAAAATACAATGTTTTACCAAGTTTTACCTTTTCATCGGTTATGGCATTATCAGGGTTTTCTGCTATACCGGGCAAAACTCCAAATATTTGCCTTGCTTGAATGTTTAGTTCTTTATATTTATCTGATTTGGTTTCAGTATCAGACAATTTTTCGCTGTTGTTCTTCTCGTTATTGTCCCCACAGCTTATAAGTGCCGTGGCAATCAATACATAAATTAGTGTTTTTTTCATTTTTGTTTCCTTTTGTGTTGTTTATTTTATTACTGGTAACGTTTGGGCTATGCTTAGTTGCGACAATTTAGCACTTTATTTTATAAGTACAAAACCAACTTGGAAAAATCAGAGATTTTTCCAAAGTAGCACAGAACTATGCAATTAAGTATAGCCGTTGTTGGGTTTTAGTGCTTTATTTCTGCTGTCATTTTCCGCTTTCAATTATTCAAGTCCGATTTAATTCAGAGTTGACCTTTGTTTTCTTGTTACTAATTTTTCTATTTTGCCAATCTATTATTTTAATCTGAAGTTTGAGTGGTGGAAATGAATGTAATATTCCAAACGCAATTAAAAACCAACCTGTAATCGCAAGAAATATATTTGGAATTGTTGTGATTTCTGTAATTCCATTTATGTCATATTCAATTTTTTGAACAAAATTTGGCAGAAAAGAAATTACACTAAAAATTATTCCGATAAATGTCAAAATAAAGGACACATAAAATTCCGTTCTCCACCATTTATTTAATTTTTTATTTATTCGAATTGGAAGTCCGATTAAACCACAAATAAAAATGGTCAGTAATGCGAATATAATCGACATAATTGGCTGAAATACTGCAATTCCCAAAATTCCATCAATTCCTCCTTTAAAGTCTGATATTGCAAAAATCATATATAGAATAATCAACGAAATTAGTGTAGTTCCGAATTGGATAATTATTGTCAATATGTTTAGTATTTTATTCAAATGTTCGTCTTTTTCGGCATTAAACCCAACGGGTTGAATATGCTGCGTTTGGCATTTATTTCTGCTGTTTTTCTACTTGCAAATATATTAAATATTGAAAGGTGATGTTCATGTTTACAACTAATTGAGACATGCAGTATGTTTTTGTCCCCTGCAGCTATTTCAATTTCACAAGTGGGTGGTTTAATCCATTCACTACATTTTTGACAACTGTATATTTGCCCACACTCGTAAAAAGTTGTGTAAGGGTTTTGAACCCATAAGTTCTTGGGTCAAAACTTGGGTCGATTTTCCTAAGGGATAATCCAACTTTAGAGATATACGCTTCATCTTCTTCATTGATCGATATTTCAAAAGCCTTATCAATAATACTGATGTCAAGTTCTGGAAATTTACTCTTTGTTTCCGTTTTTTTAGTGACGTTTTTAACTTTCTTAAGTTGACTGCCTTTCTTTAATTCTGCTTTTTTAGTGTCTTTTCCCACATATACTTCCGATTCGGATATTAAATTCTCGGTGAAAGTAAAAATTTCACAAGAATTCACGAATGCGACGGGTGTGGTTTTTCGTCCAATGCCCATAACAAAAAGCCCCTCTTCCCGGATTCTTTTAGCGAGCCCTGTATAGTCACTGTCACTGGATACAATACAGAAGCCATCGACACTATGACTATGTAGTATGTCCATGGCGTCAATAATAAGTGAACTGTCAGTTGAATTTTTCCCTGTAGTATATGAGAACTTTTGTATTGGGTTTATTGAGTATTGATTGATTATTCCTTTCCA
>JAADJA010000220.1 GCA_013151015.1 Chlorobiota bacterium
CCATTCTACAAAATCCGTGATGGGGTTTGCATTGAAGTAATCAATTATTTTTTGCATTTTCGATTCTAAAATTTCCTCATTAATGGCATCCTTATAAACCAACCATGCAGCATGGATATACATGGCTATCCCGTCTGTTGCCAGTATTATTTCTTCATCAGAATCTATTTCAATGCTTTGGGAATAGTAGTATTCTTCCGAAAATTGCTCTGTTTGCCAGTTTATCAGTGGCGGACTTGCAGTAAAACTATTAACAGGTTTCAAATTGTTTTGGATTTTGAGTTCCCCTGTGTTTCTGTTGAACACAAACATCGCACTGTCACCATAACTCCGGTATTCAAATTTGCTTTTACCCACTTCCCATAAGGCCGATAGTGTTGCCAGAGAACCTTCTTCCTCAAATTTCCTAATTTTCCATGAGTCTCCGTTCAATTCTTCTAAATACTCGTTATAAAATTCTTCCCAGAATAACGAAACCCACTCGTCAATGTTTTTTGCACTTTTAAAAGGTTTATCCGGAATATTATTAACCAGGGTTTTAGACCATTCATCAGCAAGGATACCAACACCACCGGCCCCATCAGAAATAGCGATAATTTGTTCTGAAATAAACAGGGCATCTTCATTTTTTCTTTTGTTCCCGTTTTCATAAACATCGTTATTTGCTTTTACAACACTTTGTCCTATGGTTTTCATCCCGTTTATCTGTTTAACTGTTGTGTGGATCCACTTGTGCCAATATCAATTAAATTGAACAATACATCCATATTTGCATTATAAGCCATTCCATGGTAACCGGAAAAAATATCTGCATCATTTCTTAGTTTTGAAATATCCTGACTGAAAACCTGTGGCATTACGGACGACATTTGAAAAAGCATTTTTGAATATTTATCACCGGACAATTCATTTTCGGAAATCGGGAAAATCACAGAATTACTGTTTGTGGCAATGTGGCAATTCAAGACCAAAACATGGCCGTCTTTTGTGTTTAACACCTGGTTTCTTTGTGCTGCTTCCACCAGGTCCGAATCATTGCAATCTGTTTGTGCACCGTCCGTAATGTTTATCACGACAGGAGGGTAAGAATTTTCATGCTTTTTATCCTTTATCCAATTATTCAATAATTCATGGGCTTTGTCAAAAGCTGCCCCCATTGGTGTTCCATATTTTGCCACAGCTTTAAACCAATAAGGCACATCCATTTCTGTTATTTTGGTCTTGCCCCTGATATTCTTCACATAAGTCCTCTTTTCATATTTGGCATTTTTTTTTAAGCCAGAAATACTTACCCACTTTTTACCTTTGAGGCTTCCTTCCCATAATATAATGGCCGTTTTATTATCTGTTCCCCCATAACCAAGCACACAAATCTCAAAATAATCCCGTACCCCTTCCGATTTTGTACAGCGGCCAATCAACTCGTTGAGCATTTCGTTCACCATATCGGCCACAATTTGGGCAAAGGTTTTGTCTTCACCTTTATAGAATTGCTTTTCAAAGCCCATGGATGCGGATTGGTCTATCATAAATAAAATAGCAGAAGGGTTTTTCCTGTTTATTTCTGCATCATATAATACCTTATTCAAGGGGATGTTCCAATTTGCCTGTTGTAAATGTTTTAAAGATTTCATCTTTTCCTTTTTTAAAATAATTTGCCCTGTACAAGTTTATCTTTATTTGGTTTTTCTTCCAAAATACCATAGTCATTTAATATGGCCGCCTTAACAACGGCTGCATGTGACAAGGGTTTAGACAGATCGGAAATTAAGCTGTTTGTGGTATAGTCCAATAAAATCAAATCCTTTGTTTTTGCCAATTCCCTGAGTTCCTCTACCAATTCCCCCAAACGTTTTTCCAGGACATACCTGTATGCCGGCAGGTAGATTTTCTTTCGTGCTTCCAAATAACCCAGCAGTTCACCTTTGTAATAATGCCCCTTGACCCTACCAAATTTCCTTACGGTCCTTTTGATGTCTTTTAACGATTTATTGAAGTAGGTAATATCATAATCAAAGTTCTCAAATACTTTCAAGCCTTGCCAAATTCCCTCCACACATAAGGCTTTCAAATCCTCCATCCCGGGGACAGCAATATTGCCAACGGGATAAAAAGGGCTCAGTTGTTTGAATTTATCTTCAGCTTTTGAAGTAACATCAATGATAACTGCCCCAGGATGTGATTTGAGGATGTTCTCTCTTTTGCGCCTTTTATTTTCAATATATATGTTCATTAGTGCATCTGGGACGTTTTTTATTTGATTGCAATTATACTGGTTTGCAATATGTTTTTCGTTTTTAATGGCGGCAGCGCCGCAAAACCTTTGTAATAATATGTCATTATTAAAAACAGGTGCAGAGCACCGAAACATTAATAAAAAACCATAAACAATTCAATATTCAATGATAATATCATTGTATTATTTTATTACGGCAATCGTGTTTATCCGTTTTGTCACAATTTTTGCAAAAAGCAAAAATTCCGCCAAAACTACTTTTTCTTTTTATCTCGTAACCGTGGACTATCCGTCCACGGTTACAAATATTTCGCCTCTACGAGGCTTTTCCCAATTTAACCATAATTCCGATATAAAATCATAAACAAGGTATTCATTTATATTCGGTTTATATTCATAATATACTTTTCCGGGATAAATTCCTTCACCATAACCTCCGCCTGGTAATAGGGTTTCTCCTCCTCTTTGATGTTAAAATAATTTACCTGTAAACAAACATCGAATTTCACCCTTCGTAAATCCTTTAGGATATTTCCCCGCTTATGCCCGTTTTTGGTGGCATTCATATCCGAAAACAACGTTGGTTCAAAAGTGACCACAACGGGGTCGATCTCAAGCAGAACGGCATGGTGGATCCTCCCTTCGTTCAATGCGATGTGCATCATTGGATGGTCTTTGCAAAAACTGGTGCGTACATAGTTTTGCAAAGCATATCTTTGGTCGAGCATCCTCGAAAGCTGGCTGCTGCCCGGACGGGGGATGTCAACATTGTTCAACAGCAAATATTCCCACGAGTACAATCCGCCCATCTGACGGATGGAGGCCAGGTTGTCACGATCGGTGAAATGATAAAGCCTTGTCACCCCTTTGTCCAAAAGCAAATCAATATAGGCGCCTTTGTCCTTTTTATAGGTAAAAGCTTTTTTGTAAGGTGGTTCGATTATTATTTGTGGGGGCGCTGTAATTGGCAGGGCACCGGTTTGTTCGGGATAGGTTTTGTTGGTAACAGGTGCATGTGTTGTTGTGAATTCCGGCCCATCCGGACGATAGGATATGACTTGTAAACTGAGGTCGTCCCTGGCAATTTTGTTTTGTTGTTGCAACAGGCCCACATACGAAGCAAGGCTGTTGTTGCTTATTTCCTTTTCCCATTTTTCGAGTACTTCATCAAAGGAATTGAAATCGTAAGCCCCACGGTTATTAAACAGGAGGTTGGACAGCTTTTTGTCCGATTGCATAAGGCCGCTCAGGGTTTCCCAGTATTCATCTTCCTTCGACCGGATGATCAAATAGGACAAAACCAAATGTTCGGCCATGGCATCGGTAGCAAGGATGATTTTGGTGTGCTTTGTTAATTCCTGCTCCGGTTCGCTCAGGAAATACTCATTTTCCAAGGTATCCTCTTTCCAGTTGATGAGCCCTTTGTTTTTAAGGAAACCTACCAGCGATCCTCCATATTGCGGGACAAAAAGCTCATCTGTTTTTGTATTGTAAACCAAAACCACACTATTGCCATAGCTGAGCCAACGAAAAAATGTTTTTTCCTTTTCCTGCCTGAACCAACAAGCTGCATAAGTAGAAAAGCTGCCCCGGCCTTCAAAAGCCTGCAACTCAAAACCATCTTTTATTTTGGCTTTGGTCTCTTCGTAAAACCCTTCCCACACCGTATCGACAAACAGCTTAAAACCCTTTAGGGTTGTAATGGGCTCAAAAGGTGTTTTGCTGCATAGGTGGCTTGCCCATTCCCCCGAAAGGATTCCTTTGTTTTTTGTGCCATCGGCCACCACGCAAAGCCCTTTCTCTTTTTCAAATCGAATTGCTGAGGCATCAAAGTTTTTGGTTTGCCTTGCAAGGGTGAAGTTAATATATGGGGATAGGCCTTTCATTGTTAGCATTTATAATTTTCAAAATTAGTAATTATAGCATTGTAATATAATGATTTTAATTATTCTTTTCTTAATTCTACTTTACTAAAATAACTTTTCTCGATAATACCTGTCAATATCCGCCTGTCTTTGTTTGTGTCTAATGCGAATATGTTCCATA
>JAADJA010000016.1 GCA_013151015.1 Chlorobiota bacterium
AGTAATAATAAATAAAATAAATATTAAATAATTAGTGCAAAAGTAATTGTTATTCCGTTCGGTTTGTAATTTTTTTTAATTTTTTAATTTCAGTAGTTTTAAGGTCAATAAGTCATTCAATTTTTCACCATCTTCTGAACCACAGCCCGATCTCCAATATTAAGCCGGATAAAGTAAATACCATTGTCCAATGTTTGACCAGAGGCTTTTTCCCCATTCCAGAAAACAGATTGCCTGCCAGCATTCAAATATTTTTTATCCAGGACAGTGGCCACCTTCCGTCCGGAAATGTCGAACACGGCAATGGACACATTATCTGTATTTGGAAGAGTAAATGAAATCTGTGTACCGGAAACCATGGGGTTGGGGGAAACCCTCAGGTCAAACAACACTTCATTCCTTACAATCCCTGTGAGCGAATCGGCAGTAACATAATCCACCTTGGTTTCGGTATCGGACTGGGATCCGTTGATAATCTTTAAGGATACGGTGTATGTCCCAATATTATTATAGGTGTAAGTTGGGTTTTGGTCATAAGAGTCAATTGTGCCGTCGTTGTCAAAATCCCATTCCCAATCAGTAATATCCCCCGTTGATAAATCGGCAAAATGGACTTCAAAGGGGATATTGCCCGTTGTTTCATCAGCCGAAAAGTCGGCATTTAAGAGAGTGATGTTCAATCCTCCTGAATAGCAGCTCAATTTCCCGTTGCGGCCACCCACAACCATTTCCATGGAACCATCGCCCGTAATATCAGGGATTGCCGCAATGGCATCTATCACTTCTGTATAGTTTTGCGAAAACAGCACCTCCCCATCCACACCGTTCAGGAAATAAAAGCGGTTGGTACTGAACAAAGTTCCGGCAATCAGATCATTGATCCCATCGCCGTTCACATCCCCTATCTTGTCAATGTTCCAGCATTTATCGGCCAGTGGTGTTGTCCAGAGGTTTTCGCCGGTTTGCCCATCGAGCATGATGGCATTTGCCCCGGCATGGGCAACAGCGATATCGGCAAAGCCATCGTTGTTCACATCCTCCAACCTTTCAAATCGCAACAACAGGGAAGTGTTGGTATTTCCGGCAATTTGCGGGATACCGTTGGTGGCATCCATCAAATAATAATTCCCGAGGAAATCACCCGAAATCACATCAGAAACCCCATCATTGGTAATATCATCCAATTGTTCCAAAGCCCAAACCGAAGAACCGGAAGCGGGGAAAGTCCACTCAATGAAGCCATTGGATCCATCGATCCCATAAACCATACCCTGGGTTTCCTGGTTATTGGATGCACCGGCAACCACATCTGGAATACCATCATTTGTAAAATCAGCCACACCGATAACCGCAAAGTTGGGTCCGTTGGTATTGGCCTCCCAAATGGGAATACCCGTCAACCCATCGAGGCAAAAAACCCGTTTCGGGCCTGTGTTGTTGCCATCGTTCCCCGTGGCTGCCAACACATCATTTATTCCGTCATTTGTATAATCAGTTTCTGCAAACACTTGGTAAACCCAGCCACCATCACCATAAACATGGGTATCGTAAACCCAAAGTATTTCCCCTGTTTTCCCGGAAAAAGCCTTGATGGCACGGACGCCCCAGCCAAAGCCCACCACCACATCTTCAAACCCATCATTATCAATATCCTCAATAATGCTCAAATCATTTTGGGAATAAACACTCCCGGCCTCATTTTCCCAAAGGATATCCGCAAGCCCTGACGAATTGCCATTGAAACAGCGGACATAGTTATCTTCGGAACAGACAATCACATCGGCGATGCCATCACCGCTCACGTCACCAATGGGTGCTATCGCTTTTATGCTGTTGTCATAACTTGTATTGATGGTATAATCCCAAAGCCCATCGCCCATGGGATAATCCTGATCGACACCGCTTCCCGACAAATCAATTGAAACGGGTGGCTGGGTTGCATCGTTGTGTTCAATCTCCGCAGTAGCTTCAAAAGAAGTTGCCGCCTCAGGCGAAAACCAAATCCCGATTTCTTTTGTTTCCAAAACCCCGACCGAAATGGGGAAAACCACTTCTTCACCCAAATAAAAGGCCGGGTCGGAAACCGTAATATTATTGACTTCAAGAGCCGTGTTACCATCGTTCTGGATTTGCAGGAACCAACGGGTATTCGCATTCATGCGCACATTTCCATAATTATGTGAGGTTTGGGGAACAAGGATATGTGGCCCATCAAAAACAGCTTCCCCAAGAAGTGCAACATCCACAATTGGCGTTACCGGATCATTTGATTCAATATCAACAGAAGTGTTTAGGTTTCCTGTTTCCGTAGGCTTAAAAACAAACGGGATTTCCAGGAAATCGCCCGGGGCAATAATTTGCGGGAATGTCATGTAAACGAAAATGGGCACCGCATTTTGAACGACAAGGTTTGTAATCTCCAGATCGGCTGTCCCGGTATTGTTAATGGTACAATCCCAGACGGAAGAATCGCCAACTGTAACATTTCCATAATTATATTCAGTTACCGGCACCTCAATATGGGGTGTTCCGACACCTCCCAAATCAACTTTGTACAATGTGCTGTTCGTTCCCAATCCACCATCGACATACCATAGATATTGCCCATCGAAAACCACTCCGGCAGGTTTAACATTTTCACAATCATGGCTTTCGAGAATATTTCCGGCCTGGTCGATTTTAAACAAAAGGTCGGCATTGTAGTCCACTACCCACAAATTATCTTCATGTACGGCAATGTCCCAGGGTTGGTCATCTGGGGCCTGAAACTGAATCAATATATTCCCTGAAGCATCAACTTTGTATATAGTGGATGGATCGGGATAATAGGTTGCTACCCAAAAGTCACCGTTATCGTAAGCAATGCCCGACATATAATGATCCGGCAAGTCGAACTGGGAAAGCGCCGTGCCCGAAAAATCAAGTTGCATGGCGTAAGCAGGTACGGATGAACTCGTGCCATGATCGGTAATCCATAAATCCGTTCCATCATATGTCATCCCAAAAGAATCGCCGATAACAGGATTCGTGAACAATAAAACATTGCTTCCCGAGTTAGGATCAAACTTGAAAACCTGATCGCCACCCGAACCATAAATGCCAAAATAGAGATAAGTCCCATCATAGGCAAGACCCGATGCTTTTCCGGGAATGTCGTATGTTGCCACAATTGACCAGTCGTTTGTATTGGCAACAAGCTGGTAAGAAATTAGATTTAAAACCATCAGTAAACCGATAATCGGGATGCCTGGTTTTTTTGGAATATCGGATAGATTTTTCATGATAGGGAGTTTTAAATTTCAAGAAACCAAAGTACAAAAAAAATTCCCTTGATAGAGGGGATTTTTTATAATTGTTCAAAAAACAAGGTTAACGGTTAGCTTAAAAGTGCTTTTACAATATTTGATATGAGTTTGTTATCCGCTTTTCCCGCGAGTTTTTTTGTGGCCATTCCCATCACCCTGCCCATATCCTTCATGGACGAGGCACCCGTTTCGGAAACAATCCCTTCAATAATCCCCTTGATTTCATCTTCGCCCATTTGTTCGGGTAAATATTTGCTGATAACATTATACTGGAACTCCTCGTCAACTACCAGGTCATCCCTTCCCTGTGACTTAAAAAGCTCTGCAGATTCCTTGCGTTGCTTCACAAGCTTCTGAAGGATTTTCATTTCGACATCTTCGGCCATTTCGCCGGAAGCACCTTTGCCCGTTTTCTCCAATAATATTGCAGCTTTCACGGCACGTAAGGCTTCAAGGGTTTTCTTGTCCTTTGCCCGCATGGCGGTTTTTATGTCATCGTTGATTAATTTTTCGAGGCTCATTGTTTTGCTTTTATAATTCTACCATAATTTCGCACCGATGGTGCTACCATAATTCCGCATCTACGATGCTACCATAATTTCGCACCGATGGTGCTACCATAATTCCGCATCTACGATGCTTAATCCACATTGTCGTGCAAGAACGAATTATTGGTCAGGATTTCGCCTTTGTTGTTTTCACCTTCACCGATAGTGTATTTCGGGATTACCGTTTCGGCAGAAGGTTTTACATCGTTCAGTTCAATATTCCTGCGGATATAGGCCGGTACGTTCTCCATGGCTTCCAACTCTTTTTGTGATTTCAACTTAACGCTTAAATCCTTTAGCTTCCTGATCCGCTCTACTGATTTTTTTTCGATGGCCTGTTTTTCAGGGCTCAATTCAATTTCAGGTTCTTCATCACGGGGAAGCGAAAATGAGATTTCCCTTTGCTCAACTTCATCCGAAACAGGCTCTTTTATCATAATCGGCTTGTCAATTTCAAGTGCCGGTGATTCCTCCTTTTTCTTCAAATAAATCCCGGAAGGGCTTTCTTCAGTTTCAACGGGTTTGCGTTCAGCTACAACTTCGGTTTTCGTTTCCTCTTTTTTATCCTCCACCTCTTTTTTTGAGGGAATAAGGGTTATTTCACTAATGGGCTCGGTGATACGCGTACTTGTTTTTGCTATTGGTTTTTCTTTCCTTTCAAAGGTCAAAGGGTGGACAATTTTCCGCTTTGGCTTGCCATCAACACTATCCGTTTTAAAACCAGTGGCCACAAGGGTAATGCTTATTTTGTTCCCCAAGGATTCATCAATCCCGTTTCCCCAGATAATCTCGGCATTCTGTCCGGCTTCTTCCTGGATATAATCAGTAATTTCAACCACCTCGTCCATGGTGATTTCCTCAGCTCCCGAAGAAACATAAAGCAGGATATTATCGGCCCCAACGATATGGTTGTCATTGAGCAAAGGCGACGACAATGCGGTTTCGACAGCTTCCATGGCCCTGTTTTCCCCTTCGGCAGTGGCCGAGCCCATGATTGCCGTGCCACTGTCTTTCATCACGGTTTTCACATCCTCAAAGTCAACATTGATATATCCCGTTACGGTAATAATCTCGGCAATACCTTTGGCCGCCACAGTCAGGATATTGTCAGCCTGCTGAAAAGCCTCGGACAATTTCAGGTTCCCATGGACATCGCGCAGTTTATCGTTCCCTATCACGAGCAAAGTATCCACCGATTGTTTCAGTTCATCAATCCCGGCCTCGGCCTGTAATTTTCTTTTTCGGCCTTCAAAAGCGAAAGGAAGGGTAACGATACCAACGGTAAGTATCCCCATTTCTTTGGCCACTTCGGCAATTACCGGAGCGGCGCCCGTTCCCGTTCCGCCACCCATTCCGGCAGTTATGAACAGCATTTTCGTGTTTTTGTCAAGGAGTTGTTTGATATCCTCTATATTTTCGATGGCAGACTCTTTCCCAACCGCAGGCACGGAACCAGCCCCAAGACCTCTTTCCCCCAACTGTATCTTGGTCGGCACAGGGCTCATTTTCATGGCTTGTGCATCCGTGTTGCAAACAATAAAGTCAACACCTTCGATGCCCTGGTTAAACATATGCGAAACGGCATTTCCGCCGCCGCCGCCCACACCGATTACTTTGATGATGGAAGATTGGTCTTTTGGTAGGTCAAATTTTAGCATTTTTCAATTTTTTTATTTGTAAACCGATTATCCCACAGCTTTGGTTCTTACAAAAACCCGTGAACTATTCAGATTATAAAAATAGATTTAATAAAGGATGGGAGAATATCCCTGTCAATTATTTTTCAACAATTTGAATGTTAGTAACAAATCAGTAAATCAAATAATCGGGAAATTTTAAAATAAGGTTATCCATATAACACACCCCCAGCCCCTCTCAAGAGGGGAGTATTGGTAATTATTTTAAAATTTCTACTATCAAACATATACTGATTAGTTACAAATGTTAATTAATATTATCGTTTTCAAAGAAATTCTTGATCTTGTTGAGGAACGAAAGCGGGCTGTTTTCCGAAGATTCGGGTTTCTCCTGTTCTTCAATGGTTTCATCGTTTTCTTCTACTTCCGGCTCATCTGAAATCTCCACGTTCACCATGTCCTTTTTGGTGCGCTCCATCCCTTCGATCACAAGGCCAATACCGGTGGAATACATCGGACTTGCAAGTTCTTCAGGTACATCCTTGGCAAGGTGTTCGTTGGGATAGCCGATGCGCGTGTCCATCCCGGTAATAAACTCCGTCAACTGCGTAAGGTCCTTTAATAGCGCTCCACCACCGGTAAGCACAATTCCGGCAATCAACTTTTTCTCATAACCCGAATTTTTGATTTCGTAATAAACATGCTCCACGATTTCCTCCATACGGGCCTGGATAATGCTGGCAAGGTTTTTCAAACTTATTTCCTTGGGCGGACGGCCACGAAGACCGGGAATTGCAACGATTTCGTCATCGCGGTTTTCGCTGGCAAGGCTCGATCCGAATTTCACTTTCAGTTCCTCGGCATGTTTGCGGATAATGGTACAGCCTTCTTTCACGTCTTCGGTAATCACATCGCCACCAAAGGGGATAACTGCCGTATGCCGGATAATCCCATCCTGGAAAATGGCAATATCTGTTGTCCCACCACCAATATCAACCAAAACAACACCTGCCTCTTTTTCCTCCTCGCTCAAAACAGCATTGGCAGAAGCAATAGGCTCAAGGATCAGGTCAACCACTTCAAGACCGGTTTTGGTAACACATTTATAGATGTTCTTGGCCGCCGTGGTTTGCCCGATAATAATATGGAAATTTGCTTCCAGGCTATTGCCCAACATCCCCACCGGTTCCTTGATCCCCTGTTCGTTGTCAATCACATATTCCTGTGGGATCACGTCAATGATCTCCTCCCCCGGGCTCATGTTCAGGTTGTACATATTGTTGTGCAGGGTCTCTACATCATGCTTGCTGATCTCGTCCTCATAGTTCTCGCGGATAATCCCGCCCCGGTGTTGCAGGCTCTTGATGTGCTGTCCTGCAATACCCACGTTCACGTACTTGATGTTGACACCTGATTTCTGGGAGGCTTCATCAATGACAGTCCGGATGGAGTTTACGGTATTTTCGATATTTGAGACCACGCCCCTTTTCACACCGATCGATTCGGTCTTTCCATGGCCCAGTATTTCAATTTTCCCATGCTCGTTTATCCTGCCAACAATGGCTGCAATTTTTGTTGTCCCGATGTCCAAGCCAACTACAATTTCTGAAGGTTTCATATTGCTGTTTTTATTTGTTGTCCGTTGTCTGGTGTCCGATGGCCGATATTTGGCCATCCATTACCAAAAGTAATTTTTATTTCTTCGCACACACTACCTGATTATCAAATTTCAGGTTGATAGACTTGTATTTATCCCAGCCCTTTTTATTTATCCCTTTGTTATAAAAAGCAATGAGGTTGCTGAATTTTTTCTCCATATTATCGATACCACCAAAATAGATGACCTGCCTGCCTACTTTGGGGACCAATTCGAACTCCTTGCTTTTGCTCACATAAATCTGTTCGATCTGGGCTTTTAAAAATTCATTCCCATTTATATAGCTTGCCAAAATATAGAGGTCGTCTATCAATTTTTTATCTGCACCTAATGGCTTTTCTTCATTTGGGTTTTCCAAATCAGTATAATCAAGCTTGATATTCCCACTGGCCACAACCATACGGCACGAAAACCCGGAACGCACAGGAACAGCAGCCCCTGTTTTGTCAATGTAGAAACTTTTATTCTTCGAATTTATTACCCTTAAAATAGGCTGGCGCTGTATTGCATTGATTTTCATGTTTCCAAAAAGGGAGGCATATACTTCTGCCGATTGGACAAATGGAATTTCGTTCACCCTTTTCTCGATGGCGGTCAAATCAATTTCGGAGAGCTTTTTCCCGATCAGGCTGTCAAAATCGGAATAGACGATTTCCTCCACATAACCGGGGCTGATCATGGGATCGGAATCGTGGTATTCGATGACGACGTCAAAACTTTTGCAGGTGATTTTCTTTTTTTCGGCATTGATGAAACTCAACAATACCATAATACCCGCCAATATTACAACCCATAATGTGATGTTCAGGATACGTTTCATTTTTCAAAATTCTATTATTGTTTTTAAACCCGGTTTTGTCAGGATTTTCGGCTTCCCTTCGACAAGCTCAGGGCAGGCCTCGAAAACCCCGCCAAAACCTATTTAATTTATTTTTTGTAGCCCAGTATTCCGCTCCGCTCCATACAGGGCTACAAATATTACGTGCCTACAGCACTTAATATATCATCCTTCAATAGTCCAACAATTGGTTCCACCAAACGGTCAATATCACCTGCGCCCATTGTTATCAACACATCGAAATCCTTTTTCTTCAATTCAGCAATCAATTCATTTTTTTCACAAATATTTACCGATATGTTTTCAACCTGTTTTGCAATCAATTCAGAATCCACTCCGCTTATCGGTTTTTCCCGGGCCGGATAAATTGGAAGCAAAATAAGTTCATCCAAAGTACTGAGGCTTTTCCCAAACTCCTTTGCAAAATCCCTTGTCCTTGAATATAGATGTGGCTGGAAAACCCCGAGGAGTTTTTTACGGGGGAACATTTCCCTCACCGAATGCAAAACCGCCTCAATCTCTTTCGGGTGATGGGCATAATCGTCGATATAAACTTTTGTTCCATCATTTACTAAAATATCAAAACGTCGGTTGGTACCAGAAAACCTTGCCAACGATTGCCTTAAGTTATCTTCGTCAATCCCAAGCATCAAAGCCACCGAAAGTGCCGCCACTGCATTTTCCACATTGAACAAGCCAGGGATTCCAAGGGTAAAACCCTTTAATAATCCCTGTGGGGTTTGCAGATCAAATGTGTAAAAACCATTTTTCAGTTCCAGGTCCTTTGTAAAATAATCCGCTTTTTCCCGAAGGGAATAACGAAGGATTTTATTCTTTCCTTTCTGATCAATTTCCAATTCCAGGCCCTGTTTTATAATAATTGTCCCACTATCTTTTGTTTGGGAAATGAAATCATTGAAACTCTGAACCAGGCTGTTCTTAGAACCATAAATATCCAAATGGTCTGCATCAACGGAAGTCACCAAAGCGATATCAGGGAAAAGTTTCAGGAAGGACTTATCGTACTCATCGGCTTCCGCCACCATCCAATCTGCATTTTCGGAATAAACCAAATTGGATTTGAAATTATTTGAAATCCCGCCCAGGAAAGCCGTACATCCCAATTCGGATTGGTTCAGCAACCACGCAATAAGAGTCGAGACGGTTGTTTTTCCATGTGTTCCGGCCACGGCAATTGTTTTCCGGCCTTTGGTCAAAAGTCCAAGGGCTTCCGAACGTTTTAAAAAACCGATACCTGAATTTTGCAGATGGACAAATTCTTTCAGGTCTTTTGGAACAGCCGGTGTATAAATGATCAAATCCAGGTTATCCGGTATTTGATTTACATCGTCTTCAAAATGAATGGCAATCCCTTCCTTTTGCAACCTGGCAGTAAGATCCGAAGGGGTCTTGTCGTAACCGCTGACATTTGCCCCCCGGGCATTATAATACCTTGCCAGGGCACTCATTCCAATGCCCCCGATCCCGAGAAAGTAGATATTATGTAATTGCCCGTTTTTCAAAATCTATGGTTCTATTCGTTGCTTATATCCATGATTTTGGTTTTGTCATGATTAAAATCCCGCCAAAACCTATTTACTTAATTTCGTGTATCCCCGCATTCCTCAAAGCTATAATGCAGGGTTGCAAATATTTTGCTCCTACGGAGCTTTAAGTCATCCACTCTTGCGCCTCATTTTATAATTAATTTGAGCTAAATTTTAATACGTATTCTTTTTAATGTAATTCCTCAATTTGCTTGCCCGGTCGTTGAGTACCCTTTTCATTCTTGTGGGATCATCTTCGTCCTGCAAATAAGTTGGGTCCTGATTTTTGGTTGTTTTGCCCAAATCAGTTGTAACAGAATCAATCACCCTGATGATTTGCTTGCCAACAGAGTTTTTTGATGTGTTGTTCCAGTAACTGACCGATTCCCAAAGTTCCTCGGCCAATTCAATGGATGTTTCATAAACTTTTAGTTCGTTATTTTTCATTGTATGTCTGGTTGTTGAGTTTCAATATTTCATTTACAATCCTATCTGCCGCATCCCTGATTGCCAATTTACCCAGGTTTTCGGCAAACAGTTTTTGGCGTTCAGCATCCCTTAAAAGCCGGACAACTACATCCCCAAGTTTTTCTGACACCTCGCTATCTTTCACCAAAAGAGCTGCATTTTTATCCACCAATGCCCGGGCATTCTTTGTCTGATGGTCTTCTGCAGCCGATGGCAACGGCACAAAAACAGTGGGTTTCTGTACAGCACATATTTCGGAAATGGCAATGGCACCTGCCCGTGAAACAATAATATCGGCAGCCGCATAAGCCATGTTCATTTTATTGATGAACTTTATCACCCTCACATTTTCACCATCTTCAGCTTTTGCCGTTTCGTAATAATAATTTCCCGTTTGCCAAATAAGCTGCAAACCATTTTCGGCAAGGAGACCTAAATGCTGGTGAATACTTTTGTTTACAGATAAAGCACCGAGACTTCCCCCCACAATCAGCAGCGTTTTTTTGCCTTCTTTCAAATCGAAAAACCGGATAGCCTCATCTTTCAGCCCTTCGATTTCAACCATTTCATTGCGGATCGGATTCCCTGTTTTTACGATTTTCCCCTTTGGGAAAAACTTCTCCATCCCATCATAAGCAACACAAATCCTTTCCACTTTTTTCGACAGGATTTTATTCGTGATCCCCGGATAAGAATTCTGCTCCTGAATAAGGGCAGGGATTTTCAAAGAGGTAGCAGCCCGCAAAGTCGGTCCACTGGCAAAACCTCCCACACCCACAACTATCCCGGGATTGAATTCCTTGATAATTCTCTTTGCCTTCCATAAACTGGAAATGACCTTAAATGGGAACGAAAGGTTTTTCAATGTAAGTTTCCTTTGCAGGCCACTTATCCACAGACCTTTTATTTCGTATCCGTTAGCCGGCACCTTTTCCATTTCCATTTTGCCCAATGCGCCCACAAACAAAATCGCACAATCATCCACGTTTTTTTTCAAGGTGTTCGCAATGGCGATTGCCGGGAAAATATGTCCCCCGGTCCCTCCACCGCTGATGATTACCCTAAGCTGTTGCGAGTTCATTTGTAAAATTTGGTTTTTTTTCGATTTCACGGCTTACGCTCAATATAATCCCGATGGAAATACTGGTAAACCATAATGATGTCCCTCCCATGCTCACCAAAGGAAGGGTTTGTCCGGTCACGGGCAAAAGATGCACGGCCACGCCCATATTTATCAGCGCCTGAAAAACCAGGCTAAATGCAATCCCAATGGCAAGGAACGCCCCAAAATTGCCCGGGGCCTTGGTAACGATCTTCACAGCCCGGAAAAGCAAAATGAGATAGAGAAGTAAAATAACCACACCTCCTATCAACCCATATTCTTCAATGATAATGGCATAAATAAAATCGGAATAGGGATGTGGCAGAAAATTCCGTTGATCACTGTTACCGGGCATTTTCCCTACGATACCACCTGAAGCAATAGCAATTTTTGCCTGCTCCACCTGGTAATTATCTTCCGCATTACTGTCCCCGTTTTTGAAATTTTCAATCCGGCTGACCCAGGTACTTAATCGGGGCAACAGTTTCGGGCTCGACTGGGCAATCAAAACCATCATCACCAAGAACACAATACCAATTCCGATGATGGAAAAAATATGTTTCAGGTTCACCCTTCCGATGAACATAATAACCAAACTGGTAGTAAACAAAATTGCCGCTGTTGAAAAGTTGGCCGGTAAAATCAGGAAACAGACAATAATCACAGGTGCCATAATCGGGACAAAGGCCGATTTAAAATCTTTGATGTTTTCCTGCCGCTTCGTGAGCAATCGTGCGAGGTACATGATGAGCGCCAGCTTCGCCAAATCGGAAGTCTGGAAAGTCAACCCAAAAAACAGAGGCAGCACACGCCGTGCCTCGTTCAGGTTAACACCCACAAACAAAGTAATCAACAAAAGGGGCACGGCCACATAAAGTGCGATTTGTGAAATCCTTGAGAAATAGGTGTAATTGATACGGTGCACAAGGTACATCAGGCCAAAGCCCAAAACCAGGATAACCAATTGCTTCAACATATAGTATTCGGTATTGCCGCCATGGTATTTATAGGCGAGCGTCCCGGTGGAACTATAAACCGCAAGAAGGGAAAAAATATAAAGGACGAAAACCACCGACCAGATGACTTTATCCCCTCCAACTTTTTTGAAAATGAAATCCATTCTATTATATTTAATCGTTTGTTCTAAGCAATAATTTTTTAATCAACGGAAACTGGCTACTGGTTGCTGGTTGCTGGTTGCTGGTCGCTGGTCGCTAGTTACAATTCCGAAACTGCTTTTTTAAATCTGTTGCCCCGGTCTTCGTAATCCTCGAACAGGTCAAAACTTGCACAAGCCGGCGACAACAGGACAGTTTCATCCCGTTTGCCCAGAGCCAGTGAATACTTCACGGCATCATCAATTGAGGTGGTTTCAAAAATATCGTCCAACACATCCCCAAAAGCCTCGGCAAGCTTTGTATTATCTTTTCCTACACAAATAATTGCTTTTACTTTTTTGGCCACAAGGTCTTTCAGGATGGAATAATCATTCCCCTTGTCGATTCCGCCAGCTATCCAAATGACCGGTGTATTCATGCTTTCCAATGCAAACCATGTGGAATTTACGTTGGTGGCCTTTGAATCGTTGATAAACTCGACCCCGTGGATACGGGCGACATACTCAAGCCGGTGGGCAACATTTTTGAAATCGGACAGGCTTTCCAAAATAACTTTTTTCCTGATGCCCAAAAGGCTTGCAGCTACACCAGCCGCCATTGAATCGTAAATGTTGTGTTTTCCCTGAAGCGCTAATTGTTCTAACGTCATTGTAATTAAGTTTGGTTGTGTGTTGATTATTAAATTATTGCCTTCTAAAAAGGCCCCTTTGTTTTTTATTTTGTGTTCAATTGAGAAAGGGATCAATTCCTGGATTGGTTTTCGTTTTTCCAATTCAAGCTTTATGACCGGATCGTCGTAATTATAAACCAGGAAATCCGATCTGGTCTGGTTTCTGACAATCCTAAGTTTTGAATCAGCATATTTTTGAAAACTATATTCATATCTATCGAGATGGTCGGGCGTGATGTTCAACAATATTGCAACATCGGCCTTAAAACCGAACATGCCATCCAATTGAAAACTGCTGATCTCCAAAACATAGAAGTCAAAATCCTTTTCGGCTACCTGAAGCGCAAAACTTTGCCCCACATTCCCTGCAAGCCCCACATTCAACCCGGCCTTGTTCAAAATATGCCAGGTAAGCAATGTGGTCGTGGTTTTTCCATTGCTGCCCGTTATGCAAATCAGTTTTGCATTTGTATATCTTGCCGCAAACTCTATTTCGGAAATCACCGGGATTTTCAATTCCTGCAATTGCCCTATCAATGCAACCGTATCGGGAATCCCCGGGCTTTTGACCACTTCATCGGCATCCAAGATCCTTTCGATGGAATGTTTTCCTTCCTCAAAATTTATTTCATACTGTGAAAGAACGTCTTTGTATTTATCTTTTATCGGACCTTTGTCAGAAACAAAAACCTCAAATCCCTGCTTCAATCCCAAAACCGCTGCGCCTGTCCCGCTTTCCCCCGCACCCAATATGACCAGCTTCTTTTTCAAAACCCATTACCTCAGTTTCAATGTTATGATTGTTACCACTGCCAGCATAATCCCCACGATAAAAAAGCGTTGGACTATTTTTGGTTCGGGGTAACCCATTTTTTGAAAATGGTGGTGGAGCGGTGACATTTTAAAAATCCGCCTTCCTGCCCCATATTTCTTTTTGGTGTATTTGAACCAACTCACCTGCATAATTACCGAAAGGCTCTCCACGAGAAAAATCCCACATAAAACCGGAATCAGGAACTCCTTGCGGATAAGGATGGCAAAAACCGCAATTATCCCACCAATGGCCAAACTTCCCGTATCGCCCATGAACACTTGTGCCGGAAAGGAATTGTACCATAGAAACCCAATGGTGGCTCCCACAAAAGCACTGATGAAAATCGTGAGTTCGCCCGTATTCGGGATATACATGATATTGAGGTAATCGGCAAATATGATATTGCCCGAAACCCAGGCCAGAATACCGAGGGTAGCCCCGATAATGGCCGAAGTGCCGGTGGCAAGTCCATCCATGCCATCTGTAAGGTTTGCACCGTTTGAAACCGCCGTGATAATCAGGATAACGATGGGAATAAAAATCAGGAATGCCCATTTTTCATATCCTTCACCGAGGAATGCAAGTATCTTTGAATAATCGGCTTCGTTGTTCTTGAAAAAAGGGATGGTGGTTTTTGTGGATTTCTTTGCTTCCTTCGAAAAATTCCTTGAAATACTGTTTTGACCTGATACCCCTTCAACCCGGACACTTGTCCCCACCGGTATTTTCTCCCTGATAACAACGCTGTCATTAAAATACATCACCAAACCAACTACAAGGCCCAATACAATTTGGCCATAGATTTTAAACTTTCCGGCCAATCCTTTTTTATTCTTTTTAAAGACTTTTATGTAATCGTCCAAAAAACCGATCAATCCCAGCCACACCGTTGTGAAGAGCATGAGGATAATGTAAATGTTGTCCAGTTTGGCAAACAACAAAGTGGGGACAAGGATAGACCCAAGGATAATCAGTCCGCCCATGGTTGGTGTCCCTTGCTTCTCCATCTGTCCATCAAGGCCCAGATCACGAATGGTCTCGCCTACCTGTTTTTTGTTCAACAGACGTATCAGCCTTTTCCCAAACAACATGGATATGACAAGTGAGGTGATGACCGCCGCCGCCGCCCGGAAAGTGATGTATTGAAACACCCCCGCCCCCGGGACATTAAAGGCTTCATCAAGATATGTGAACAGGTAGTAGAACATTAGTTGTTATGCGTTATGCGTTAAAACTGTTATGCGTTATGTGTTGAAGTGTTATGCGTTATGTGTTAAGATTGTTATGCGTTATGTGTTAAGATTGTTATGCGTTATGTGTTGAAGTGTTATGCGTTATGTGTTAAGATTGTTATGGTTATGTGTTGAAGTGTTATGCGTTATGTGTTAAGATTGTTATGCGTTATGTGTTAAGATTGTTATGCGTTAATTTTGCACATTTTTTTAACTTTTAACTCCTAACTTTTAACCTTCCAACTCCTAACTTTTAACCTCAGACTTTTCAACTCCTAAAAACCCTTTCAAAACCTTTTTATCATCAAAAGGCTGTTTCACCCCTTTTATCTCCTGGTATTTTTCATGCCCTTTACCTGCCACAAGGATTATATCACCTGGTGCAGCCAACATACAGGCTGTCTTTATGGCCTCTTTTCGATTCGTGATAGAAACCACCTTTTTGAGATCCTCCGGTTCAATACCACTTTCCATATCCGAAATAATCTGTTCCGGGTCTTCCGAACGGGGGTTATCAGATGTCAGGATAACCTTGTCACTTTGTCGGGCCGCAATTTGTGCCATCATGGGCCTTTTGCCCTTATCCCGGTCACCACCGGCACCCACAACTGTTATCAGCGTTTCGTTGCGGGTACGGATATTTGATATGGTGTTCAAAACGTTTTTCAGGGCATCCGGTGAATGTGCATAATCCACGATCCCCTTCACATTATTCTCCGATATGAAATATTCAAATCGCCCATCCACGGGGTCCAAAGTACTTAGGGCAGTCAATACCGCTTCCTTGCCTTCTCCAAGCAAAATTGCCGTTGCATACACCGCCAACAAGTTGTAAGCATTGAAGTTCCCGATCAGTTTGCACCAGATTTCCGTTCCGTTGATTTCCAATTGCAAGCCCTCGAATTGGTTTTCAACGACCCTGCATTTAAAATCCGACAAAGTCTTCAGGCTGTATGAAACTTTCTTTGCCCTGGTATTTTGCAACATTACCTTTCCGGTCTTATCATCCGCATTGGTCAGCGCAAAAGCCCCGGCAGGCAAATCGTCAAAAAACCTTTTTTTCGCTTTTATGTATTCATCAACGGTTTTATGGTAATCGAGATGATCGCGTGAAATATTGGTAAATATCCCTCCGTCAAAATGCAATCCCACAATACGGTTTTGATGGATGGCGTGTGAGCTCACCTCCATAAAACAATGTGAAATTCCCTGATCGACCATCTGCGCAAGCAAGGCATTCAACTGAACAGGATCGGGCGTTGTGTGGGTAGCACTGATTATTTGCCCGTTGATCTTATTTTCGATGGTGGAAAGTAGCCCACAGGGATAACCCAGTTTTTCAAACATTTCATAAAGCAAACTTGCAATGGTGGTTTTCCCGTTTGTCCCGGTCACACCAACCAAAACCAGGTTTTCAGATGGGTTATTATAATAGTTGGAAGCTGCAATTCCAAGGGCTTTGCTGCTATCAGGAACCTGGATATATGTTATCTCATTATTTATCTCCTTCGGTAATATTTCACAAATAACAACACTTGCACCCAGATCAATCGTTTTGGAAATGTATTGGTGCCCATCGGTGATGGTTCCCTTAACGGCCACAAAAAGAGCATTCTTTTCCACCTTCCTCGAATCGAATTGGATGGAGGCTATATCCCGGTCGGTGTCCCCAAGCACCTTTTGGATTTCAATGTCCTTTAATATGTCGTTTAGGTTTACCATATTTATTAATACAACAATGATTCAATGTTTCAATGATTCAATGCGAGAATGATCCAATGCAAGAATGACTCTCTGTGAAAATGAATCAATGTTTCTTTTTTTTATTTTATGCTCAATTTAAACAGCCAATCTCAAATAAACCGTATTTCCTTTTTTGATCCTCATCCCGGGTTTTATGGATTGTTCTTTCACGAAACCCCTTCCCTTAAGTATTACTTTCAAACCCATATTTTCCAATACATACACAGCGTCCCTGGCTCCCATCCCCCTTACGTTGGGAACGAGGTTTTCCTTTATCACCCTTGTCTTCAACAAAATGCTGCTGTCGGACTTCACCGAAACCGCCCATTCCGAATTTGTACTTGAGGAATCGAGGGGAATATTCAGGGATTTATAGATATATTCTATCTCATCTTCGTAGCCCGTGGCATAAACCGGATACGCAAGATTATCTGCCAATTCCAGTTCATCCTGCTGGATGCCCAAATCAGTAGAATAAACCTTATCGGCAATTTCCTTAAAAACCGGAACAGCCACAGAAGTAGCATAATAGTGGCCCTTGGAAGGACGGCTCACCACAACAATACAGGAATACTTTGGGTTATCCGCCGGGAAATAGCCTACGAAGGAAGCATTATAATCGCGCTTATTATATCCAGATTTACCGGCAATTTGTGCTGTACCTGTTTTTCCGGCCACTTTATAAACCGATTTGCCCAATGCCTTAGCAGTCCCGTTTTCAACCACTCCTTCCAGCAATTCCTTTCCTTTTAGAATGGCTTCTTCCGAACAAATTTGATTGTTCAACACTTCAGGTTCAAATGTTTCCAGGGTTTTCCCTGCCTGCCTGATTTCCTGGACAAACATGGGTTTCATCAATTTTCCATTATTTGCCACGGCATTGTAAAATGCAAGTGTTTGCAAAGGGGTTATTTGAAGTTCATAACCAATCGACATAAACGGCAATGAAACATTTGACCAGGTTTTATCCTTCGTGTTTTTGACATAGGGCCTCCCTTCGCCCGGAATATCCAAACCCAGCTTTTGGTTCAGGGACATCCCATATAAATGGTCAATATACTTTTGCGGATTTGAGGCATATGCATTGGTCACAAGTTGTGAAACACCTACATTCGATGACTTTTCAAAAATCTCCTTTATGGTCACACGTCCGTCACGGATCCCGTGCACATCCCGAATCGTAAGCCCGGAGTACATTTTGTACTCCTTGATTTCTACCGTGTCCTCAAGGTTAATCAAATTATCGTCCAATAACGAAAGCATGGACGCCAGTTTAAAGGTAGAGCCGGGTTCAACAGGAGCGCCCACCGCATAATTATAGGATTCCTTATAAGTCCCCGATCTTTTGTCTTTTGTGAGATTGGCAATTGCAAGGATATGTCCTGTTTGCACCTCCATCAGCACGGTACAGCCCCAATCCGCATCGTGTTCGACAAGATGGCTATAAAGTGCCGATTCGGCCACATCCTGTATGTTCAGGTCGATGGTCGTAATAATATCCTTACCGTCCTGAGGTTCGATTTCGTTTTCGTCAAAAACAGGTTTCCAATCACCACTGTTTATTTTTTTCTTCAATTGCCGTCCCTGTTTACCACTCAAAACATCGTTATATGCCCCTTCAATCCCAACAAAAAGGTCTTCCTTTTTATTTTGGTAACCGAGGGTCCTCTCGGCCAGCATCCGGTAGGGCTTTTCCCGTTTGGTTTTGGGAATAATGATCAATCCACCACGATATTTTCCCCTTTCAAAAATGGGGAACCCGCGCATCTTCTTCAATTGCAGATAGGTCACGTTTCGCTTGATAAGAAAATAACGGTTGCCTTTTTTCCGTTCGCGCAGCAAAGCCGTTTTGTACTGGTACATTGATTTATCACCAAAAAGCGAGGACAATTTTCCCGCAAGGGCCGAAATATTGTTCTTGAAATCAGTATTTGAAATCAATGGGGAAGCCACATCCATACGTACATCGAATATGGGAACGGAAGTGGCAAGTAAACTTCCGTCAGATGCACAAATATTTCCGCGAACGGCATCCACGTTGAAATATTTCAATGATTGTTTGCGTGATTTGTCCAACAGCTCACTCCCTTCCACAAACTGGATGTGGATTACCTTTACGATAATGGCCACGCCAAAAACGAGTATCCCGAAGTAAACCAGGAAAACCCTCCACAATATGTCTGTCTTGACGTTTTTCACTATTCTCGATTTGTATTGATTCCCCCATCCTTCCTTGCTCTGCCAAAGCTATGCGAAGGCAATGTAGGGTGGGGTCTATTTTTCTTCTTCTGCCGCAATCTTGTCGGGTGGCACTGTTGATTCTTTAATCCCTTTTGAGTTGAGCTGCTTTGCAATTTCCGACTGACGGGTTGCGTGCATTACTTCCGATTTTACCGAAATGTATTCGTACCTCAACTCTTTCAGTTCACGCTGCATTTTTTCTATCTTCCGTATGTTTTTCTCGGCAAAATAGGAATTGCCGATGTAAATAAGGGCGAGAAAAGCCAGCATTAACAAAAAAGGGATTTGCCGGAGCGTACTCTCATTTTTAATGAAATCGCCACCCAATACATTTCGTATGGAATTGGCAACTACTTTTCCACTTTTCCCGAAACCTTTATTTTTTCCCTTTGTCATATTTTTTCCGCAATCCTCAATTTTGCACTTCTTGCCCGGCTATTGCTTTTTATCTCTTCTTCTGTTGGGACAAGTGGTTTTCTGTTTACCGGTTTCAGGCTTGTGATCAAATTTCCGTAAAAGTCCTTTTCCTGCTTTCCTTCAAAATTCCCTGTCCTGAAAAAATTCTTTACCAACCTGTCTTCAAGGGAATGATAGGAAATCACCACTATCCGTCCCCCTTTTTCCAATACATCCACTGACTGCTTCAACATCTCTTTCAAAGCCCCCAGTTCATCGTTCACCTCAATGCGCAAGGCCTGGAAAACCCGGGCGTAAAACTTATTCTCCAATCCCCGTGGCGCACATTTGCCAATTGCCTCTTTCAACTGGGCCGTGGTTTCAATCTCCTTTTCGTTTCTGAAACTCTCGATTGCGACAGCCACCTTCCCCGAATTCTTCAAATCACCGTAGCGGTATAGGACATTCCTGATTTCCCTCACCGGCCAGCCGTTCACGATTTCCTTTGCCGACATCCCTTTCTCGCGGTTCATCCTCAAATCGAGCCCGGCATCAAACCGAACCGAAAAACCCCTTTCGCCCTCATCGATCTGGTGCGAAGAAATCCCAAGATCTGCCAGTATCCCATTCACTGGAACAGCTTTGTACAGCTTTAAAAAGTTCCGCATATACCGGAAATTTTGCTGTATCAAAATCAGCCGTTCATCTTCAATCTTATTCTCAATGGCATCAATGTCCTGGTCGAACGCGATCAATGAGCCATTGCCTATTTTCCCAAGAATTTCTTTGGAATGTCCACCTCCGCCATAAGTTGTGTCCACATATACACCACCTTCAAGGATGTTGAGACCCTCAATGCTTTCCTTTAATAAAACGGGCTTGTGATACATATGCCATCTATTTCCATCTATGATAATCAATGGATTTCAAGCTGACAATTCTTAAATTTTCTTCCGGATTTAGTTTTGATTATCGTCCATTTTTCCCATCACGTCCTCGGCCAGCGCACCAAAATCGACATCGCTATCCTCAACCTCTTTCCGATAGCTCCCTTTGTCCCATATCTCTATCTTATTGATCTGTGATGTCAACACGAGTTCCTTGTCTATCTTCGCAAATGCAATCAAATCCTTAGGAATGAGCAAGCGTCCGTTTCCATCCAAATCAACGGGCTTCACACCTGCCATAAACCGCCTTATGAAATCCACATTTTTTTTAACAAACCTATTGAGCTTGTCCACGCCAGCCATCTCTTTTTCCCATTCAGCTTTTGGGTAAAGTTCAAGACAACGGTCGAACACGGACTTTTTAATTACAAACCCATCGTTCAAAACGAGTGCAAGTTCACGCTTCAATCCTGCCGGGAGCGCTACTCTCCCCTTGGAATCAGCCTTACATTCGTATGTATATGTCAGGTTTGTCATGTTAAAAAATTTCAAGGCGTAAATTTAGAAAAGATTTCCCACTTTTCCCCACTTGTTAATAACTTTTTTCCACTTTTTCCCACTTAGTGTATTGATAACTGCATTTTTTGGGAATTGTTACTTCCTACAAGAAGTTTTTTTTAGCATTTGGGCAAACATTATGTAACTTTGTATCACAATGACTTAGAATGTGACTTAAAAATGGGAGATATAAAAACGAAAAAGCGGATTGTTGACATCGAAAACATATTTCGATCCAAGAGCCCACGTATTGCCAAAACAGTACCCGGTTTTATATATAAGTATTTACGGAAGGTAATCCACGAGGATGAAATCAATGAACACCTGCGTAAAACCGAAAACGTGATAGGGCTTGATTTTGTGAAAGCCACACTCGAAATGTTTGGTGTGATCGTATCAAGTAAAGGAACCGAAAATATTCCAAGGGAGGGGAAAGCGTTGCTTGCCTCTAACCATCCACTTGGGGGACTGGATGGCCTGGCGCTCATGCAGGAGGTAGGGAAAATAAGGAAAGACATTGTTTTTCCGGTAAATGACCTCCTGATGTTCTTGCCTCAAATGAGGCCGTTGTTTGTCCCGGTAAACAAAGTTGGTTCCAATGCCGATAATATTAAGATCATACAACAGACTTTTGAGTCGGAAAAGCTGATGCTTTACTTTCCGGCCGGCCTTGTTTCACGGAAACAGAAATCGGGCATTCAGGATTTGGACTGGAAGAAGACTTTCGTAGCCAAATCGAAACAATATAAAAGGAACATCATCCCGGTCTTTATCGATGGGAAAAACTCGAACAAGTTCTATAATATAGCCAATTGGCGAAAAAAAATCAATATAAAGGCAAACATTGAAATGGCTTACCTGCCGGACGAAATGTTTAAGCAGAAAGGGCAAAAAGTACATATTATTTTCGGGAAACCTATTCCATATGAAACTTTTGACAAAAGATACAATAATGTGGTTTGGGCCGAAAAAGTTAAAAGACATGTTTATTCTTTGGGAGAAGGCAATACGGAAGCTTTTGACCCGGGGGAATAGTAGGCAGTTGGCAAATATTTAGAACAAAGTCCATAGATAAACGTTCCTCCTTCGCCTTGCAATCAAAATAGGTTTAACGAAAGCGGTGAAGCTTCGGAGGATAAAAAAAACGAAAAAGATGAAAACAATAATTTCCCCGGTTGACAGGGGCCTGTTAGAGAAAGAATTAACGAAAGATATTTTTATCCGTGAAACAAACAATGGAAACAATCAAATATATGTTTTCACTGACAAACAAGCACCAAACCTGATGCGGGAAGTGGGCAGGCTCCGCGAATACACGTTCAGGGAAGCCGGGGGCGGAACCGGAAAAGAGATGGATATTGACGTATATGACACTGCCGAAGTCCCCTTTAAGCAATTGATTGTTTGGAACCCACGGGAAAAAGAAATCGTAGGGGGCTATCGTTATATCTATGGAAAAGACGTGCCGGTTGATAAAAACGGCCAACCAAAAAGCCCAACTTCCAAGCTATTTCATTTTTCCGAAAAATTCTTAAAAAAATACTGGCCTTACACCTTTGAACTGGGGCGCTCTTTTGTACAGCCTCTCTTTCAGCCCACGGTCAATTTGAGGAAAGGGATGTATTCACTGGATAATTTATGGGATGGACTTGGGGCAATCTCCGTAATGAACCCGGAAACGAAATACAATTTTGGGAAAATCACTATGTACCCTGATTTTGATACGTTTGCCCGTGATATGATATTGTACTTTATGAACAAATACTTCCCTGATACTGAAAATCTGTTAAAACCATACGAACCACTCAAACTAACGACCAGGCAAAAAGTACTTGACAGCATTTTTACCGGGGTCAATTATGACGAGGATTATCGGATATTGGCCCAGAAAGTACGCCGCTTAAAGGAAAGCATCCCTCCCCTGGTCAATGCGTACATGAACCTTTCCGGATCGATGAAAACCTTTGGGACTGCCGTTAACCCAGCCTTTGGCAATGTGGAAGAGACAGCCATCATCATTACCATTGCCGATATTTACGATTACAAAAAGGACAGGCATATGGGTTCATTTGATCAAGGGAATTAAAAAGGCGTATAGAGATACGGACCTAATAACCTAACCTGGTCAAGCCAGGAATCACACACACCTGCCTGTCGGCAGACAGGGAACCCACAGAAATTCACAGACAAGCATAACGAACATTCCTCAATAATTAATATTTTGCAACGACCAAAGGAAGTCCGTATGGAAAAATACACGAATATCAGAAATAATATACTAAACCATGCAAATAAAGACAGCCAAATTTGTAATGAGCAATACCGATTACCAAAAATGTCCACAAACAGAACTACCGGAGTACGCCTTTATCGGTCGTTCAAATGTGGGTAAATCTTCTTTGATAAACATGCTCGTTGCCAGGAAAAACCTGGCCAAGACATCCGGCACACCGGGAAAAACACAACTAATCAACCATTTCCTCATCGATGAAAACTGGCATATCGTTGACCTGCCCGGCTTTGGCTATGCAAAGACCTCAAAAAAAAACAGGAAAAGCTGGGAAGGAATGATAAGCAACTATTTGTTGCACCGCGAAAATTTGGTCGCTGTTTTTATCCTTATCGACTCACGGCTTGAACCGCAGAAAATAGATTTGGAATTTATCTCATGGTTGGGCGAAAAGGAACTTCCCTTCTTCCTCGTGTTCACAAAAACCGACAAACTGACCAAAAACCGTTTATCAAAAAACATAAAAGCCTACAAGGAATTTCTCCTGACACAATGGGAAGAATTGCCTGTTTCCATACTGACCTCGGCAAAAACAAAAGTGGGCAAAGATGAAGTTTTGGGGATTATCGAAAGCTTGAACGAGGAAATCAACGCTTAACCCCTAACTTTTCAACTTTTAACTTCCGAACCAGCAACACATTTTCAAAACCAACCAAAAGCTATAAGGGGACTTCTATTAATTATCCCTATTTATTATCCCTAAGGAAATCTTTTAATTTCACCGGGACAGGCATCTTCTTTTGTTTCACGAGGGTATCCCTGGCCACATCCCCGTTTCTGTTTAACCTTTCCACAACGAGTTTTTCTTTATCGATGGACAAAACCCTGAACTGATGGTTATTGAGTTCGTTGAACATAAGGAACTGGACCATCTCCCCATTACGGCTTATTTCCATGGGCGAGTCAAGGCTTCTGAAAATTGAATGAAGCGTGGCAGATTCTTCTTTGATCTCCCAAACCTGTTTTACATAAATTTCCTTATCCCATAGCTTTTCGGGCATCGACCTTAAATAATCTTCATCAACCGATTTTTCTTCCCAAACCCCAAAAAGTTTTTCTTTGTTGAATTTTTGCTGAAAAGGGACTTTTTTAAGGGAAGCGGAATAAACCCTGTCGAACTCATCCTCACAAACAATCCCCGATGAATCCACGGAAACGACATGGAGAAATGGCGCAAGACCAGAGAAATAGATGAACAGCTCATCATCAAAATCCACAACGGCCCATTTACTAAAACTTGGAAAGAAAGGCTCCACATTATCCGTTACCATAAACCGGCTTCCTTCATCAAATTCCATTTCAAACGCCCCCTCAAAAAAGGCAAAATCAAATTCAAACGGATTTTCTCTCATAAATGCTTCCAGTTCATCTTTTTCCCCGCCCAATTTATGCCTTTTCAATTTTACAAATGCTATCACTGTCCTTGGGTCTTCCTTGGTGATAATTTCCAACCGATTCCCATCCACAATATTCAACTTATAGGTTTTCTGGTTTGTACTGTCTTTGTTAAAAACCAACGAGCTATCGGCAAGATCGAAGAAACCCTCATTTTCAAACAGGTTTTTCCCGGCAAGGTAATCGTCATAGTTTACCAATTGAAAACTTCCCCCATCGACCCGAAGGAGCATTTTAGTATAAGTCAATAAAGTATCGGGTGAGGAATTTACGTAAACCGCTTTCCATAAGCCATCGGGCGATGATGCAAAACTAGGGAACACACTAAGGCCTAACAAAAACACCCATATCCTTTTCATTAAAAACTTTTTCATTTGAAAATCAATTATAAGTTTCTACTCAACAATCCGTACAAAACCTAACTATTTAATAAACTATTCGTTTTGTCACGACTTTCGGCTACCCTTCGACAAGCTCAGGACATGCCTCGAAAATCCCTGCCTTTGCCGAAACGGCTACGTACAGACAGGCCGCCAAAACTACTATGTTTTTTTGCTTTTTACCCTGAGCTAATGCACGGGGCTATTCAACCAATTAAACACACTTACGGAGCAACGATAATTTCAAAATGCAAAATTACGATTCATTCTTTTACACATTGCAAAAAAACGATTTTTCCCATAATGCGGGTTAATCGCATAAATCTTGTAATTTTACACGGTTAAATAATAGGTTATTATTGCATTTTTATAAAAAACAAAACAATTGCAGGGCACGGTAATCAAATCAACAGGAAGCTGGTTCACGGTTTTATCCGATGACGGGAAAATAGCCCAGTGCAAGTTGCGCGGGAAATTCCGCATAAAAGGGATTAAAGCCACCAATCCGGTGGCCGTGGGCGATGAAGTGGTTTTCAAGAATTCCATTGATGGTTCAAGTGGCTGGATAACCGAAATTTTGCCCCGGCACAATTATATCGTCCGTAAATCCACCAAACTTTCCAAGGTTTCCCATATCATCGCTGCCAATGTGGATCAGGCCATCATAGTTGCAACACTGGCTTTTCCGCGAACATCCACGGGTTTCATCGACCGTTTCCTGATAACCACCGAAGCTTATCATATACCGGCCATTTTGGTTTTTAACAAAACAGACATCTACAATGAAAAGCAATTGCAAGATTTGGAAAAGCTGATGGGCCTATATGAAAGTATCGGTTATAAATGCCTGAAAACATCAGCGATAAGAGGCGATAATTTGGGGCTGCTCAAAGAGGTCCTTAAAGATAAACGAAGTCTGTTTTCGGGCCATTCGGGAGTTGGAAAATCCGCTTTGGCAAATACGATGCAGCCCGGATTAGAGCTTAAGACCGGAAAACTTTCGGAAGCCCACAAAAAAGGTCTTCATACCACAACCTTTGCGGAAATGCACCCTCTGTCTTTTGGGGGATTTTTAATTGACACGCCCGGGATAAAAGAATTCGGGCTTACCGATTTTAACCGGAAAGAGATTGCGGAACGCTTCCCCGAAATGCGGAAGCATATGCACGATTGCAAATTCAGCAACTGTTCGCACACACATGAACCGGGCTGTGCCGTAATCGAAGCTATTAAAGAAGGGAAAATAAATCTGAAAAGATATGAAAACTACCTGAGTGTGCTGAACGATGAATATTGGGAAAAAACGGAAAATGATTATCGGGAAAGGTAATACTTCGACAAGCTCAGTATGACCTTGGTTAAGGGTAAGTAAACCCTAAAGTGTATTGAAAAAAACATAAAATCAAAACAATGAAAGCCAAAAACATGATTGCAGACGGTGTGATTCCCGTAAGCTCCACGGACCGGGGTTCGGAAGCACTGATTTCGATGGACGAAAATAAAATTTCACATATCCCCGTGGTGGACGATGGCGAATATATCGGGATTATTTCGGAAGTGGATGTTTACAATATGAGCGACCTCGACAGTTCCATCAGCGAGAGTTTTTCGGTATTGCCCAAACCTTCCGTTTTTGAGCATGAGCATTTCTTCGATGTTATCAAGGCAATGTCACAGGCACGTATTTCGGCACTTCCCGTTATCGACAGGAACGGCAAATATGTGGGGACCATCACCCTCAACCGTTTAATGAAGAACCTGGCCGAATTTACCGTAATCGAACAACCCGGGGCCATCATCGTGCTTGAATTGAACCATAAAGATTATGTGCTTTCGCAAATAGCGCAAATCGTTGAGTCACATGACTCTAAAATATTAAGTTTATTTATTGCATCGAAAAACGAATCCACAAAGATAGAAGTTACGTTAAAGATCAACAGAACGGACATTGAACCCGTCATTCAAACTTTCAACCGTTACGATTACGTGATAAAAGAAACCTACACCGAAGATCAGGGTTCGATGGAGGATTTGAAGGACAGGTACGATTCCCTGATGAACTATCTGAACATTTAACATGAGGCAGCTTTTATTTTCCTTTTTCATTGTTTTCGCCCTAAATACTTTTTCCTGTACGAAAGGAAATGCCGCAAACCTGCCGGATTCTGTTTCTTCGGTGGATTATTTTATTATCAGGAACATTGAGTTTTCGGGGAACAAGATCACCAAAAAACGGATTATCCAACGTGAATTGCTTTTTAAGGAAAACGACACAATTCCGGTAAGCGAAATAAGCTCGGTTTTTGAACAAAGCCGACAAAACCTGGTCAACACCTCCCTTTTCAATATCGTGCACATTGATTCGGTCCCGGTGAAATCCGATCCGAAATTATTGGACGTGAAACTGGGCTTTACCGAACGCTGGTATGTCTGGCCTGTCCCCATCCTTGAATTTGCCGACAGGAACATCAACGAATGGCTGAAGAAAAAAGACTGGCGCCGCGTGAACTACGGTATGTTCCTTACCTGGAACAATTTCAGGGGGAGAAGGGAAAAACTGATATTGTTCACCCGTTTTGGGTACGACCAAAAATATGAGCTTTCTTACCAGATCCCTTATATAAACAAAAAGCAGACATGGGGACTGGGCGTTGCCGGTGGATTTGCCCAAAACCATGAAATAGCCTATAGTTCCGTTGACAACAAGGAAGTTTATTACCGGGAAGAAAACGAGAGCCCGAAACGTGAGGTCTTTGCCTATGCAGAAGCCTATCACCGCAAAGGCATCTATAATATGCACTGGTTCAAATTTCAATAT
Source organism: Chlorobiota bacterium (assembly GCA_013151015.1). Classification (GTDB taxonomy): domain Bacteria; phylum Bacteroidota; class Bacteroidia; order Bacteroidales; family JAADJA01; genus JAADJA01. The sequence goes on from JAADJA010000016.1 coordinate 27,645, forward strand.
ACCGACCTCAACGTAACCGATTCTGTCCTTATTTATAATCCCGATTATTCCTTTTCCCCATTCAACGACAATAAATTCTTTTCGTTCTTTTATCAATACCGCAGCGATTACCGCGACTTTAAACAATATCCGTTGAAAGGCCATTATTTTGATGCAATGATCGAAAAGAAAGGACTAGGGCTTATGGCGGGCCAGAATGTAAATATCCTTGACTTGAAAGCCAATTACAGGCAGTACAACCAAATCGGCAAACGGTTTTATTGGGCAAGTGGTTTGTCGGCAAAGGTATCCCCCATCGGGAATTACCAGCCCTATTATTATCAAAAAGGCCTTGGTTATGGGCGTGATTTTGTAAGGGGCTATGAGTTTTATGTGGTTGATGGGCAGCATTACGCACTCATGAAAAACAACCTGAAATTCGAGTTGGTATCCATGCGTGAGTTTTCGTTGGATTTTATCCCCACCGACAAATTCAGTAAATTGTATTATGCTTTTTACCTGAATATCTTTGCCGATTTCGGTTATGTGATCGACCACCGGAACATCAGCACCAACCCTTTGTCCAACGAAATTATGGCAGGTTATGGGATTGGCCTCGACTTTGCGACCTATTACGATTTTGTATTTCGCTTTGAATACACTTTTAACAAAATGGGGGAATCGGGTTTTTTCATTTCCTTTATGCCTTCTATTTAGTGTATCAAAGAAAACCGGTGCTTACAAAAATTTATCCCTGCAAAGTAGTATAACCAGAAAATTATTGTTTATATTTGACATTTGTTTGTTTCGAGGTATTTACTGATTTAATTTTATGAGATGAAAAAAACCATTCCTTTAGATATTTTTTTGTTGGTTTTTTTCTTTTTCCCCTTTTCTGTTATCTCGTTTTCAAACAATTCAATACTCGACAGCCTTTTATCAAAATACCAAAATCCAACTGATAACACTGCGAAATTGGAGCTATTAAAAAAAATTGCACATTATTGGGCCGATAAAAATAGTGATTCTTCTATATTATATGGTAAAAAACTAATTTATGAGGCTGAAAATGCAAAAGATACGTTATTTATATCCAGTGGTTTTTTGCAAGTAATAAATCAATTTATTTTTTTGAGCGAATACGATTCTTCATTGTATTATTCATTTCGGTGTTTGGAATATGTCAGGGCCCGTAGTTTGTACAAATTACAATATGCCATGCTTTTATTGTTTATAGGGGATCAATACAGGGCAACTGCACAATATGACAATTCGATACGCTATTTAACAGAGGCCTGGGCTCTTGCAAACAAAACTAATAACACTAAATTAAAATCAAATATCTTAAACAGGTTGGCGGCTGTATATTTTGAGACAGGAAAGTACGACGAAGCCCTTTTATGGGCCGATTCTTCGCTTAGACTTGCTGAATTTATCAACAACAAAGTACTTTCATCAAACAACCTGGCCATAAAAGGAGCTATATTCCGCGACCAAGGAGATTATAAAAACGCTATCGAAAGTTTTCAGGAGGCTTTGCGCTTTATAAGGGAATTTGACAATCCAAGTGGGGAAGCAAATATATTAAATAATATATCCATTACTTATTTTCTTTTGAAAGACTACCATAACACGGTACAATATGCCATGGAATCTTATGATATTTCATCAAAATTAAACCTAAAAGCCCTTAGTGTTGTATCTTCAGAATACCTTGCCAGGGCTTATGCCGAAATTGGGGAATTTGAACTTGCCTATAAATACCATGTTATCTTTGAACATAAGCGAATGGGGATTTTCTCAGAGAAAAGCGATAAGCTGATATCGGAACTCAACACGAAATATGAAACACAAAAAAAAGAACAGCAGATCGAAAAACAACAAATGCAGATTGAAAAGAAAGACTATAAGATCAAGAAAAAAAACATAACCCTGACCATGTTCTTGTTCATTTTTGTTTTTCTGGCCGTATTCTCAATTTATATATACTCTACCCGTAAAAAGCTAAAAAAGGTCAACCGGCTTTTAACCAAGAAAAACTTACAAATAAGCAAGCAGAAAATCGAAATTGAAACTTATGCAAAAAAGGTAAACAATGCCTATGAAAAATTACGGGAACTTGACGAATACAAGCAAGCCATGACAAGTATGCTGGTGCACGATTTAAAAAACCCGCTTAATTTATTAGCAAACCTTGATGTGTTTGACAATGAAAAGGAAAAGAGCGTAATCGTAAACCGTGCGAGCAAACAAATGCTTATCCTGATCATGAACCTCCTTGACATTAACAAAGCCGAGAACAATAGTTTGACCCTGAACAAAACCAAAGTCGATTTGTTTGAGATTATTCGGCTGTCATTACAGGAAACTGAGTATTTATGTTTGGAAAAAAACATTGAAATATTGAACAAGTCAACTTTCAATTACGGTTTTATGGCCGATAAGGATATTTTAACACGGGTTTTTATAAATTTCCTTACCAACGCAATCAAGTACTCACATTCCAACGACACTATTTCCATAAACACGGCCATAACCAAGGACAACCTCCTAAGGATTTCCGTGAAGGATGAGGGGATCGGGATAGCTAAAGAACACCATGAGGTCATTTTTGAAAAATTCGCACAGGTAAAAAAAATCAAATCGGGCCAAATCGGCTCTACCGGTTTAGGCCTCGCATTTTGCAAAGTCGCTGCCGAATCCCATGACTGGGTGATTGGTGTCGATTCCGAACCCGGCAATGGTGCTGAATTTTGGATTATGCTAAATGAGTATCAAATAAACTCGGGGTCTTTTACTACATTTGAAGAAAATGCCGTAGAAACCGAAAATAACATAGAAGAACAGGAAATTTCAGAAAATGTTAAGCTGGCATTGGAACCTTTTCTTCTGGGACTGAAAAAACTGGATGTTTACAGGATTTCTGAAATAAAAAAATTGATACGGGATATCCGTAAAAAGGATATAAAAGAAATGACACAATGGTTAAATGAGGTAAGGAAAGCCGCTGAAACCTTTAATGAAAAAAAATATATCAAATTGATGGAAGAAGGCTCTAAAAGATGGGGGATAGACAGTAGGTAGCGGAAAAGCATTTAACAAATTAAGTTTTAACCCTTGACACGCCCGCCTGAACGAACGGGCAGGAAACTTTTAACTTTAAACTCCAATCCAAAAAAAATGACAAAAAATAAAATCCTCGTAGTTGACGATGTTATAGAAAGCCTAAGGACGATAATCTCGATCATTGAAAAGTACCACCCTGAATACATCATTTACCAGGCAAATAATGGCCAATCGGCATTAACGGCAATGGAAAATATTACGCCCGATATTATTGTTTCCGATTGGGAGATGCCAGAGATGAACGGAATTGAGCTGATTCAGTCCCTAAAGAAATCACCTGCCCTGATGCATATACCAATAATAATTGCCACGGGGGTAATGCTATCGGACGAAGACCTAAAGACAGCACTCGATGCCGGTGCCATGGATTATTTAAGGAAACCGATAAACCCGGTGGAATTAGTGGCCCGGATGCATTCGGCCATTACCATTGCACAATATCAAAAAAAACTCATCAAGGAAAAAGAGAGCAAAATACTTGAAAACGCCATCTTTACCACCAGGGTAAACCGTTTTTTGGGCAAGGCTTCATCAAGCATCAAAGAAATAATTGAAACCGGGGGAAATAAAGCTATTATGGAAAAAGGACTTGCTGAAATAGCTTTTAAAATCGATGAGAAATTAAAAGGCAATGGTTGGCAAAAATTCACGATCGCCTATAATAAACTTCACCCCGGTTTCGAACAAAGACTGCTTACTTTGCACCCCTTGCTCAATCCAACCGAATTAAAACTATCGGCCTTGATACGGCTTGGGCTTAGCGTGAAGGAACTTTCTGCGCTTATGTTCGTGACCACCGAAAGCATGAAGGTTTTCAGGTCGCGCCTAAGAAAAAAACTGGAACTGCAAACCGGGCAAAACCTGCAATCCTATTTGTGTTCTGTATGAAAGTTGGGGCGTGTAAGATTTGGAGATGCAACTTGGAGATGCAACAAGCGTCCACGCTTGTTGTTGGGTAGTGGTCGCATCGCAAACCCGGACACTTGCCTCATTTACCAGGATCGAAACCCTTATCCATAGCAAATAGTGCGCAAGCCCAACTTCTTTCTATGAGTACCTGAACAGAGCTTGTCGAAGTAGGTGGTGCGGAGGGCATAACGTTGGCTGGGGTGTGTTATTGCACGCCCATCACAGATTATATCTGTGGTGCATCCAGACACTTTTGCTGCAAAAAAAATTCAATTTTGAAAGACAGCCCATTACCGCCAACAGATTGCCACAGCATTCCCCCGATACTAGGCTCGCCCCACAATGCTTCGCAATGACGTTGGTCTCTAATATCGTTCTTCCATATATGCGGAAAGCGTCCTCGCTTGTTACCGCCCCCTGAGACCCATATGCAATAAACATCCCCGCTGGTATTGCCAGGCGCTTTAGGATTTGCGATCCGAAAGCGGTACAATGGATTTCCAATCCCATATAGTCCCGGTACACTGGTTATTTTGTTAACCTATTGTTAACCTCCACAACCATTTTTGTTAACCTTTTGCTAACCACGATATTTTTATTTGCCGGTACGCACAAATACTTTTGCCGGTGAAAACAATTTATTCACTAAAAACAAATTTATGCATGAAAAAAAACAGTTCATTATTCATTTATTCATTCATTAAATTCAAATCATTATGGTAAAAATCAAACATTTCTTAATCGCATGCTCCCTGCTGGTGCTTTATGGCATAAGTTACGGACAGGCGGGCATGACGGTCGCTGCCGGGACCGATGTTACGGTGGTGGCCGGGACAACGCTCGACATTGGCTCGGGCAACCTGCTGCTAAAGGACGGCTTAAGCACGTCCCCTTCCTTTCTCGAAAAAGGGTCGCTTACCTTCTCGGGGGGCGGGGAAGCTTTTATTGAACAGTACATTGGCCAGGACGCATGGCATATTGTATCGCCTTCGGTCAGCAATGAGGTGAACGGCGCTTATATGTGGATGTACATGTACAGCTACACCGAACCGAACAATTCGTGGTTCAGCATGAGCGACCCTGCCACTATCCCACTCAATGCCGGACAGGGTTACTTTTTGTGGTCTTATACCACAGACCCCAACGGGACATTCCCGCCCTCGCCCGATTCGGCAGTGCTCAATGGCATATTGAACAAGGCCGACTTTGGTTTAACGCTCTCGAACACCGATGCAAGCCCAAAATCAGGGTGGAACCTTATTGGCAACCCATACCCTTGTGCCATCGACTGGAACAACAACTGGACAAGCACAAACGTGGGGCCCACGGTTTACCTCTACGATAATGCCGGAACCGGGAATTACCAGACCTGGAACCACAACACGGGCGTGGGAACCAATGGAAAGACCGATGGCAACATAGCCTCCGGGCAGGGCTTTTGGGTCAGGGCCGCCGACACGACCGGTGCGGCAACCTCCATCACGATCCCACAGGCCGAACGCCTGCACAGCACTCAGGCGTTCCTGAAAAACACCTGGGAAAACCTGCTCAGGCTCAACGTGGCGGGCGACAACGGGTCCGACGAGACCGTGATATGCTTCGATCAAGGGGCAACCGCCGGTTTCGACGTAGAACTCGATGCATGGCACGTGCCGGGAAGGGACGGGGCGCCCTCGGTCTATTCCGTACAGGGGAACCAGCACCTGGCCGTCAACTTCCTGACCTCATTGGAGATAAACCCTTTGGTACCATTAGACTTTATCGCTTTGGCACCGGGCAGCTTTATCATTACGGCAACGGGCATGGGGTCTTTCCCCGCCGATGTGCCGCTATGGCTCGAGGACACCAGGGACGATGTGTTCCAGGACCTGCGGGTAAACGAAAGCTATGCCTTCGCCTCAAGCCCACTGGACGCAGCGGGACGTTTTGTGCTGCATTTCTCCAACCCGCTGGGCATTGACAACCCCAACAATTTTGACATGGTAAGGATATTCGCTTATGAAAACAAGGTGTATGTGAACATACAGGGCCAACCGGACAACGGTTCCCATTGCACCATCTTCGACATGATGGGCAGGAAAGTGGTCAAAAGGGCCGTGGAACAAGGGCTCACCACCATTGCGGTGCCCGATCGGGGCTATTACCTCGTAACGGTGCTGACGCACAGGGGGATGACAACCGAAAAAGTGTTTATCAAATAAAAACGACAAGATATGAAAAAGATCATAAAATATACAATAGCCATAATAGCCATGGTGCTTTTATCGTTCGGCCTGTTCGCACAGAGCCCACCCCACCCCAACGGAGGAGGCGGCCCCGGCAGCGGCAACGCCCCGGTGGGCGGTGGCGCGCCAATCGATGGGGGATTGACTTTCCTGTTGATAATGGGGGCGGCCTATGGCAGCAAAAAACTATTTAACAAAAACGATAACAATCAAACAAATAATTAATAAACAAGGTAAAGGCAAGGCATGCCTTGTCTCAACAATTAAAAAAAAACAAAATGAAAAAAACAACTTTATTATTAATGGCAATTATTATGATTGCAGGTTACACACTAACGGCACAGGTGGCCATTAACACCGATGGAAGTACCGCAGACGGCTCTGCGATGCTGGACGTAAAAAGCAGCGCAAAAGGCTTATTGCCCCCGCGTATGACAGAAGCCCAGCGCAATGCCATAAGCAGCCCCGCAGCAGGACTTATTATTTACTGCACAGATTGTGTGGAAATGCAAATGTACAACGGCACCCAATGGGTGGGCATTACCACGGCCACGGCCACACCGCCAAACCAGGCCCCCGTGGCTTCCAATGTGAACTTTAGCGGCTCGCTGAATGTTGGTGATCTGCTTACCGGCTCATATACTTACAGCGATGTTGACAGCGACCCGGAAGGTAGCTCAACTTACCAGTGGTACAACGCAGATGACGGCTCCGGCACCAACCAGGCGGCCATTAGCGGCGCTACCGCCTTGACATATACCCTGCAGGCAGCAGACGACACCAAATACATCAGCTTTGAGGTTACGCCAGTGGCTGCCACCGGGGCAAGCCTGGGCACCGCTGTGATGAGCGCTTATCAGGGGCCGGTAACTTCTGGCCCACCAACTGTTTACAACCCCAGCACAGGCAAAACCTGGGTAGACCGCAACCTTGGGGCCTCGCAAGTGGCAACAAGCAGCACCGATGCGGCAGCTTATGGCGACCTGTACCAGTGGGGCAGGCTGGCCGACGGGCACGAAAGCCGTACCAGCGGAACCACCACTACCCTTAGCAGCACAGATGTTCCCGGACACGGTAATTTTATTGTAACTTCCACATCTCCTAACGATTGGAGAAGCCCACAAAATGATAACCTATGGCAGGGGGTTAGCGGAACCAACAACCCATGCCCTGCCGGTTTCCGTTTACCTACAATAACAGAACTGGAAGGCGAACGTTATTATTGGACACCACAAAATGCGGCAGGTGCATTTAGTTCGGTTTTAAAACTAACTGTTGCCGGTGCCAGACCTTACAATAGTGGTGCAGTAAGCCTTAATGGACAAGGCTACTACTCATCAAGTACACTTAATAATAATTCTGCCGTAAACATGAATATCTATGACACTGGCACTTACAGTTGGAGTGCGAGCCGTGCATATGGACTAACTGTCCGTTGCATCAAGGATTAGGTGTGCACTGAAGCAATTAATCAGGGTACACATGCACATTGTACTATTAAACTGATGATACCACAGGTATCGGCCAAAAACAAGGGGTAGCCGCTGGCTACCCCTTATAATGGCACTAAGGGCCGGGCAGTGTATAATGCCCGTAAAGGTTTAAAAAAAAATCGTTCTTTGATTTATTTAACTCACCCCCGTACATGAATGTTTCCGAAGAGTTCAAAAATGAATTTCAAAATTCAGGATCCATTGACACGTTTTATCTAAAAAAAATCGTGAAATCCAAAATCATACGATTCTTTGTAAAGTGGGAAGGCCCCCAACAATAAACTGTCAATAGAATAATGGCAACTGCAATAGTTTGATCGTTCTTTGATATACTTGCCTACCGGCTTCTATCGCCCATCACAGTTTAAAACTGTGGTGGCTTCAGACACTAGTGCATCAATTCATAAATATGTTTGTTTATTTTCACTTCGGTTTTTTTCTTTGGATAAGGCAAAAATTTAAAGCATAGCCGTAGCTACGGTTTCAATTTTTAACGCAATATAAAGGAAAAAGAGTGTGAAAATACCAGTATGTAAATACCAGTATGTATTTGTGATTTGATGCACTAGCGGTTTGCAACCGTAAAGTTTCAAGTTCCTGATTCGCTTCGGGCGAAACCGGCACTTTTCCCTATTGCACATCTCAACAAAAACGCTTACTTTTGTAAAAAAACAATTCAATGAAAAACAGTTTGTGCATATTATTACTGTTATTGTTGACCGTACCGGGCTATAAGGCCAATGCACAAGGCACGGACACAAAGGCCAACACGCCTGTGCCCTTCACGCTTGCCGACAGGGACAGGCTATTGAAATTGGAAAACAGCGTGAAAATGCTCGATGTGAAAATCGATGCCACGAACCAAAGGATTTCCTCATTGGAAAAAAGCATCAACGGACATTTTGATGCACAAGACAAACGTTTTGATGCACAAGACAAACGTTTTGATGCCCTACAAAACCAGATGAACATTCTTTTCGGGTTTTTGTTCTTGATCCTTGGCGGGGTGATGTCGCTGATAGCTTTTGTTATTTACGACAGGCGGATCATATTGAGACCGCTGAACCAAAAGCAAGAGGAGATGGAAACCGCCCTCATAAAATTTTCAAGAAAGAACAAGGACTTGCGGGAAGCCCTCCAAAAAGCCGGGATATTGTAGTCCTTTCCCTTTGCCCATCACAGCTTGCAGCCCTCTCTCCCATTGCCCGTCTTTCGTAATACTTGGCAACATCGCCCATCATTGCCCATCACAGTTTGCAACTGTGGTGGGATCAGACACTTTTGGTTTGTAAGCAAAACACAACGCAAGCGTGGACACTTGCTCCATTTTGAAGTGCTCCCAACAGTAGTGTCGGCTTCGCTTCGAGCGAAACCGACACCCTCAAAAACTCCTTTGTTAACCTATTGTTAACCGAATAATTTGGCAGGCCAATCAAGGTTATATATTTTTGCCTTTGAAACTAAAAGCCAGATTGTTGCATATGGCAGCAAGTGTGCAGGTTTGTGGCAACCTGGGCTTGTGGAAAACAAACAAGAACCTTGGAAAATGAAAACAAAGACAATTATGGCATTCATCGCAATGTATGTTTTTTTTGGGCTTATACGGGCACAAAATGCCCCCAATCCTTTGAGCGGGGGGCAACGGGAGGCCGTTCGCACGACACTTCCATCTTGGTTGTTTTGTTCGTGTTGCTGCTAATGCTCACAGCATTCACCGTATATAAATACAGAAGAAGGGACAGGCATATTTAATATCTGCACCGGGTCTAAAATATCCACGATAATGCCCTGTGCAAGCATTTTGGCAGCGGTCCCCGGCCAAAACCGGCAACTAACGGCCAGTACATGATAGTGGAACACATAAAAAAGCGTTCTTTTAATTTGTTTAAATTAGCAGTTTGGGGGGTTTCGGTTATACATGAGAGGCCGGCTCCCCCTTTTTTTAAAAAAAATGCCATGGACACAATCAAAACAACATCAGCGACAATAAAAGGCTATGATTACAACGGACCCAACGAAGTATTGGATATCCTTACCTGTGATGGCACTATTTACCGGTATTTCGATGTACCGCTTAAAATATTCAAGGGCCTGTTGGAGGGCAACGACCCGGGTGGCTATTACCAGAAAAACATCCGGAAAAAGTTCAGGCGCTTGTTCAAGGCCTACGATTTTGGTTGAAAAAAACCGCCAACATCCATATTGCAGAAACGATGAGATGAAAAAAAAGCCATATACTTTAATTGCCCTAATTTTCTTTTTCATTATGGGACAGATGGCATTCCCGTCCAGTACAAGCTTACGGACAACAGCTACAACCGGTCACGCTGTCCAAAAATCTGGTTTACAGGGCAAGGGGGAGGTTGGTCATCGTTCGCACAGCCGCCCGGGCAACACTTTTGCCATTGGCCCCGGGAAAAAGAAAAGGAAAAAGAAAAGGCCACCGATAGGGAAACACAAGAAAGCAAAAAGAAAAGGAAGGCACAAAGCTTTCAAGAAGGGAAACAGACACAAAAAAAAACCACTTCACCTTGCCTGCTCGAACTTTATCAATGACTTTTACCAAAATATTTACGACCATGAAACAAACATTTTGTATTTTAACGCTGTCCCCCCTTCTTTTTTTGTTGTCCTGTGCACCGGGACCCCTGACGTTAAAGATAAGCAGCAAGCAGGATATGGGGTTTAGCATCGTTACCTATTCCAATTTTGAGTCCGATACGCTCATGTCGGGTACGGTTAGTGCTGGCATATTATCGGAAACCCCTGTGGATTATCGGGGCTTTGCCCTGCTCACTATAAACAACACCTTTTCCTATCCCCTTATAATCGGAAATGAAGATATCCACATTGATTTTACAAAGCCCGGGGCCGCCCCCGAAATAAAAGAAGGTGACGAGAACCGTTTTTTTTATACGTTTTATGGAGCTTACAATCTTTTAAATTCTCAATTGCGCTTTTATAACAATAAAAAAAACAGGATGGCCGGAAACGATTCCTTGTACCGGGAAATTGTTGCAATAACGGATTCGCTTAACCAGGAAAAGGAACTTTTGGTTTCCGGACTGCCACAAAAAAATTACCCTGTTGCAAGTGCAATTTTGCAGGAAAAACTCCTTGAAGAATCAAGTTGGGGCATTAAATCGTTGGACGAACTGCACCAAAAACAAAAAGGGTTTGCGCAATTCGCTTCTGGCAATTATCCGTATTTACAGCATAGCCAACAGCTTTCGGCATTGATAAACCAGTCGTTTATGATGCTGGAATACATAAACTATTATGAAAGCATTGAAAAAACAGGTGACAAAAAAACCGATATAGACAAAATCAAAGAGCTGTTGCGTTCCGAAATGATCGACCAAACACAATTGTGGATAGATGCCCTAAAACCTTATGTCCCGGAACCGGTTATACTGGCCCAATGCGTTCAGGCCTTTTATAACAGGTCGATGACAACAAAGGCGATGGAAATAATATCGGCATTTGGCGAACTGGCAAAATGTGAGGGGGACGGGGACGGACAAATTAATTTTCCAGAAGCCTTCGATGTTGTGAAGGGCGATGGATATACAATTATAAATACACACACCCTTAACCCGGAGAAAATTATAATAATGGTTGACAACGAATGTGTCTTTTCCAAAGTGTTGGCAATACAAGCGGTGCGGGAACACGAAAAAAGCCCCATACCAATCATAATCCTCCCCAAAGGAAAACTTGATAGTGAAATACTTGCATTGGACAAGCTTTGTGTCAAGGATTTGTACTTTGTAAAGGAAAAAGCCTGGGTTAACAACGCTATAATGGACGGGCACAAATACCCTTATTATTATAAGTTGGGTGCTTCCAATAAAGTGTTAACTACAGGTTGGGCCGCTTGCCTGTAATAATTGATCATCTGCAAGTATGTAGTTTGTATTGGGTGTACGACAAATTGCACAATCGAACAAATATCCTAAAATTCCACAGCCCTGCCCGTTCCGGCCAATGTCAATAAGTTTAGAGATGCTCTTGCTCTAAAAACCTCGATATGATTAAAACTTTAGGGGTCAGGCTGAGCCTGTCGAAGCTTGTTTCATATTAACCGGATGCACAAAGTCTTAACTTATTGACATTGGCCCTTTCCGGTAGGCGGTTACAGTGCTATGTTGATATTGCAATTGTTTATATTGCCATTAATACCGCATCCTTGCCCGTTCCGGTAGGCGGGTACGATGCCACATCACAGATTGCCTGCCCAGTGCAGGTGGATATCTGTGGTGCATCCAGACACTTTTGGTTTGTGACCAAAGATTCAATTTAGAACGTATCGCAAGCGAGGGTGCTTGCTACATCCGACACTTGCCTTAGTGATATCCCCCCCAATATTGTTAACCTTTTGCTAACCACCCCCTGCCCTTCTTGTTAACCTTTTGCTAACCAAAATATTTTGACAGGCTGTTCACGCTATATACTTTTGCACGGATTGAATAGGGGGAATTAGCATTTCACAATGTCACTCCCCACAAATAATTGTTATTGCCCTATTTTTAGGTTAGTAAATTTAAGGCCCGGATTTCATAAGGCCGGGCTTTTTTTAAAGCGTTGAAAACATTTTATCTATAAAATCCCTTAATATTGAACAAAAAAAAACATGATGAAAAAACATTGCGCCCTTATTTGGATTACCGTTTTAAGCTTTATTGCAACTGCTGCCCTTGCACAACAAAACCATATTGTGAAAAGGGGTGAAAGGCCTCCTATCAACTTACAGTCAGTACCGGGCAATGCCTATGAAAGAGGGGTCATAAAAATCAAGGTCAATAGATCGTTTACGGTTCAAATGGACAACAACCCGGTTATGATGGGAAATGACGGGATAGTCCGTTTCAATATCACCGGTATCGATAAGTTGAACCAACAATATGGTGCCAAAGGTTTCAATAAGCTGTTCGAGAGCAAGTCTTTCTCGCCTGAATTTTCGGAAAGACACCGGGCCTGGGGATTCCACCTTTGGTACACCTTATATTTCGATAAGAAAAGCGATGTTAAGGAATTAGTGCGCGCATATATGCAATTAGATGAGGTTTCGGTAGCAGAACCCGAATATATAAAAAAAATGATCTCCTCCGTCCCCGCCACCTTTCGATCAAAAACCGGTGGAGGCGACAAGGGGCTGTCGCAATTGACCTGGCTCCCCAACGATCCTGATTTCTACCAGCAATGGCATTATGACAATACGGGGCAACAGGGGGGCACACCCGATGCGGATATTGATTTGCCGGAAGCCTGGGACATTGAAAGGGGGAATCCCAATGTAATAGTTTGTATAGAAGATGGTGGGATACAGTACGAACACCCTGATCTGGCTGGAAATATGTGGTCGGGACTTGGCTGGGATTTCGTGAACGACGATGCCACTATCGAACCAGATTTCCATGGTACACACGTGGCTGGCACGGTTGCTGCCGTAAGCAATAACGGGATTGGTGTATCCGGGGTTGCCGGGGGTTCCGGGTCAAACGACGGGGTGCGCTTGATGTCGTGCCAGGTTTTTACCAATTCATCCAGCGGCGGGTTTCATCTGGCACCGGTTTATGCGGCCGACAACGGGGCATGTATTTCACAAAACAGTTGGGCATACACCGCGCCAAATACATACGAACAGAGTGTATTGGATGCAATAGACTATTTTAACGCAAATGGGGGAGGTAATGCGATTGTGAACGGGGGAATAACGATTTTTGCCGCGGGCAATTCTGCTTCTTCTGACACCTATTATCCGGCTTACTATTCCGGTACATTTGCAGTTGCCGCCACAACCAACCAGGATATCAAGGCATACTATTCTAATTTTGGTAGCTGGGTCGATATTTCCGCACCCGGTGGTGAAACAAACGTAGTGGATGCAGAGGGTGTTTTGAGCACAATTACAGGAAGTTCGTATGGCTTTATGGCAGGGACATCAATGGCCTGCCCCCATACGTCGGGTGTGGCCGCCCTGATAGTCTCTTTGGCATACAATTTCCTTACGCCAGGCGATGTTGCCGATATTATCCTTACCACAACAGACGATATCGATGGCGTGAACCCCGGATATGTCGGCCAGCTTGGAACAGGACGCTTGAATGCCTATCAGGCATTGTTAAAAACACAGACATATCTTATATTGACAGCGGATTTTGAAGGGACCCCAACTTCTATCTTTTCAGGCAATTCAGTAATCTTTGATGATCTGTCAAATGCGCCTGACTCAATTATATCCTATTCCTGGACGTTTCCCGGTGGCACGCCTTCTTCGGCCAATACAGCCGGACCCCATAATATTATATATACTGCCCCGGGCAGCTATTCCGTTTCATTGACGGTTGACGATGGGGCCTCCACGGACACAGAAACCAAGACAAATTATATAAGTGTTTCCAATTGCTTTAACTGCCCTTCGGAAGGGAACATGGACTTTCAGACAAGCACGACCCTCGTCGGTTTTAATATGATAAACAATAGTTCGGCAAAACCTGCCGCCTATAACGATTATACTTCCTTGTCAACTGATGTCGCCCAAGGCACCACTTATAACCTTACGGTAAATATAAATACCGATGGTGCTTTTTCTGTTTATTCTGTTGCCTGGATCGATTGGAACAAAAATTGCGATTTCTCGGATCCGGGCGAGACTTATAATCTCGGTTCGGCTTATAATGTTGCCAATGGGCCTGTCAGTGCGTCCCCGTATAGCATAAGTGTTCCGGCAGAGGCAACATTGGGAAGCACAAGGATGCGGATTTCCACAAAATACTTTGGATATGCCGGTCCTTGCGAAACCGGGTTTGATGGCGAAGTAGAAGATTATACCATAAATGTAATTGCAGATGCCCTTCCCGGGGATGATTGTGCAACTGCCCAAGACCTGTCAACGCTCACCAGCCCATATAGTGCCACGACTACCGGGTATAGCAATATTTTTGATATTTGCTCGATGGGGTCTTCTGCCGACAGAATTTTTTATATTGATGTCCCCTTTGGATGTGAAATCGAAATATGGCAGTCGTGGAACGATTATGATTCGAGGCATACGATGCGGTATGCTGGCAATTGTCCCGGTGATATCGAAATAGGATGTATCGATGACGATGATTATACCCCGATAAGCTGGACAAATAATACAGGCCAGCTAGAAAGGGTTTGGTTTATAGTGGCAGGATATGGATCGGGATCAGGTGACTTTACACTTGAATGGTCGTTAAAGGCAATTAACGATGATTGTGCCAATGCACTGGCCATTAACGAAGTAAGCGACTTGGCCTTTGATACACGTACTGCTATGCCAAGCGGTGTACAACCAAGCTGTGGCGGCCTCCCCCCTGCTGATATTTGGTATGCCTTTAGCCCAAGCCTTACCGGCATAGCCACATTCGACCTTTGTGGAAGCTCATTCGATACCAGGCTCAGTATTTGGGACACTTGCGGTGGTACGGAAATAGCTTGCAACGATGATAATGGCCCAGCCTGCCCTGGCGTCCCGTCCAGTATTGAATTATGGGTTACTACCGGGACAACTTATTATGTTCAAGTAGGTGGTTATGAAACAATTTCAGGTGTGGGCGATTTAACGATCCAGATTTCCAACAATCCTCCTGTTGCTGACTTTGAAGCTGATATCATTAACCCTGTCGTGGATGAAACCGTAAGCTTTACCGACCTTTCGACAAACAGCCCAGATTCCTGGTCATGGGTATTTACACCTTCTACGTTTACTTATGTTGGAGGCACGAATGCAAACTCACAAAACCCACAGGTACAGTTCAATGCTACCGGGAATTATACTGTTGGCCTTACAGTGGGCAATTCGGCCGGCAACAATACAGAAACAAAAGTTGATTATATCAATGTGCAATATCCTGTTATCAACGTTGAGGTCAGCGTTTTCCTTGAAGGCCCGTATTTTGGCCCGCTAATGAATACCGGAATCAATGCCATTTTACCTTCGTCACAACCGTTCAACGTAAGCCCATGGAATTACAATGGGACCGAAAACGCAACAAGCATCGCAACTGATATTGTTGACTGGGTACTCATAGATATCAGGGATGCAACTTCCGTGGAATTGGCAACTGCATCAACAAGTATTGGACGGCAGGCAGCATTTTTGCGCAATGATGGAAAAGTGATTGGAATGGATGGAAGCCCAATATTGGATTTTACAACAACCTTATCAAACAACCTTTATGTGGCTGTTTACCAACGTAACCATATTTCGATAATCTCGGCTTATCCTTTGGTCTCCTCCGGCGGCATTTACAATTATGATTTTTCGTCCGGTGATGGGCAGGCCTATGGCACCGGTTCACAAAAAAACCTGGGTGCAGGCGTTTATGGAATGTTTGCAGCTGATGCCGATGCCGATGGCAATGTAAATCCGGCCGACAAGTCCATTTGGGCAGGACAAGCTGGCATCAACGGATATAATACCAGTGATTTTGATATGGACGGACAGGTGGGGAACCCCGATAAAAACGAAAACTACGTGCCAAACATAGGCAAGGCCAGTAATGTGCCACAATAAGGTTTTGGGGCTTCTACCAATGCCGTTCCCATGAGAGCCAAAGAAGCAAATGTAGCATCTCCAATGATGTGAAAGGATTCACCCGGTAATATGCCGGGTGTTTTTTATATACAAGCACTTAAAGTCTTTGTTCGCATTGTCTTTGTTGGAACAGATTACACCAGACAAATTAATACATAGGTTATCACAAATCCAGATTCCTTTGTTGATCCCCTATCGGGACCGGTTATTTGACAAGGCCCGAAATACAGGTAACCACTGTGTTTTTGAGGATCACATTGAATATTCCTTTAATATAAATAGGGTGTATCAGGTTTTTTCATTTCCTTTATGCCTTCTATTTAAGGAAAATCAATTGGGTAAAATGAACACTTTCAAGCTATTTAACAAATTAAACCGGGTTATTCAAGATGAAGATATCCGCGTTTTAAAACCACATGCCCGTCAAATTGAATTGGAAATCCAAAAAGGAAATTCAATTGACATTGCTGTCCTTGGCGAATTCAAAGTTGGAAAAAGCTCGTTCATAAACAGTTTCATCGGGATGGATATCCTGCCAACAGGGGTCATTCCGGTAACCTCCGTAATCACACGTATCCACAAGGGGGAAAAAGAAAACGCAATTGTGCATTACGAAAACGGGAAAACGGAAATAATATCCTTTGGGGACATTGCCCAATTCGTGAGCGAATCAATAAACCCAAACAATGAAAAACAAGTTGAAACCCTTGAAATCCAATTAAGCAAGCCCGGTTTGCCGGATGGACTGCATTTGGTTGACACACCGGGTTTAGGGAGTTTCTGGGAACACAATACCAAAACCACGAAGCAATGGTTCTGCCATGTTGGCGTCGCAATTATTTGTATCAGCACGGAACGCCCTTTGAGCGAAAACGAGATCAAGCTCATAAGGGCAATTGTCGATGAAACACCGGAAGTGGTCATCCTCCTAACAAAAACAGATTTATTTTCCGAAAGCGAAATCCAAAAAATCGAATCCTACATCCGAGAATCCTTGCGGTCGGAATTCCGGAAAGATTTTAGGGTTTTCAGGTATTCGTTAAAAAACAAGACCGTAGAATACAAAAACATATTCGATGAATCGGTAATAAAACCTTTGGGAAACGAACTGGACAAAAAACATGAAAAAATCCTAAACCATAAAATCCAAACCCTTTTTGGCCATTGCCTCGCTTATCTCGAAATATCCAGGGTGAGCGCACTCCATTCGGAAAACGAACGTAAAAAACTTAGAAAGGAAATTTTCGACAAAAAGATAAACCAATCCTTTGTTGCAAGGGAAATGGCACTTGTACTAACGGACGAACTGAATGGCATTAGGGACAAAATCCTCGCTTATTTGTTGCCCGAACAGCACAAGATCGGCAAAACGCTCAAGCAAAAATTCAAAATGGATTCAAGGACATGGAAAGGCAATCTGTCGAAACGGACCCGGACATTTGAACAATGGATGAAGGAAGAGCTCACAAGGGAAATGATCGGAATGGCGGAAAAACACCATAATGAAGTTGTTGCGATCCTTGAAGGGGCAAGATCGCATTTCAGGTTTTTCGTCTCCACGTTCCGCAACAGTTTAAAAAACAAAATAAAAGAAACACTTGGAACGGACATGCACGCCGAAGACCTCGACATCCATTACCTCAACATAAAAAAACCCAACATATTGGTAAGCTGGACTTTTGAAAGCCATATCGACCTGCTTTGGTTTTTGTTCCCCATGGCTGTTTTTGGAAAGGTGTTCAACAGCTATTTCGAAAAACAAATTTCCCGCGAAATAGAAATAAATATTTACCGGATGGCCTCAAACCTGAACGGAACGATATCGAAAACAATCAAGGACATGAAGGAACAAGCGCAAATATACATCGCCAACGAATTGATCACGATCGAAAATATCCTGAGCAAGCCGGAAACGGAAAACAATAAATACGGGAAAATAATTGGGGACCTGCAGAAATCGAATCACGATGAGAGCCTCATCAAATAGTCATGATATCCTTTTCCTTGGTCTCGAACAGCTTATCGACCTTTTCGGTAAAATCGTTGGTCAGTTTTTGGATATCGTCCTGAAGTTTCTTCACATCATCCTCGGGCGTCCCTTCTTTCTCCAGTTTCTTTGCCTCATCGTTGGCACTGCGCCTTATATTGCGGATGGCTATTTTTGAGTTTTCGGCCTCTACTTTGGCCTGTTTCACCAATTCCCTCCTTCGTTCTTCGGTTACAACAGGGACTTTAATACGAAGGACCTCACCTTCATTTTGAGGGTTTAAGCCAAGGTTTGCATCGATAATTGCTTTTTCCAACAGGCCGATAATGCTTTTGTCCCAAGGCTGGACGATAATTTGCCGCGGGTCGGGCGTTGAAACATTTGCAGTTTGGCTTATCGGGGTCATGGTTCCGTAATAATCCACTACCACGCCATTCAACATATCGGGTGTAGCTTTGCCGGCCCTTATTTTCTGAAACTCCTTTTCAAGGTGGTCCACTGCTTTTTCCATCCCTTCCTGGGTGAAATCATATACGAATTGGCATTCCTCTAACATGGTAAATTCATTTTATAGTTCAAATGCAAAAATAAAAATTATCCATGATTAACGCCGTCCAACATTATTTATTTAATAACAAGGGGTTTTTAATAAGTCAGGCGAAGAGAAAGGTAATATTGGAAACCTGACCCATTTCCTGTTTTTTTTAAAAACAGGGTACAACTATTGAAATCCTGTTAAGGAATCATTTACTAATTACCTCCCAATAACTACCTTTGTCAGGACCAATACGTTTGATTATTCCCTTGGTCTTTAATTTTTCCATGTTCTTGCGGATATTTCTCTCATTTATATTAATAAAACCAGATAATTCCCTTGAAGAAATTTTAGGATTATTAAAAATCAACTCAAGGATTTTTATTTCATTTTTGGATAAGAGTTTTATGAGGTCTTTTTCTATGTCTTTTCCTAGGTCTTTTATTTCCGTAGAATAATCAAAACTGCAATTTCCATTATCATTTACACCAAGTAAATAGTGAACCTCCCTGTGAATTGGCAAAAGCACAAATCCATTTTAGGTATTCTTCTTTCCAAATACTCTTCCATTCTACATTTTGGTTCTCAGCATTCATTCTAAAATTATTAATCTTTTACTACCCAGAAACCAATGTCCCCACATTTTCACCTTCCACAACTTTCATAAGGTTGCCTTTTTGGTTCATATCGAAAACAATGATGGGGAAATTATTTTCGCGGCACATGGTAAAGGCCGTGAGGTCCATTATTTTCAGTTGCTTTTCGTAAGCTTCATCAAAAGAAATGTTTTCGTATTTAACAGCACCCGGGTCTTTTTCGGGATCGGCCGTATAAACGCCGTCCACACGTGTCCCTTTCAGGAAAACAGAGGCCTCTATCTCCAGGCCACGCAGTACGGAAGTGGTATCGGTCGTAAAGTAAGGGTTTCCCGTTCCGCCCCCAATAATGACCACCTTCCCTTGTTCCAGGTAATCAATTGCACGATGGCGGCTCATCAACTCCGAAACAGGCCCGATTTGAAAACTACTGAGCAAAACCGTTTTCACACCCTGCTTTTCCAGTTCCCCTTGCAACGAAAGGCTGTTGATGACCGTTGCCAACATTCCCATATAATCGCCCTGCACCCTGTCGAAGCCTTCGGAAGCGCCCTGCAACCCGCGGAAAATATTCCCACCGCCAATCACGATGGCAACCTGCACGTTTCTATCGGTAACTGCCTTTATTTCCTTTGTGTAATCGGCAAGACGTTGCGGGTCAATGCCGTATTGTTTTTCACCCATCAATGCCTCTCCACTTAATTTTAAAAGTATCCTATTGTATTTCATCTGTATTTCTAATTTTGAGAATTTGAAGCCAAAGGTAAATATTAATTCAGTTGAATTATTCAGCTTAAACAAAACATTTTTATCTTTGAGGTTTCAATTTCAAACCCAGGTCATAAATTGATTCAAATGTCAGATCAAACAAAAACGGATTCAGAAAGGGTATCGGAACTTTTCAAGAGCCATGCCGACTACCTTTTCAATTATGCCATTACCCGTGTAAACGACCAACATATTGCCGAAGACCTTGTTCAGGATACTTTTGTCGCAGCGCTCCGCAATATCAAAAACTTTGAATCGCGCAGCAAGGAAAGCACTTGGCTAACGGCCATTCTAAAAAACAAGATCATTGACCATTACAGGAAAAAAGTGCGACAGTACCACAAAGAAAGCCTTGATGATTTGCGGTCGGTGGAAGATTATTTTGACAAAAACGGAAAATGGAACAAAACCGATCAACCGCAAAAATGGCATATCAATTACAATGAAACCATTGAGCAAAAAGAGTTTTACGATATTTTGAACAATTGCCTGAACCGCCTGAACGAGCTGCAAAGGATTGCTTTTACCATGAAGCATTTTGATGATATTAAATCGGAGGATATTTGTAAGGAATTAGAAATCACCTCGTCAAACTATTGGGTTATTATCCACCGCGCAAAACTCCAACTCAGGAAATGTATGGAAGCTAAATGGGTGAACAGTTGATAATCCCGAAAAGGAAGTTAATCAATAGATAAAACAATTACTACAAAACTAAACCACAAATTAATTGAAGATGAAAATGGGATTAATGTTATCGTGCAAAGATGCAAGTGAACTAATTGTGAAAAGAGATGCCGAAGAATTGAAATTCTATGACCGAATGCGATTGATGATGCACCTCAGTATGTGCAAATTTTGCGCTCTTTTCGAAAAACAAAATGCTTTCATTGATTCAAATATCAAAGCTTTGGACAATACGGTAGTAAAAGAATTTCAACCTGAATCAAAGGAAAAGATATTGGAGAGTTTGAAAAATGAATAATTGCAAACCATATTAATTCATGAAGAAAACCACTATATTTGCACCAACAATTCGTAAAAAATAAACTATTTCATAACAATAAATTTGTACATCTTTGAGATGAATGACACTTTAACTATATGTAAACCGAGATTAGGAACAACAATCGATGGGTTTCAAATGCAATTCAAGTTTATTAAAAATTCCGTTTCAAAGATAGATATGTCTGAATTTGAAAACAGTGACATAAAAGTACTGTCATTGTTTAGTGGTTGTGGCGGGTTGGACTTAGGGATACTTGGTGATTTTGAATTTCGGGGTAAAAAATATACTAAGAATCGTTTCAAAATTGTTTTTTCCAATGATTTTGACAGTGCAGCGACAAAAGTCTATAATGAAAACTTCAAATACTTTAAACACAAGATATCCGAAAAGGACATTGCATTAATAAGCCATAGAGAAATACCT
>JAADJA010000035.1 GCA_013151015.1 Chlorobiota bacterium
AAGGTCATTGCACCATCAAGCTGCAACAAATTGCTTTTGTCGTAAAAATGTACAGTTTCAACGGCATTTGTCCCGTTGGTGACAACACCAAGGGGAGGCAAGAAATAGAAAACCACAAGTTGAAGCTTTCATTGGCAACAAGCATGGACGCGTTGTTGCATCATAGATAGGCCAGTAATGGAAAGATATCACAATATCAATTTTGAATTTATGCAAAATGTTAGAAAAAAAGCTACATATCGATCGGCAAAGCTTGCTGGAACTGGAAATCATTTCGGAGAATGACCGGACACTTTCCCTTTTTGATTTGTTGGACGAAACCAGGACTACCGGCGGAAAGGACAAGTTGCGCAAGATTTTCCTGAACCCTTTTTGCGAAATTGGAAAAATAAATGAGCAGCAGGGGATAACACGCTTCCTCACCGAAGTCGAAAAGCCCTGGATATTCCCTTTGAACGGGAAAATAATGGATCACATCGAATACTATTATTTTCTGAATATCGATCCGGTCGTTAGCCAAAACAGAATTTTGAACCTTATTGAAGGGACACGGTATTGGATTCTGTACCATGGTTATGTAAAGACTTTCAAGGAAGGAATCAAACACCTCATCCTCTATTTCCAGCAATTAATTTCCTTTGTGGACACGTATGGCAAAGGGGAAATGCCCGCTCGCCTAAAGGAAATCCTTTCAGAAATAAAACGACACCTTTCACTCCCCTTTTCACGGGAATTGATTGAGGCCAACCCAAAAAAAGGAGCTTCTTTCATGCAGTTGTTTTATCTGGACAAATCGTTCAGGGATACGTTCAAAGAGGAAATGGGCCTGTTGATCGACCTTACTTACGAACTCGATGTTTTTATTGCCATGGCTAAAGCCACAAGGAAATTCGGGTTTTCATTTCCCGATTTCAGCGAAAGCGAAAACTCGCATCTTGAGATCAAGGGCCTGTGGCACCCATTCGTAAAAGAACCCCGGAAAAACGATGCCGTTTTTGGGAAGGACAGGTATTTTATGTTCCTCACCGGCCCAAACATGGCAGGGAAGACCACCTTCCTGAAAGCCTGTGGTGTGGCCGTTTACCTTGCCCATTTGGGATTTGGCGTTCCGTCCGAATCCATGAAGTTAAGTGTATTTGATTCTATCTTCAGCAGTATCAATACAAGTGATAATTTACGAAAAGGCTACAGCTATTTTTACAGTGAAGTGCTAAGGGTGAAAGAGGCTGCATCCCTGTTAAAATCCCATAGACATTCATTTATTATCTTTGACGAACTGTTCAGGGGGACCAATGTGAAAGATGCGCTTGACGGTTCGCTGCTTGTTATCAAAGGACTGATAAAATGGCCATCGTCGGTTTTTATTTTGTCGAGCCACTTATTGGAACTTTCCAAAGAAATCTCAAAAACCAAAGGCTTCCAGTTCGCCTTCTTTGAATCGGATGTCATTGACAACAAGCCCATATTCAGCTATAAATTGGACGAAGGTGTTTCCAACGAACGCTTAGGATTATTGATTTTGGAAAATGAAGGGATCCACGAATTGTTGGAACCCTAAACCTGTTGTGTCGAAGTAAGCCCGTGCGGATGGGACACGACAGGTTGAAACGGACGAAAAACCTTTTGCCCGTGCAGCGGGGATTCGATTGTTTGAAAACGACAAAGCTGGGTTGGCCTAAGTTAGAACTCATGTCTTAAAAGTCAATAGTTCTTGGCTTTCAGAAACAGATGCCAAATCCTGCTTAAAAACAATTTATCCCAAATATTTAAGTTTAGATAAAAAGCATTTCAATAATTCAAAAAGCATACAACCCCAAATGAGGACTCTCTTCCTGTTAGTTACAATCCTTGCCATCCAATACAGTTATTCCCAAACTGCCGACCTAAGCCTTACGGTTACGGGTTTTGAAACGATCTCGGGAACCATCAATATCGGCCTTTATAATAAAGCAGATGATTTCCCTGAAGAAAACAAGGAATACAAACTAATCATCGAAGAAGTAAGGGACAAGGAATTTACCTATACCTTTAAGGATTTGCCCCTTGGCGAATATGCTATTGCTTTGTACCACGACGAAAACAAGGACGATGAATGCAACCGGAATTTCCTTGGCATCCCCAAGGAAGGATATGGTTTTTCAAAGAATTTCAAACCGGTGTTTTCCGCCCCTTCATTTGACGACACAAAATTCAGTCTGACAGAAAACAAATCAATAACAATTAATTTGATTTATTGATTTAACCCTATCTTTGCTCCTTTTTCATTTAAACCCTTAAAAATGACAGAGGCAATCCAAAACAGGCGCAAAGAGTATGTGATACCCATCCTGATTATCGGGGCATTGTTTTTTGTTTTTGGTTTCGTGACCTGGCTAAATGCCACATTGATCCCTTACTTGCAAATTTCCTGCGAGCTCACTTCCTTTGAATCTTACCTTGTTACTTTTGCTTTTTACATCTCCTATTTTGTGATGGCTTTCCCTTCCTCATTGGTATTGAAAAAAACCGGATTTAAAAATGGGATGTCATTGGGTTTGGTGGTGATGGCCATTGGGGCAATGGTATTTGTACCGGCGGCAATGACACGGACTTACACCTGGTTTTTATTTGGCTTGTTTATTCAGGGAACGGGCCTGGCACTTTTACAAACCGCTTCCAACCCTTATGTGACCATCCTTGGCCCTATCGAAAGTGCCGCCAAAAGGATAAGCATCATGGGCGTGGCCAATAAATTTGCCGGTATCCTTAGCCCGATAATCCTCGGTGCGGTCGTACTGGAAGGGATCGATAGCATTAAAGAAAAAATCGTAACCATGGATGCCGTGGCAAAGGCTGCCGAACTGGATATGCTTTCCCATAAAGTGATAATGCCCTACGTTGTTATGGCCGTTGTTCTGGTTTTACTGGCACTCATGATCCGTTATTCCGCGCTACCTGAAGTGGAAGGCGATAATGAAGAATCCGGAGCTGATGAGGCAAAAAAGACCAGCCTGTTGCAATTCCCCTATCTATGGATTGGTGTTGTTGCCTTGTTCTTTTACGTGGGGGCGGAAGTGGTTGCTGTGGACACACTGATTTCTTATGGGAATTCCCTCGGCTTTGAACTGGCCGAAGCCAAATTCTTTTCGTCCTTCACCCTTGGCGGGATGATCGTGGGATATTTTTTCGGGATATTCCTTATCCCCAAATTCATTTCACAACAAAAAGCACTCACTTATTTTTCAATCCTTGGGGTCATATTTACACTTATAGCAATCACGACCGATGGATACACTTCCATATTGTTTATTGCTGCCCTGGGATTTGCCAATTCCATTATGTGGCCGGCCATTTGGCCCCTCGCTATCGATGGACTTGGAAAATTCCTCAAGACCGGTTCGGCCTTTCTGATTATGGCCATTGCCGGAGGGGCAACCATCCCTTTAATTTACGGCTATCTGGCAGGATTGGAAAATGTGGGCAACAGATTGGCATATATTATCCTTGTGCCCTGCTACCTTATCATCCTTTATTTTGCCGTGAAGGGGCATAAGATTGGGAAAGTGTTTAAAAATAAGTAAGAAAGCTGTTGAACTTTTAGGTATCTATAAATCAAAGTTTTAGTTTTAACAATTATGATAACCGAATTAAGATTAATTAAGCAAAACGAAGTTTTCAACCAATATGAGATAAATGGTACAGATTCAGATAAACTTAAAGGACTAAAAAAGATCAATGTTTTTGTTGGGGCAAATAATACAGGTAAAAGCAGGTTTTTACGAGAACTGTTTAAGTCATTTCGTTCTAAAGAGATAAATAATTATGATACTTTCAAGGATATTGATTTTCCATTTATTAGCGTGAGCGAAGCAAAAAAAGAGTATGATAAACTTTTCAGCTCGTACCTTAAACTTGCAAAGCCTACATTTAAAAACCCTCTGGAAGGAGACAAAAAAGTTGAAAGGTTTAAGAGTAATTTCCCGCACTCACCTTTTTTCGAGGGGCAAATATCATTTAGGGAGTACACAAAACTATTGGATAGTTTTGATTTTGAAGTAGGAGCCTACCCAGAAGTCAATGAAGAAGAACTTTCAGCTCACAATAATAGGCATACTGGATTTATAGAAGATAAAAAGGATATATTACGCAACATCTCATACTCAGTTTACATACCCATTTTACGTAGTCTCAAAATAATAATAAAAGAAAGCGCACCTTTAAAAGTAAGAGTTCAAAGTGACTATTTTAAACAATTTTATTTTCCAAAATCAAATATATTCACAGG
>JAADJA010000141.1:0-15128 GCA_013151015.1 Chlorobiota bacterium
GATTCACCCACGACCATTATTTATCCCGGTGCAAAAAACCTCCCAAAAAACGTAATTTCAAAAGATGGCACCATTGCCATCCGGATCGTAAAACACGAGTTTTGCCAGAAGCTTATCCATTCCCTGAACAAACCCATCATTTCCACTTCGGCTAACTTTTCGTCCGAACCCAGTCCGGTCGTGTTCCAGGATATTTCGGAAGAACTCAAGGAAAAAGTCGATTACATTGTACAAACGGGCAGGGACAAAATGAACAAATCGAAAGGTTCTACCATCATTAAAATAAAGATGAACGGTGAGTTCGAAATCATCAGACCCTAACAGAGAATGCGATAAGGCAATATTTATTTGAAGCAAGGAAACAGTAATGCATTGAAACATTCAAACATTTAAAATGGAAGCACAAAAGACCTTAAAAGCTGGCTTCATACAATTCAGGCCAATCCTTGGTGATTTACAATCGAACATGGAAAAGCTTTCCGTACTAATTGAACAGGCTGCCGGAGCAGATTTGATCGTTATCCCCGAACTTGCAAATTCAGGGTATAACTTCAAGGACAGGGAACAGGCATTCAAATTGGCGGAAAATGTAGAAAAGAGTGTTTTCATAGATTTCCTTATAAGAAAAGCCAAAGAATTTGACTTGCATATTGTTTCTGGTTTTAACGAAAAAGAGGGCGACAAACTTTATAATACTTCCGTCCTTGTCGATTCGAATGGAGTGATTGGGAAATACCGGAAAATCCACCTTTTCATGAACGAGTTCGATATTTTTGAAAAGGGGGACATCGGCCTTCCTGTTTTCGATTTGGGCTTTTGTAAAATGGGGATGTTGATTTGTTTCGATTGGATTTTTCCGGAAGTTTGGCGCATTCTCGCCTTAAAAGGTGCCGATCTTATTTGCCACCCTTCAAACCTTGTACTGCCTTATGCCCAACAAGCAGTGCCTGTCCATGGAATGATAAACAAATACTACATTATCACAGCCAACCGGTATGGGACTGAAAGAGGGGTTACATTCAGCGGAAAATCGTTTATCTCAGATACTATTGGAAAAACATTGGTCATGGCAAAAGGCAATGAGGATACTGTAAAAATTGTTGAAATGGATATTTCTAAATCCCGTAATAAAATGATTACCGAACGTAATCACGCACTTGACGACAGGTCTCCAGAAGATTACGCAGACCTGGTTTTATAATTCCCCAAAAAAAACAAGCCTGTCCATCAGAACAGGCTTGAAATTTCATTTGTTTGTTCTATGTGATTTTGCAAAACACAAGATCCTAAACCCGATCAAGTGCCTGGTCCAAATCAGCAATAATATCCTCAACATTTTCGATTCCAATGGCAAGGCGGACAAGACCATCTGTAATCCCGGCTTTCAATTTTTCTTCATGGGGGATTTTGGAATGTGTCATAGAGGCCGGATGCTGTATTAGTGTCTCTATTCCACCCAATGATACGGCAAGTAAAGCCATTTCCATACTGTCCATCAAGGTTTTTCCGGCTTTCAAACCACCTTTCAACTCAAAGCTGATCATTGCGCCCGGGCCGTCCATTTGCTCTTTGGCCAGTTCATATTGCGGATGTGATTTCAGTCCCGGGAAGCGGACCCATTCTACTTTCGGGTGTTTTTCCAAAAAATCGGCCACTTCAATCGCACTCTCCTGGGCTTTGTCAATTCGGATGGCAAGCGTTTTCAAGCCCCTGCGGGTAAGGTATGCCTGATGTGGGTCCATGTTACAGCCCACATTCTTCATTACTCCTGCAAGCAGGTTGAAATGTACTTCTGTTCTTGGCACCACCATTCCGGCAACAATATCGGCATGGCCGTTTATAAATTTGGTCATGGAATGCAAAACGATGTCGGCACCCAAATCCAAAGGCCGTTGTAAGTAAGGGCTACAGAAAGTGTTGTCCACACAGACAGGAATCCCTTTTTCATGGGCAATTTCACAAATCGCCTTGATGTCGGAAATACCAATGGTCGGGTTTGCAGGGGATTCCAGGCAAATTAATTTTGTGTTGGGCCGAATCGCATTCCTTACTTGTTCCAAATCCGTTGTATCCACAAATGACGATTCCACACCAAATTTAGGGTAAAGCGATTCCATGATCCCGCGGGATGGCCCGTAAACCGCATTGTGGCTCACCATATGCCCACCTGCTTCCAGAAAAGCAAGATAAACAATATTGACCGCGGCCATTCCCGAAGAAGTCGCAATCCCACCAAAACCGTTTTCCAGTTCGGCCATGGTATTTTCCAAATCATTGATGGTCGGATTACCAAGACGTGTATAGATATACCCATCCTCTTCGCCCGAAAAGCAGGCTGCACCATGATCGGCACTCTTGAACGAAAATGTCGATGTTTGGTAAATCGGCGTTACTGCACTGCCAAGGCTGTCATGGAAACCTCCCCCATGAATAAGTTTTGAATGAAAACCTGTTTTTTTTGAACTCATAATTATTGTATGTTTTAAATTGTTGTTGATATATCTATATAAGAAGCATATTAAATTATGCTGCGAAAGTAGGAATAAATTGGAAGATGAAAAAGTATTTGGGAGAAGTGAAATTCAGGCGCTGGTAACCCGCTGTATATCCATTCATTACAATTCCAGTTTTTACAGTTGTCAAAATAAACTTTTATATACAAAAATTGTTGAATCATCCAAGCAAAATTTAACAACAGACTGTTAATAAAATCAGCAATTAAAAGTCTCCCTATTGATTGTTCTTGAAGGATTTTAACTACTTTTGCACAGCTTATAAAGTTTATATAACTAATTGATTATGACTACTGAAGAAAAACATTCAAACGAACGGAAAGACTACGGTGCAAATAATATACAAGTACTGGAAGGATTGGAAGCGGTACGTAAAAGGCCTGCCATGTATATTGGCGATATCAGCCATCGGGGATTGCACCATTTGGTCTATGAAGTGATTGACAATTCGATAGATGAAGCCCTTGCAGGCTATTGCGATACCATATCCGTTATGATCCATGAAGACAATTCCATTTCGGTGGAAGACAATGGACGGGGTATCCCAACCGGGATGCACGAAAAAGAAAACAGATCGGCGCTGGAAGTGGTGATGACCGTCCTCCATGCCGGGGGAAAATTCGACAAAGGTTCCTACAAAGTTTCCGGTGGGTTGCACGGGGTTGGGGTTTCCTGCGTGAATGCCCTTTCAAAACACCTGAAAGCAACGGTTTACCGCGAAGGGAAAATCTTTGAACAAGAATATGCCAAAGGAAAACCACAATATGATGTAAAAATCACTGGTACATCTGAGAAAACGGGAACACTGGTCACTTTTGTCCCAGACGACTCCATATTTACCGTCCTTGAATATGACTACAACACCCTTTCCTCAAGGATCAGGGAACTGTCTTTTTTGAACAAAGGGATCACATTAACAATTATTGACGAAAGGGCGAAAGACGAAGAAGGCAATTTTGTCACGGACACATTTTTTTCGGAAAAAGGTTTGGAAGATTTCATCAATTACTTGGACGAAACCCGTGAAACTTTAATGCCAGACCCCATCAGCATCGAAGGCGAAAAAAATGGCGTTCCCGTGGAAATCGCCATGCAGTACAACACCTCTTTTTCGGAAAACCTCCATTCCTACGTAAACAATATCAATACCCACGAAGGGGGAACCCACCTTTCAGGCTTCAGGAGAGGGCTCACGCGTACCTTAAAATCATATGCCGAAAAATCGGGGATGCTGGCCAAGCTAAAGTTCGACATTAGCGGTGATGACTTCCGGGAAGGACTGACAGCCATTATTTCCGTGAAAGTAGCCGAGCCACAATTTGAAGGGCAAACCAAAACAAAACTGGGCAATTCCGAGGTTATGGGGTCTGTGGACCAAATGGTCAGCCAAAGCCTGAGCAACTATCTCGAAGAACATCCCAAAGAGGCAAAGACCATTGTGAACAAGGTGATACTAGCAGCCACCGCCCGACATGCCGCAAGAAAAGCCCGGGAACTCGTCCAACGCAAGAACGTGCTTTCCAGTACGGGCCTTCCCGGCAAACTTGCCGATTGTTCCGAAAAGGACCCTGCGCTTTGCGAAATTTACCTCGTGGAGGGCGACTCGGCCGGTGGTACGGCCAAGCAGGGCCGCGACCGGAAATTCCAGGCCATCCTTCCTTTAAGGGGAAAAATCCTGAACGTGGAAAAAGCCATGCAGCACAAAATTTTCGAGAACGAGGAAATCAGGAACATGTTTACCGCAATGGGCGTTACCATTGGTACAGAAGAAGACAGTAAAGCCCTCAACATTTCAAAACTGCGTTACCATAAAATAATCATCATGACGGATGCCGATGTGGACGGGAGCCACATTACCACTTTGCTGCTCACTTTCTTTTTCCGCTATATGCACGATCTGATCGAAAATGGTTATGTGTATATCGCAACGCCCCCTTTGTATTTGATCAAAAAAGGAAAAGAAGCAAGATATTGCTGGTCAGAGGAAGAAAGGGTTTCTACCGTAAATGAGTTTTCACAAAATGGGTCTGAAAAAAGCGTGCACATCCAACGCTATAAAGGTTTGGGTGAAATGAACGCCGAACAACTTTGGTCAACAACCATGAACCCGGAAACAAGGATATTGCGACAGGCAACCATCGAAAACGGAACGGAAGCCGACCGGATATTCTCCATGCTTATGGGCGATGAGGTGCCTCCCCGCAGGGAATTCATCGAACAAAATGCGAAATATGCAAATATTGACGCATAATCGTAAACAGCTCAATTTCAACATACAATAAAGGAAGCCTCGTTGAAAAACCGGGGCTTTTTTTATGCAGTTTCTGGGCATTAACAACATTTAACATGTAGCCTTGTTTGTATAATTATAAATGCAGTACTTTTACACTTCTTTTTTTCAAAAATAAAAAAATCACAAATGAAATTCAGGATTTTCAAATTTATTGCACTGCCACTTATTCTCATTGGCACAAGTGTAATCATATTGGCCTCAAGGAATAACAATGACAACCTACGCAGGGAATTGCTGTTGAAGGTGATTTCCTTCGCCATCGAAAACGGACATTACCACCCCGGGAATATTGATGATGGTTTTTCAGAAAAGGTTTTTGACCTTTATATCGAACGCCTTGATTTTGGAAAACGTTTTCTGTTGAAGGAAGACATTGACAAGCTTTCAAAATACAAAACAAAGATCGACGATGAATTCAATGCAGTGACTTTCGAGTTTCTGGATGCCTCCATTAAAACAATCAACCAAAGGACGAATGAGGTGCAAGCATACTATCAGGAAATACTTTCAAAACCTTTTGATTTCGACAAAGAAGAAGAGTTCGAATTGGATTCGGAGAAAAAGGATTATGCCAAAGATAAAACGGAAATGAAGGAAAGATGGAGAAAATCCCTGAAATACGAAACCCTGAACCGTATAGACAATATGTTGGACGAACAGGAAAAAGCCGCAGAGAAGAGCGATACCGTTACGATTAAATCTTTTACCGAAATTGAAACCGAGGCCAGGGAAAAAATATTAAAGCGTTATGACGATTGGTTTCACCGGATGTCACAATTGGAAGATGACGACCGCCTGAACATGTACGTTAATTCCATTGTGAACGTTTTTGACCCACATTCGCAGTATTTTCCACCTAAAGACAAGGAAAACTTCGATATCCGATTCTCGGGGCAATTGGAAGGGATTGGCGCACAGCTTACACAAAAAAACGAATACATCGAAGTCCTGCGTATTATCCCCGGCAGCCCTTCGTGGAAACAAGGGGAACTGGAAGTGGGCGACAAAATCCTGAAAATTGCGCAAGGGGATGAAGAACCATTGGATATTGTTGACATGCGACTTGATAAGGCTGTAAAATTTATCCGGGGCAAAAAAGGGACGGAAGCCAGGCTCACCGTGAAAAAAGCCGATGGCACCATAAAAGTAATTTCCATCATCAGGGATGTGGTGGTTCTTGAAGAAACCTATGCCAAATCGGCCATTATCGAAGAAAACGGAAAGAACTACGGTTATATCAAACTCCCCTCCTTTTATGTTGATTTCAGCAAGATTAATGGCAAAAACTGTTTTGATGATGTACGTGTGGAAATCGAAAAGCTAAAGAAGGTAAATGTGGAAAGTATCGTTTTTGACCTGCGCGACAATGGTGGCGGCTCTTTGGAAGATGTCGTGAAAATCGTTGGGCTTTTTATCGAAGATGGCCCGGTAGTCCAATCGAAAGGGAAAAACGGAGCCAAGCGCATCCTTGAAGATGAAGACAAAAGCATCCAATTCGACAAACCGGTAGTGGTAATGGTGAATGCGCTCAGCGCCTCGGCTTCGGAGATATTTGCAGCGGCCATGCAGGATTACCAACGGGCCATTATCCTTGGAGGCACGTCCACATTTGGAAAAGGGACTGTTCAGAATTTCACGGAACTCGACAGGATGATTCCCCGCAAGCCCGAAGACATGAAAAACCTTGGCTCATTGAAAATGACCATTCAAAAGTTCTATCGAATTAACGGCGGAGCTACCCAACTCAAAGGGGTTACGCCCGACATCGTATTGCCCGATTATTACAACTTCATGGACATTGGTGAAAAAGATATGGAAAACCCTATGCCCTGGGATGAAATCGGCGCCTTGAACTATACAAAATGGACACCTTCCTATGACATGGATTACATTGACAATCTGAGTAGGGAAAGAATTTCAAATGACACCCTCATGCAACTGGTGGACGAAAATGGAAGACGCCTTAAAAAAATCAGGGAAAATACGGAATACACGCTAAACTATGCTGAATACAAGGATTTGATGGAATCAAGGGAAGAAGAAGGAAAAAGATTCGAACGCATTGGGAAAGACACCCTTGACCTCATTATCGAAATGGCAGAAGAAGATTTGGCCCTGATGGAATCAGACACATCCAAACAAGCCCGTACCGATGCCTGGATCATGAACCTAAAGAAAGACATTTACCTTTCGGAAGCGGTGCACATCCTTGATGATATCGAGGAGTACCAAGGGAAACATGCCGTTAAGGAGGATTAATCGAGTCGCTGACGAAACAGTTTACTTCGTTGGTTTTCGCCCCATCCTTTGTAGATAAAATAAACAAAACCATTATATACATCAATTTTTTTCACGTAAGGAAACGGAATTATTATGACCGATGAGACTTCACCCGTTCTAAGGTTTATTTCCTTTACCTCCTTATTGCCATTGCTTTTCATAAATAAAGTATAGGCCCTTTTGTGCAATTTATCAACATAGACCTCTTTCAACCATTTCCCCTCCCTTTTAAAAGTGCCCACAGGGATCAGGCCTTTGTTTGTATTGTTATCCCCATTGTATGAAATTGGGATTTTGACAACCATCGAGTCCTGAAAATCATAAAGCTCAATCTGGGATTTGGGATGGTTGAAAAGGATTACAGAATCACCCATTCCGAAGATGGGGATATATGCGGGCGACAAATAAGCCAGTTTGCGGAATTGGGCCTCTTCAAAATTCTTTCGAAGGCGGTCAATTACTGCAGGATCGTTTCCGTTTGCCATCAAATCCCCCTTATCAGTCAACGGGTCCCCAAACAATGCCAGGTTCTCCGGGTTCTGGTAAAAGAAATCCACCTTGTCTTCATCAAAAACTGTACACAGTAAATGCTTCTGGTTGTCATCGGTATTGATGTAATAAAAAACCTGGCCCAGTTCCATGAAGGCCTTTTCGGAAAAATAGAGCTTGTTCCTAATCCCAAACTTGCAATCATCCATCAAAGCATGGAACTTTCCAATCCCAACACCTTCATATAGCAAGACTTTGTCATCCTGAAAATAAACCTGGAAAGCCTTGTTTTTTGAAATGACATGCACCGTGCCCAAACAATCCTTAAATAGCTGAAGGGGCTTTGCAGGAAGGATTTTCAACTTAATCATTTCCGTTCCCGAAAAATCAGTAAACAATAGTTCCGAGTGCAAGAGGTTGTACCGGAATACCAGCATCAGGATACCGTTGTCCATTATTTCATAATCCAAAACAGCATATTCATCATCCATAAAAACGGTGTCGATTTTTTCAGAGGTGATCACAACGCCCGGAAGAATGGAAGTCTTAGGTTCCAGCTTAATTTCCATATCAATTAGTGGAATTGATTTAATGGATATATTTTTCGTTTCGTAAGCTATATGAGAAATTTCAAGGACGGCGGGCAATTTTTGGGTGTAGATCGAAAATCTCCCAAGTCCATCGGTAATGGCCCCGGCCTTGCTTTCCAGGAAATGGATATTTACATTTTCGAGGGGTTCCCCCGTTTTATTGTCATAAACAGCACCCTTGACAAGTATCTCGGTTTTTTGTCCAAATGCCGATAATCGGATGGCAATTAAGAATAAAACGAAAAAGAAATTCTTCATCTCGCATTCATTGTTTTTCCTTCTCCAAAAATAAACCTTTTATTAAAACTTGCAGAACAAATAAGGATGACAATAAATAGTTTTTGATTCAAGTCGATATTGTCATCAACTTGATCAATGTCCGAAGTAATTCCTTATTGGTGACAACACTAAAAAGGGCAAGTATTGCTTTTATAAAAACCAATTTGGAACAAGGATACAAGGAAGAAACAGCAAATTTTAATTCTTCATCAGAACAAGTTTCTGGGTTTGCTTTGTTTGGCTTCCGTATTTATCGGTAACAATAACAGAATAGATATACATCCCGTTTCTCAACGGATTGCCACTGGCATCAGTGCCGTCCCATTCCATTAAAGGGGAATCAACACCTATACTGGTAAATGATTGCGTTGACTGCAAGACCTGCCTACCGTTCAAATCAAAAATCTGGATTTCAACACTCAGATGTTCCCCTGGACGGGTATGTTTGAAAGTAAAATAAGTACGGTCGGTAAATGGGTTCGGGTGGTTTATCACTTCATTGATGGCGAGTTTTGAATTTTGGTCAATCACAAAATCAATGGAGGCAGTAGATGAGTTGTTATAGGAATCCCAGACCTTTAAGGTAAGTGTATGTTTTCCGTTGGACAGGTTTTTAAAAAGATAATTGATGTTCCCTTTTTGAAAATCATCCATGACAGGCTCAAAATATTCATTCAAAAGCAAGGCACTTTGAAAATCCCCATCAAGCGTGGCCACAATATCATGCCCGATACCATTCTGGGAAAAGTTGATGCCGTGGTCATCAAACAGATAGGCGATCATCAAAGGATTTGGCGCTACCTGATCACCGGACTTAAAACTTTCATCGTTCAGGAACAGTTCAATTTGCGGGCCTTGATCGTCCTGTGTTGCGTTTGTGTTCAATCCACCAATCACAAATTCGCTGCTATAACCCGAAGCATCGGCAAAGTCGCTGTTCCCATAGTAACTTATCTTTCCTTTCCCATAATTCAATGCAATATCACGAGGAACCACAAATGAAAAAGAAAACTCACCATCGGTAACAGAAACCGTGGCTTTGTGCAAAACCCTGTTTTGGCTATAAAACACCCTTTTATAACTACTTGCATCATTTCCTATCGTTTGGTATTGGGCGGGCTTATCATAAACCACAGGATAAATCATGCCCGAAAAACCGTTCACTTTTTTGCCGGCCAGATCAGAAATATGCCCGGTCACTTCCACTTCCGTTAAAGCACTCAAAGTATCACCGTTGGAATTATTTATTGTCGATATTTCTGAAGTGATAATGTCATAATCGGGATAGGCAATTTTCAATGCCGGGTCGCCAAGCAAGGCAAAATTCCTAGTTGACAATGAGCCCGGAGGTTTAGAGTCCCGAATCACATCGCCCATAAATGGGTACTCGCCATCAATTTTCTCGAACACATGTTGGTAAAAACGGATGTTCAAAGAAAAATTGGCCTGTGAATATGCCAGTCGTACCGTTGAAAACAAAGCAATTCCTCCACCATTCTTGTTCATCAGAACAAGTTCTCCGCCCGAACGCATTCCAGGGTCGTCAAATCGGCTAAACTCACAGGTAGCCGTTACAAAAACCGGTAATTTATCTGCATTTGTCCAACTATTGATATCCGGGATTTCCAATATCCGTTCTCCGGCCCAACCAGCTTCCCCACCATGGCCCACATAATTCATAATCAGTGTGCCTTTGTCTATATGGTCATTTATCGCAAAATTAACATCGGGATAACGTTTCCCCCGAGGAGTGGAAAGCTGTTGATATGCATCGAGGTAAATTTTGTTTACATTGTAATTTTTGTAATAATAATCAACAATATTGGAAAGGCTGTCCGCCTGGTTAAGGTGCAGGTTCCCATCTTCATCATCAGCAACAATGCAAATCTGGTTTCGCCATGAACCATACTGCGGCTTCGACCGAACGAGATAGGTTTCGATTTTATCGACCATATCATTCGCCTCCTCCGCCGTTTGAACAGGCAAACGGCCAATCCCAACATCCAAAACACCCGAAGCATCATTTCCTTCCCCATCATCCAAAAAGCCATAATAATCATCTGTCATTATACTTCCAGCGGTATTCCAGGACTCTTTCGTTTGAAATGCGGGGATAAAATTTGTATTACCCTCAACCCGCTCCTTCGGGTCGTAGGAACCATCGCCCATTAATAAAAGGAAGCGAGGAAAAGCGCCATCACTCTTATCGTACAGCATTTTCAAGAAATCACGGATAGCAGTTGGGTCCTGTCCACCTGACGAAAATTCATTATAAACCTGATCAAGGGTTACAAGCAATACGCTCATCCCATCCCTGGTTTCGTGCAAGACCTTTAAACGGTCGGCGCCTTCGTAAAAATCGGGATAGGTAACTATAACCAAATCAGCTGGGGAATACCCATGCAGGTTTTGGTTTTCGACCAATCCTTCAAATTCAGGAGAGTAATAAGAAGTGCCGTCAAAGGCAATAAACTCCCTGATGGAATCTGTTGGAAGTGTATAAACCACCTCATTATTGGCATAAGATACACCTACTTCTTGTGGTTCTATATTATTTGTAATTTCCCAAACCTGTACCGAATTTCCGGCATTTGCAAGGTGGAATTCAGAGATTTTCCCATCTCCCACGGCAGACAAATCACGGTACATCAACTGACCGGGAAGCATATTCAAATGGCTAATTGCATTAATCGTAATGTAATTGAGCCAGGCTTTGGACGAAACATCATAAGGCAGGTATTCCAGGTCAACCTGGATATCAGGTGATTCGGTAAAATAATTAATCGTCTTCTTTTTTACCCTGGCATAAATCACCGAATTGGGCGATACCGATGTAAGGGTGAGGGAATCCTGGACTACACCGTTGACCCGGATTACCATCTTATCGTTCATGAAAGTCCGGTTGGCATAAGCCGTTTTCACCAAAACCACAGCCGAAGTATCCACGGATGGTATATGGAACGAATAGCTCCTTGAGGTTTCTGTTGCACCCCCAAATTCATCGCTGTACCACTCTTTCCCTGATTCGACAAGGTTTATTTGCTCAGTTTCGTGCACATCGTAATAACTGAAAGTAGTAACAATATCCGTGGCTGGATCGCCAACGGAAGGAAGCATTTCAACACGCTTGCCCTCTTCATCTGAAACAGTGAGGAAATAATAATTGTAATCGCTGTAAAGGTTCACATCATACCCAAAATAGGAATATAAAACCTGGTACCATTTGTCGGGGTCCTGGCCATAAAACAGGATATAATCATCTGCATCGAAGCTCCCGTCCTCTTCTCCCATTACAACAATTGCATTTTCATATAAGTCATCAACCCTGGGCTTATTGTTAATTTCGGGCAACATGCCATTTCCATTGCCGAAGAGTTTGATGTTTTTTGGATTAATGGATAATGGGTCAATCCCATAAGACTGCAAATCGTTAAAGGTAATTTTGAAAATCCCCGATTTATCCACTTTGATCTTATACCAGCTTCCTGATGAAAGAACCGATTCCCCTGCATATTTCCGCACGTGTTTGTTTGGGGAAACTGATCTTGGCCGAACCTCGCTTTCGAGGGAAAAAGAAACCAATTTTTGATACTTTCCTCTTTCGGCATCATATTTAATGGGGATAAAAGAAACAATTGCAAGTGGTCTTTTCTTTTTAAGGCCAAGATTTGATTTTATCTCGATTTCCTGATTGTTGTACCCGGTTTCGGAAATCCAATCATTTTCGGCAGATGGGAAATCTTCATAAACCGTTTCCGTAAAGAAACTCTTAATATCCACTTCTTCATCATCGAGGTCGAAAGAAAAAGAATAAAGAGGAAGTGTGGTGGCGGGATCAACCATACCACCCTGAAAAGAAAGATACCAGTTATCAAAACCATAGGCGGTTTCTTTTTGCAGGCCTTCCCATTTTATGTCAGCAGAAATGGTATTTCCCTGGGAAAAACCCGTGAAAGAAATGAGTACAAATAGATTTATGAGCAGTATGTAGCGTATTTTCATAGTGTACAGTTTTAAATATACCTTATCACAATAGTTAGATGTTTACCCAAACAATATAGTTGCGTAAATGTTTCATAATCCTTCTTGAAAGTTTTCGTAAGATAGTCAATTTTTGAATTGAAATCCTAACGGATGATTACGAGCTTACTTGTTGCTTCCGTAAAAGAGCCGATGGAGTTCTTCACCAGCACTTTATAAACATACATCCCCGATAACAGTTTTGTCCCGCCATCATTTGTTCCGTCCCATTCCACCGATTTGTACTTGTAACCTTCGGAAAAATAAATATCGCTTATTGTCTTCACCAGGTTTCCTTGCAGTGAGAATACCTGGATGATAATTTCCAAATTACTATCTTGTTGATTATGCTCGAAGGAAAAAGTTGTTGACGTATGGAAGGGGTTTGGATAATTGATCAATTCCTCAATGGCCATGCTTTCCGAATTGGCGACAATAAATTCAAGGTCAGCCGAAGCCGAATTATTGTGGATGTCCCACACCTTAAGGTTTAACGTATGACGCCCTATACTTAAATTATAAAACGGATAATGGATTTTCCCGCTTTGGTAATCATCCAGTTCCGACTCATAATAATCGTTCAGGACATAAGAAGTCTTTTCACCGTCGAGCGTGGCCAAAATATCATGTCCGATTCCGCTCCCTACCGTATTTATCCCAAAATCATCCCACAGATAGGCGAGCAAGATCGGGTTTTCGTCCGTAATCCCATTGTTCACAAAACTTTCATCGTTCATGTACATTTGAATGGTTGGCCCCACCAAATCGGGTTCGGCATTTTGATTATATCCTCCCACGACCACATCCACATAAAAACCGGCCGCATCTGTATTATCGTTCTTTGCATAAAAGCTCAACTTACCAAAACCATATTGATAGGCAATGTCCTTGGGCGCCATGAACATAAAAGTCCATTCCCCGTTTTTCACGCTTACCTTCCCTTTATAGAGTGCATTTTTTTGAATGAAAAAATCACGCGGATAACTTGAAGGGTCATTCCCCAGCGTTACAAAGTGAGAAGGTTTATCAAAAACGATCGGGAACAAATAACCATCAAAACCTGACAGCTTATTTCCTTGCTGATCCTGCAACTCCCCTGAAATAGTCACTTCCGAGAGGGCCTTGATGGTATCTGTCGTTTCTTCCACTAAAATGTTATTGATCGAAATAGTGACAACCCTTTCCTTGGGAAAAGCAAAATGCAGGGCAGGATCGCCCAAGATCAGGAATTTCTTCCCGTTTTCACCGGTATTGCTTTGGTTTTTGGTAAGCCTCATTATTTCACCCATCCTCATGTGTCCACCGTTAGCGTCCTTTTCCAACAAATACCTAAAGAAATTCTGGTTCACTTTTTTGTTTCCACCGGCATAAGTTGCCCGTGTAGTGGAATATAACGCCACCGCCCCTCCATTGGGATTAAGGAAAACACGCTCCCCTGCCGAAACCCTTTCGGGATCGTCAAATCGGCTAAACTCACAGGTTGCCGTTATAAAAACAGTAAGGTTGTCGTAATTGGTCCAGCTATCAATATCCGCAATATTCATGATCCTTTCGTGCGCGAGGCCCAGCTCACCGCCATGCCCCACATAGTTAAAAACAAGCGTCCCCCTTTCGATACGATCGTTTATTGCAAATTGTGCATCAGGGTAACGCTCTCCCGAAGGGGTGGAAATCTGTGGAAAAGCATCAAGATAAATTTTTTCGACATTCATGGTTTTATCCGTTGTGTCGATAATTGCGAACAATTCCTCAGAATCATTAAGATGGAGGTTTCCATCCTCATCATCTGCCACAAGGCAGGCAATGTTCCGCCAATCGTTCATCACAACATCTGTATTCACCGCATAATGGATCGTTTTATCAACCGCAATTTTTGCCTGGGCCTCATTGGAAACCACAAAGCGCCCGATTCCAATATCCAGCATTGAGTCATTTGGGACATCATCCAAAAAACCGAAAAAATCATCCGTGGCATATGAAGCCACTTCATTCATGGAAGTAACCGATTCCCAAACAGGGACAAAATTGGAATTTTCAGGTATCCGGTCTTTATAATCATAAGAGCCATCACCGAACAACAAAAGGTATTTGGGCTCATTGCCCATTTCGGCCCTATCATAAAACATTTTCACATAATCACGAATGGCGGTCACATCCTGCTTCCCACTCGAAAACTCATTGTAGATATCTGGCAATGAAGTTACGAGGACCTGCATATTATCAAAATCGCGGTGGTGCTGTGCAAGCCGGTTTGCCTGGTTCAAAAATGCAGGGTGGGCTATGATCAAAAAATCATAATCTGCACTGTTCCCGTGCAGGTTCTGGTTTTGGACTTCCCCGGCCAGTTCAACCTGGTAAAACGAACTTCCATCGAAAACAACAAATTTCTTTAAATTGTTGTTTTCCATGGCCCAGGTCATCTGGTTTCCAGAAAAAGCTGCATTTATCCCTTTTGCATTTAGGGGGTCGGTAACATCCCATATCTTCACGTTTTGTCCACCACCGGTCATCGTATATTTCGTAACCAAGGTGTCGGAAATGCTGCTGACATCAGAGAAACCCAATTGCCCACCATCAAACTTCAATTTCCTTTTCACGTTCAGGGTAAAATAATTCAAGTACCCCACTGATATATTATTGGGTTTGCTGTAAACCACTTTGATG
>JAADJA010000141.1:15149-35793 GCA_013151015.1 Chlorobiota bacterium
TGCGGGTGGGCTGAAAAAAGCGTTCCCTGATTCGACTTTTGCATAGTCAGAATAAGAAGCCGTGGAAACCGTGGCGATCGAAAGTTTTAGGATTTTGGAGTTATTTGCGTAAAAATCGAAAGAACTTCCAACAAATGACCTGGCCGCAACATCAGCGCTAAAATAAATATCGGAATTAAGGTCAAGGTTGGGGATATCAAAATCTATCACCATGTTATTGAACAAATCGAAGGTTTCGCCATACCAGGTCCTCCCTGTTTTTATCAGGTTGGTTTCATCTATTTCGTGCTGAAAACCCTCCCAATAGTCATTCACTTGGTTCGTTGGGTCGAGCGGGGAAAGTTCCCCGTTTTCAACTCTTTTTCCCTCGCCCAGGTCTGCCGTTATGAAATAATAATTGGCATTTGTATAAACATTTATCTCATTGTGCCATTTCCCGGTAACGGAGTTATATTTCCATTCATTGGGCGATTGCCCATAAAACAATATGTAATCGCCAGAATTAAAACTCCCATCATCTTCACCCGAAACAAATATGGCGTTTTCCTGTAAATCGTCATAACGTGGTTTTGTTGGGTCCTCGGGCAACATTCCCCCCCCATTTCCATAAACCCTAATGTTTTTTGGATTGATTGAGCCTACGCTCATCCCCAAATCTGCCAAGTCCTGATACGATATTTTATGAACCCCGTCTTTTGTCACCTTGACTTTATACCACGAACCCGTTTCCAAAACCGAATTCTCGGCGTACTCCTTTGATTTTAAGCTTGTGCTATTCTGGTTTTCATCAACCTCGATCACAAGCTCAAAACTTATAAGCCGTTCATATAATCCAGTAATCCCGTTTTTCCTGATGGGGATAAACGAAACAGATGCATAAGGCATTTTTTTATCCAGCGAAAGCCCCTTGTCCAAAGCAATCCCGGTCCCAATTGAAGAAACATACGCCAACAAAGCAAGTTGGTTTTGTGGGAATGGCTCAAAGATTTGGTTTTTAAGTTCCACCTTAAAACCATAATCTTTTGCTGACAGTGCAATTACTTCGGTAAACTTTGGAAGCACGCCTATCGAGGCATCATGTATTGCCCCTTGAAAATCCAAAACAGAAATTGTTTGGTCTTCATTCACATTAATTGTTTTTACTTCCGTCCAAACGATACTTCTTTCATACCTTTGCACATTGGAATACAAAAACACCGGAATACTTAAAAGAAGGAAAAATAAAAGGAGATTTTTTCTCATGATACAAAGAAATGGAAAATTTATTTATCAGTTAAAAATTATTTGCAAAAACTAAAATTAGATATTAAACGTTTATTGTCCTTAAATATTGTAAAATCATTCCTTGCAAGTATATGTTAACATCTAGCCTGTCCAACAAAAGAAATTGGGTAAAACACCATCAAATCTTTTCAAAAGGGTTTATCGGTTTTTTCCTGATTTTACAATTGTCCCAAAGCTTTGGCCAGGATGCTTCATTCTCACAATTCTACGCAAACCCGCTCTATTTGAACCCTGCCCTTGCCGGAACGGGCGAATGTTCGAGGATAATGCTGAATTACCGCAATCAATGGCCTGCTTTGCCCAATGCCTTTGTTACCTACAGTGCCTCTGCCGATTATTATGTCGAAGCACTTTCAGGTGGTGTGGGGCTTTTGTTTAATTCCGATAATTTGGGAAATGGGGCCATCACCACAAACAGGATAAGTGCCATTTACTCCTATCACTTGAAATTGAGTGGGGATGCCGATCTGAATGCCGGCTTTGAAGCAACTTACCATATGCAAAAGTTGAATTGGGACAAGCTTGTTTTTCAGGATATGATCGATCCGGTAACCGGGAACATCAACCCTGGGATATCGGGTGAAGCCATTCCTTCCAAACTCAGCGTTTCCGCACTCGACTTTTCGGGCGGCCTGCTTTTGGGAATCAGGAAAAAGTTTTATTTGGGCTTTGCCGTTGACCATCTTACCCAACCAAACCTTTCATATTATGCAGAAAACGAAAGCCCCTTGTTTTTGAAGTACACGGCCCATCTTGGTATGACCTTGGATTTGGGCGGAAGAAGTTACCGGAACAATTCGGGCAATTTTATCCTTTCTCCAAACATCCTCTATCAGCAGCAACAAAATGCAAGGCAACTTAATGCAGGCTTTTACGTAGAAAAACAACCGATAACAATAGGTTTTTGGTACAGGCATAATTTCAGCAATCCAGACGGTGTGTTGTTTTCCATTGGGTTAAAACAAAAAAAATTCCGTTTAGGATACTCTTATGACCTAACACTATCAAAGCTAAAAAGCAATACTGGCGGGGCTCACGAGCTTTCGCTGGCCTTTCTTGTTAATTGTAATAATAAA
Organism: Chlorobiota bacterium; assembly: GCA_013151015.1. Lineage (GTDB taxonomy): Bacteria > Bacteroidota > Bacteroidia > Bacteroidales > JAADJA01 > JAADJA01. The sequence continues at coordinate 17,510 of JAADJA010000141.1, forward strand.
AGAAATAAACCGGGTGCAATAAAATGTCCTGAATTTTAGTTATGTTTGCAGCAAAAATTTAAGTAAAAATGAACACATTCAAAATCGTATTATCTTTATTGTTGATTGGGACTCTGTTCTCTCTTAATTCCTGTAAAAACGGGGGCGAATCCGCTACTACCGGATGGGATTATAACAGTTCAAAAAACGGGGGCTTTCAGGTAGCTGATTATCAAGGTCAGATTACCGGCCCGGGCCTGGTTATGGTTGAAGGAGGTACATTTACAATGGGCCTTCATTACGATGACCCCACCTATCAGTGGAACAGTACGGAAAGAAGGGTTACCGTCCGCTCATTTTATATGGACGAAACCGAGGTGGCAAATGTGGATTATCTCGAATACCTTTACTGGCTGAACCGTGTATTTGGAACCGACTATCCCGAGGTTTACACAAAAGCCCTGCCCGATTCAATGGTTTGGCGCGATGAGTTAACATATAACGAACCGATGGTAGAGCTTTATCTAAGGCATCCCGCATACCACTATTATCCGGTAGTCGGAATTAACTGGATTCAGGCAAATGATTATTGTGCCTGGAGAACTGACAGGGTAAATGAGAAATTACTGATTGACAGGGGAATCCTTGACCCGGATCCCGATCAGTTGAATGAAAACAACTTCAACACGGAAGCTTATCTTACCGGACAATATGATGGTTTGGTAAATAAGAACCTACAGGATTTGAACCCCAACAGTACAGGAGAAAGAAGGGTAAGGATGGAAGATGGGATTATACTGCCTCGTTACAGGTTACCGACAGAAGCCGAGTGGGAATATGCTGCACTTGGGTTATATGGCAACACCGTTTATGAGAGAATAGTGGATAAAAGGATTTATCCATGGAACAGCCATGTACTCCGTACAAATGACAAACATTATTACGGTAGTTTCCTTGCCAACTTCAAACGCGGCAGAGGTGATTATGCCGGTGTGGCCGGAAACCTGAACGATGGTGCAATAGGCCCGGCCCCAGTCGGTTCCTTCTGGCCAAATGATTATGGTTTGTTCAATATGGCAGGAAACGTAAGTGAATGGGTGATGGATGTTTACCGCCCGCTTTCTTATGAAGACATGGACGACCTTAGCCCTTTCAGGGGAAATGTTTACAAACAAAAAGTCAGGGATTCTGAAGGACTTATTGCCGAGAAAGATGAATTGGGGAGGATTCAATATGAAGAAATCCCGGCTGAAGATTTGGTTGACAGAAGAAATTACAGGAAGTCAAACAACATCAATTATAAAGATGGTGATTTTCAATCGACAATCAACCAGGAAGAATGGGTAAGGCAGGATGAGGATTCACATTCATCTACCATGTACGATTATTCGGTTACATCGATGATCAATGACAATGCAAGGGTTTACAAAGGGGGTTCATGGAAAGATGAAGCCTATTGGATGATGCCCGCAACCCGCAGGTTCCTTGACGAAAGCCATGCAACCGATTATATTGGATTCCGTTGCGCAATGGACCGTGTAGGCGACCCCATTGGATATTAACCATCATTTAAAATATTTATGACCCCATTCTTTCAAGGATGGGGTTTTTTTATAATTTTGTTTTCCATGCAAACCACCATAAATAAACTTTACGGACTTTTCCTCGAACATCCAAAAATCTCCACCGATTCAAGAAACATCATTGAAGGTTCACTGTTTTTTGCCCTGAAAGGCGAAAATTTCAATGGAAACAAATACGCAGAAGATGCCCTGTCAAAAGGAGCGGCGTTTGCAATAATCGACGAAAAGGAACATAAAAAAAACAATCGGTTTTTCTTGGTGGAAGATGTTTTGAAAAGCCTTCAGGAACTTGCCAAGTTTCACCGTCAGCAATTGCACTGCCCAATTATAGCCATTACTGGAACAAATGGGAAAACCACGACCAAAGAATTAATCAGGGAAGTATTGTCTGAAAAGCATAAAACAAAAGCCACCACGGGAAACCTGAACAACCACATCGGCGTTCCCTTGACATTGCTTTCATTTTCAAAGGATTTGGAAATGGGCATTGTGGAGATGGGGGCAAACCATCCAAATGAAATTGCAGCATTGTGTGATATTGCCCAACCCGATTTCGGTTTGATTACAAACATTGGCAAAGCCCATCTTGAAGGTTTCGGGAGCTTTGAAGGTGTAATCAGGGCAAAAAGTGAATTGTACTCTTTTATCAAAAACGCCAAAGGAAAAATATTCATCAATGAGGATAATGAACTCCTGAAAAGGATTGGAAAGGGAATTCCCCAGATTTCATATGGAACAAGTGACAATTGCTTTGTTAAGGGCAAATTGACGAAATCCCACCCGTTTATCAACATGGCATTTTCTGAAAATGGGAATTCAGTTAATGTGAACTCCAGACTGGTTGGGACTTATAACTTTGAAAACCTGATGGCAGCGGTTTGTATTGGGAAGTATTTCGATGTCGGTACAACTCAGATAAAAAATGCCCTTGAAGCTTATCGACCCAAAAACCAAAGATCGCAATTCCTCAAAACCAAATCGAACGAAATTATCATTGATGCCTACAATGCCAATCCAACAAGCATGAAAGCCGCAATTGATAGTTTCGCACAAAGTCCAATGAATGACAAGGTTTTAATTCTGGGTGATATGCTGGAATTGGGAAAAGATAGCCTGAAGGAACATAAAAACATAATCAGCTTAATAAAGAACCGCTTTGAATCCATCTTTCTTGTGGGAGAGCAATTTTGTATTGTGGCAAAGGGTTCAGAAACCCCTTGTTTCAAATCGACCAGTGAACTCAAAGAATACCTATCAGTTCACCCTCTAAAAAACACATCCATCCTGTTAAAGGCATCGAGGGGAATACAAATTGAAAACGTTTTGGATATATTATAATGGAAAACCATCTTGTTATCGGATTAATGTCAGGCACGTCGCTGGATGGATTGGACATTGCTTTATGCAGTTTTCATTATCAGGACAATAATTGGTCGTTTAAAATTTTGGATACGAAAACACAAAGATACCCAGATTATTGGTTGAATCAATTAGCAAGCATTCACAATGCCGGAGCAGAGGATTTGACAAGACTGCATTTTGAGTACGGCCACTTTCTTGGCGAACAAGTAAAATCATTCATAAAAAGGACAGGGCAAAAACCCGATTTCATCGCATCGCACGGTCATACAATTTTCCATCGACCTGAAAAGGAATATACTTTACAAATTGGTGACGGAAATGCCATTGCCGCAGTTACAGGACTTCCCGTTGTTTTTGATTTCCGTTCCAAAGATGTTGCACTTGGAGGTCAAGGCGCCCCTTTGGTCCCCATCGGAGACAAGCTCCTTTTTCCTGGATACGATTCTTGCATAAACCTCGGTGGGATTGCAAATATTTCCTATGAATCCAACAATCAAAGGATTGCCTTTGATATTTGCCCGGCAAACCAGGTCTTGAATTCATTGTCGAATCAGTTGGAAGAACCTTTTGATAATAATGGGGAAATGGCTTCTGAAGGAAATCTGAACCTTGAACTATTTGAAAGGCTAAACGCTTTGGGATATTACGAATCCAAACCCCCAAAGTCATTGGGAAAAGAGTGGGTCGATGAAAACATCTACCCCTTGCTGAATTTATTTTCAATCCCCATTAAAGACAAACTACGCACTTTCACCGAACATATCGCACTACAAATCACGAATATCATTAATGCGAACCGGGGCAAAGTATTGATTACCGGAGGTGGGGCCTATAATGATTTCCTGATCGAAAGGATAAAAGCAAGTACTTCTTGTCAAATTGAAATCCCAAATAACGAACTCATTGAATTCAAGGAGGCAATGGTTTTTGCTTTTCTGGGAGTGTTAAGGAAAAGGAATGAAATAAATTGCCTCAGTTCGGTTACAGGAGCCAGCCGTAATAGTTGTTCAGGGACCCTTTCAATATAAGTGCATAAAAAAAGGGCAAACCCAGAAGCCGCCCCCTTATATCTTACTGATCAGGGCTTGACTTTGAGTCAAACCCTGATTGTTTTTCACTTTATCTATACATGGAAAAGCAATATATCCTGAAGATAATAAGCCCCGATACCTGCAAGATAGCCTACAAGTGCCAGTAAGCTGATTTTTTTCATATACCAGATAAAGTCGATTTTTTCAAGTCCCATTGCAGCAACACCGGCTGCTGATCCAATAATAAGGATACTTCCGCCTGTTCCGGCAGCATAGGCCAATAATTCCCAGAAAGCACCATCCTGAACAAAGTGCCTTGCATATTCAGGTTCGGCAGAAGCCTGTACCATTGCATCCGTAAGGATTGGGTACATTCCCATGGCACCGGCCGTAAGTGGCACATTATCCACAATTGCCGATAAAATACCAATGACCGTATTTATTGCAAAAATATTGTGCATTTTTTCATCTAAGTATTCTGCAAGTAAACCAAGATGCCCTGCTGACTGCAAAGCAGCAACTGCTGACAAGATCCCGAGGAAGAAAAATACCGTTGGCACATCTACTTTTTTCAAAACACCGATTACGGTCAAACGTTTCCTTATATCTGCATCTTTATTAAGATGCAACAATTCGGTGGTCACCCAAATTATGCCAAGGCCAAACAACATTCCCATGTATGGGGGAAGGTGGGTAATTGTTTTAAAAACAGGAACGAACAACAAGGCCCCTACTCCCATAAACAACAGCAACTTCCTCTCGAAAGGCGTTGTAAAATCAGTAGATGATTCTTTGGTAACCTCAGGTCTCTCGATAGTCCCTTTCATATACGTGGAAACAATCAACAGGGGAATAACCATATTTATAATACTTGGGAAAATAACCATTGCGATAATATTTCCAGTTGTAACCTGTTTCCCGATCCACAACATAATCGTGGTAACATCTCCAATTGGTGACCAGGCGCCACCGGCATTCGCAGCAATCACGATCATGGCCGCATAGAACCAGCGCGTTTTCTTATCTCCAACAAGCTTACGCAAAAGTGCAACCATTACAATAGTGGTCGTAAGGTTATCGAGAAGTGCCGACATGAAAAATGTAAGGATACTCAATATCCATAAAAGCTTTACTTTTTTTGTGGTCGTAATCCTGTCGGTGATAAGCTTGAACCCCTGATGCTGGTCAACGGTTTCCACAATGGTCATTGCGCCGAGAAGAAAAAACAGGATTTCAGAAATTTCACCAAGGTGATGGATTATTTCATGGTCCACAATGAAATATCTCATTTTTTCCAACATAGAAGCTTCGGGGTGACGGGTTGTAAAGTCTTGCAGTGTGGTGCTGTCCAGGAAATGTTTCCATGAATGGCTATAGCCAAGTGACAAGATGGAGGAACTGCCTTCGATAAAAACTACCCAAACCAGGACTCCCAGGATTAAAGCAGAAGCCGCTTTATCAATTTTTATGGGATGTTCAAGGGCGATTGCCGTATAGCCAAGAACAAATACTACGATCATTAAAATAAACATATCTCTTTTACGTTTAAGGGGTTAAAAAACGGGTGCAAATGTATGTTAAATTCTATATAAAACAATATCGCATGGATTTATTTTTAAACCGACAAACAAATCCCATCGCATAAATAAATCTTTTTTGCTGCAACCTTGCTAATTACCAATAATATATGGCGTTATTTAGATACCTTCCTAAATACGCATAGTCTGAGTACTTAAATTTTATGACAATGCCCGGAAATTAGTGTTCCAATCAACCCATTTTTATATCAACAATAATCTGTTAAGAAATCGAGGGCAAACTATTTACCCATTCGTTATTAAAAATTAATTTTATCCATTCAATCTAAAATGAGTTTTATGTTAAGTACATTCGTATTACAAATAACACAAACAGGACAAATAGTGGCCGACACCGCTTCACGGGCTTTGGATCAAATGAACGGGGAACCTACGGAAATCAGCATGTCCTTTCTGGATTTGGCAATGAAGGGAGGTTGGATACTGGCAATCCTCGCCGTTATGTCGGTTATTGCCGTTTACATTTTCATTGAACGCTTTCTCGCCATCAACAAAGCCTCGAAAGAAGAAAAGAATTTCATGAACAACATCAGGGACTTTATCCATGATGGACGGATTGACTCGGCACTAGTTTTGTGCAAAAGCAACGACTCACCAATTTCACGGATGATCCACAAAGGGATTTCACGGATCGGAAAACCCTTGAACGATATCAATGCGGCTATCGAAAATGTGGGCAAATTAGAAGTTTCGCGATTGGAAAAAAACATTGCGACCCTCGCTACGATTTCCGGTGCAGGCCCGATGTTGGGTTTCCTTGGTACCGTTATCGGTATGATCAAGGCTTTTTATGATATGTCGATGGCGGGAAACAATATTGATATTGCCCTTTTGTCAACAGGTATCTATCAGGCGATGGTCACCACAGTTGCCGGATTGATTGTGGGGATTATTGCTTTTATCTGTTACAATATCCTGGTTGCCCGGGTAGAAAAACTTGTTTTTATCCTTGAAGCAAGGGCGACCGAATTTATGGACGTGCTTTATGAACCGGCGAAGAAGTGAAGAAATAGTAATTGAGTTGTGATTAAAATCCAAAACAGTTAATAAATTGCAGCAAGACAAAATACGCACGACTGCGTGCCGCCTTAGCTTTTCTTTGCCCTGCCGTAGCTTCGCAAAGGGGATGGTGGTGGCCGAAGTGCAAATTACAGTATAGCGAATTACAAAAAACAAAATTCATGTCAATACAAACAAGAAATAAACGAAAAACAGATTTCAGCATGGCTTCCATGTCCGATATTGTTTTTCTCCTGTTGATCTTTTTTATGCTAACCTCTACCCTGGTGGCACCCAATGCGATAAAGTTATTGTTGCCGAGCAGTAACAGCAGGGCCATGGAACAACCGCCCAAGATTGCAATTTCCATCAATAAGGACCTGGACTATTTCCTGCAAGGTGTTCAGGTAAGCGAACAGGCACTCGAATTCGGGCTCCTGGAATTATTAAAAGGGAAGCAAAGCGCATCCATCCGTTTGGAAGCTGACAAGACCATCCCTGTCCAATACATTGTGAATGTGATAGACATTGTTAACACTGTGAACAAACAATACAATACGAAACATAAAGTAATTTTGGCAACAAGCCCGAAAAGAAGATGATATTCGTCAGACCTCTGCCCAAAGGCAAAGCACAAGCAGTAGTAAGGCGAATCATCAAGGGGCTAATGCACAATGGGTGAATGGATAGTAAAAACAAATAACATGAAATCCAACAAAAACAAATACAAAGGCCTGATCGCAACCGTGATTTTTCATGTGGGGATAATCCTTTTGCTGATATTCTTTGGTTTCTCCACTCCCCTCCCACTGCCCGGTGAGGAAGGCGTGGAAGTGAACCTTGGATATTTGGACGAGGGTTCCGGGATTATCCAACCCATAAAACCGATAATTCCGGAAAAATCCACACCACCACCGCCAAAACAAATCGAACAGAAACAGGAAATTGCCACCCAGGACATTGAAGAGGCACCAATCATTGAAGAAACAAAACCCGACATAGAGGAAACCAAAGAAAAAACAATTGAACAACCCAAAGAGATTGCAAAGGAAGAACCCAAAGTGAACCCTGCCGCTATGTATAAAGGAAAAAGCAAATCGGCGGCAGAACCCGGCAATGAAGGGATTACCGGAAAAGAAGGCGATCAGGGAAAACCATCTGGAACAAAAGAATCAAAGAATTACCTTGGAAAAGGGGGATTTGGGAATGGGCCATCTGCAAGCCTTTCGGGCAGGACACCAAAATATCTGCCAACGCCCTCCCGCCATTTTAAGGAAACGGGAACTGTGGTCGTACAAATTGACGTGAACAAATACGGCAAGGTCATCAAAGCCATTGCCATCGACCGGGGTTCCACTACCACCAACAGCCAATTGCGGAAAATGGCCGTGGAAGCTGCCAAACAAGCCATCTTCAATGCCAATCCCAATGCCGCCGAAATGCAAAGGGGAACCATCACCTATCATTTTGTAATCAAGAATTAGAAGGGACAAATGACATACAAGCAGGCCATGGATTATCTCTTTTCCCAGTTGCCCATGTTCCAACGTGTCGGCGCAGCAGCATATAAAGCAGACTTGAACAATACAATCTCGCTCTGCAAAATACTGGACAACCCTGAACAAAAATTCCCTTCCATCCATATTGCCGGGACAAACGGAAAAGGTTCGGTTTCACATATGATTGCTTCCGTGCTGCAAACGGCGGGGTTCAAAACAGGCTTATATACCTCGCCCCATCTGAAGGATTTCAGGGAACGCATCCGAATCAATGGCAAAAAAATCCCGAAAGAATATGTGGTTGATTTTGTGAAAAAGAACAAATCAGGTCTTACAAGGATCAGCCCTTCCTTTTTTGAATACACATTTGGGATGGCCGTTTCCTGGTTTGCCGAAGAAAATATTGATATCGCCATAATGGAAACCGGGATGGGTGGCAGGCTGGATTCCACGAATGTTGTTAAGTCCGTTTTATCTGTTATTACAAATATCGGATTGGACCATACCGAGTTCCTTGGTGATACCCTGGAAAAAATCGCCATCGAAAAAGCCGGTATCATTAAACCGGGAATTCCTGTTGTTATTGGTGAAACCCAATCAGAAACGAAAGCCGTGTTTTCAAACAAGGCCAAAGAATTAAATTCCAATCTTTTTTTTGCCGATAAGGAATTTGAGTTAAGGAATAAAAGGACAATGGATAAAAGTTATTCATTTGATATTTTCAAAAAAAATAAAATTTGGTTTGAAGATGCAAGCTGTGATTTGACTGGGGTTTATCAATTAAAAAACATCGTTACGGCAACGAATGCCCTCGAAGTATTTTCAGAAAATAATCCAATTTCAAAGGAAAACATCCGCAAAGGTTTGTCAAATGTGGTACAGAATACGAGCTTATTGGGAAGATGGCAAATCCTTCAAAACAAACCTCTTAGTATTTGTGATACCGGCCATAATGCAAACGGAATTTCCATGATTGTTTCCCAGTTAACAAAAACACACTACAACAAACTCCATTTTGTGATCGGGATGGTAAACGATAAAAACATTGAATCCGTCCTGTCCCTCCTCCCAAAAGATGCAACATATTATTTCTGCAAGGCCAATGTTCCTCGCGCCCTGAATGCCAAAGAATTACAAAAAACAGCCGGCAATTTTGGTTTAAAAGGAGAATTCTGGCCTACCGTCAGGGAAGCTTATAGTGCTGCACTATCAAATGCCAATACGGATGATTTGGTTTTTACGGGAGGCAGTACTTTTGTAGTGGCCGAAGTGATTTGAATTTCAAAAAAACACCCGCAAATAAAGAGATTACCCTTAAAAAACAAAGATGATTACAAACCTGGTTTAATAAAGAATAGATGAATCGATCGATTGCAAAGTAGGTTCTGAGAAAGAAAAGGAGCTTAGGAGCATTTCAATACTGCTTATGGATTACGAAGAAAAACATCCCGGTTTTTGCAAATTATCTTAAATTTGCACCAAACTAACCAAAAAAAACTATATGAATTCCCCGATAGCATCTTACCTAACGAAAATAAATCCCACATTGCCCACAAGTATTACTTTGACCAATGATAACGACCTCAACAAAGTCCTTGAAATTGCTGAGAGGATTATTTCAATGACCGATTCCATGGCCGAAATGGAAGGCATGGAAAACCAATTTGCCGAACAAAAAGACGATTTTTCGCTGATGATCCACCTTGGCATCAAACTGGCCAAATCAAAATTGGCCGTCAGGCAAAACCCAAACAAAACCCATCTTTCCGTTGTGTTTGCAATCTATAAAGAACACAACAGGATCAAAACAGCCGAAGAACATCCACACGGGGAAGACTTTCTTATGAAGAAGATATCACAATTGGAATGGTTGTTTGAAGGAAAAGGGAATATCAGTTGGGACATGTACGTAATTGATGACGGATGCCCTGAACATTCCGGGGAAATTGCACAGCAAATCCTAAAAGAACGCTACAAAGAAAATAATGTGGAGGTGCATTTTTTGAAAGATGCCATTGCCAAAATGCTGCCCGTCACACTTCCACTTCACAATACGGACGAAAGCCGTAAGGGCGGTTCCATTGAATATGGCATGTGGTTGGCCGTCCAGAAAAACAGGCCCGGGCATATTGTTCTTTATACGGATGCCGATCTTTCCATCCATCTCGGACAAGTAGGGTTGTTGATCGACACCATTCAAAACAAAAACCGCGATGCCGCTATCGGTTCCAGGCGCGAGGATACTTCCGTATTTATAAAAAAAGGGGTGCGCAATACAAGGGGCAAGCTGTTTATTTACCTTTGGAAAAGGTTGATACCACAACTTAATTATATCGTGGATACACAATGTGGGTTCAAATCATTCACCGCCTCAACCGTTAAAAAAATCATCCTGGGGACTATTGAAAAGCAATTTGCCTTCGATATGGAACTGTTGCTGAAAACGGAAACTTTTCGCCATTTGTCCATCGGGAAAGTGGCCATTGCAGGAGCCTACAGTGTGGGAGCTTCCACCACCACCGACCTGCAACCCTATCTCGACATGCTGAAAAGCATTGTGAAATTGTACCACAAATATTTGGCGGAAACGGATGAGGCCAATGAATTTGCCTCCTTTATCGAAAACCTGGACCGGGAGAAATGGGACAAACTTGTTGACAATATCCCTGAAGCCATTGCCGAAGGTGATCCCAATGATTTCGATAAGTTTAATGATATTAAGGTTTCTCATTTGGAAAGGGCAATTGTGGATTAAGGAATAAACCTTAATGCTTTGTGTCCATTGTGCATTTCTTTGTTCCCATTGTGGTTTATTATAAATTGCTGATATTCCAAATATTAATTATACTGATTGGTTACGAATTCTCACTTGGCAAATTATTTCAGGCTTCTCTTACAGTCCGTTCCCCGTAACATTTGTATATATTACATATGCAAACAAAACAACAACGAAAGTAATTATCACGTTTCTAATACTTCTAAAACTCCCTTCCATAGGTTTTGCCACCTCATCTAAGAATCTGCCGTTAAACCCTTTAAATGCCCAAACAACAAATGCCCCTATTAATTGAGCAAGAAAACTAAAAACATTCATTATACAGTTTTAGGATTAACAATCAATTCCATTATACTCTGTTCAACAGTCTTTGCCCCAATTTTGTCATAACCTCATTGTTCCTATCCCCCTTGTTAAGATAAAAACACCCTAACCTGCTATCCACCACTTATCATATGGATAACGGCCACATTATCGCCGTCATGGATTTTGGCCTTGTCGCGCTCTTCCTTCCTGAATAGCTTTCCGTTCACCTTTGTTATCATCAGGTGAAAAGTGTAGTTCTTTGTTTTGAGCAGATCGTTTATTGTAAGTTCGTCCGCATCAAATATCTCTTCCCGGTTATTTAAAGTTATTTTCATTTTAATCTATTTCAACAATATTTCCAAAACCGTATTAGCCTGCATATTGGCCACCATTCCCACACGTGGTGCCAAAGGGGGGTTATCCCCGGCAATTTCGTTTTTTTCGTCACCACAGATATACAACATCCCCTCCTTTCGGAAATGAATGGATTCGTTGTCGCCCCAGCCGGCCATTCCCAAGCCAGCGACAATGGGCATATTGGGCACTTCACCCAGCACGGTTTCCAGTATCATCTGTTTCATGTCAGCCCTGTCAAAGGCTTCGACAATTACATCACAAGCTTTGAATATCCTCAAAATACCATCAGGCCCCAACTTCAAATCATGTATTTCAACCTTCACATCCTTGCTTATCCGTTGGATGTTTTCTTTCAATGCTAAAACCTTTTTCTGGCCAATTTGTTCATGGAAATAATATTGTCGGTTCAGATTCCCTTCTGAAACAACATCAAAATCAACTATTACCAAATTACCAAGCCCAACACGGGCCAGGGAGATGGCACAATTGGAACCAAGCCCTCCGGCACCGGCAATGCCCACCGTTTTTCCAGAAAGCTTCTTTCGTATTTGCTTAAATGTCAAGCCTTGTGTGTTCATGATTATTCATTTTTCATCCCTATGACCGGAAGCCATCGGATAATTTATCAAAAATAGTGTCTCTTAGAGAGTTCCATATTTTATAGTGGGTTTTAAGAAAACGTCAAGTTCAAGACTTGCGAAGTGCTGAAAACAAGGGAGTTTAGTTTAGTAAATGACCGGTTTCAACATAAGCGTAACGTAGAAATTGGCATTTTCTTATAGCCACTAAATATAAACCTTCGATCCAAACTTATTGAAACTCCGTGTCCCTCCCCCTTCACGGATAACCTGAAGGGCTTTCACACCTTCCTTTGGAAAAATGAACCCAAAAACACTTTTAACATTCCTGTATTTCATCAACTCCTTGCTCAATATGGCTGAAGGCCCCAAAACAAAAATATCACATGCCCCGGGACTCGTATTACAAACAATATTTCGGAACGTATTGTTGAAAATACTTGTTGCAGTGAGGATAACTGCATCTGCCCCGCTCACGTACTCCCTTTGCATTTCCATCGGAACAATTTCCTTATCCTGTTTGTATAAATCAAAAACAGAAAAACCAATTTCGGCTTTGTGCAATTTTTCCGCAACCGGTTTAAAATAGCCAATCATTACAATCCTTCGGTATCCCGAAAAATCAATCAAATCAAGAATATCTTTCTGGTCTGAATAATCATTTTCATAATTAAGCATTGCATTGAGCCAGGCCGTGTAAAAAATCCTGTGGGCAATCAATTCAAGGTTTGGTTTTTCGATTTTCGCAAAATCATCCTCAATCCTGTTTTTTGAAATCGCACAAACGCCCATATCCCCATTCGTTAGAAGAACAGCGAGGTATTTTTCGCCAACGGCAATTTCTTTGATTTCACTTCCATCAAAGCCATATTGCTTGTACAAATATTTCAGGGGTTCTTCCATACGATAGTTCCAATTATTTCTTCAAAAGTATCAAAATTTTAAAAATAAGATGCCAATTAACTTGTAAATACTCTTTCTTTTCGGAAATACCCTACCTCTCCTGGAGTCCTGGTTCTTGTTGCGCAGGCCATCATAGATCGAAAAGCATGGCTTTGGCCAAGAGATTAGAACCATCACAATATCAAGCGTTATGCACGGGTTTTCATATGGATAATTTTTACGAAAAAACTTGTGGATTATGTTTTAAAAACTACTTTTGCCCAAGCAAAAAAGATATTAACAACTCAAATAAACTTTGACCTATGCAAGATATTTCGAAAATGAAAGCGGCCCATAAGCTCCTGAAAGAATGGAGTTATGAGTTTACTCCCATCAACAAAGGCTATATCGACAAAAGCCTTTATGTGAACCTTGGCAACAATGAAATCAAGGAAAAAGCAATCCCTTCCGAAATGAGGGAAAAATTTATTGGTGGAAAAGGATATGGCCTGCGGTTTTTGTGGGATGCCACCAAACCCGACACGAAATGGGACGATCCCGAAAACGAGATCAATATCTTCTCCGGCCCCATTGGAGGGATAACCCAATATTCAGGTACAGGTAAATCAATTTGTGTTTCCATCTCCCCGCAAACAGATATTCCAATCGACAGCAATGTGGGTGGTCATTATGGCCCATTCGTAAAATTTGCCGGATTCGAAGGAATTGAAATCCAGGGAAAAGCCAAAAACGACAATACCATTGTTTATATTGACGGGGTTAACCACAAGGTCCAGATTTTTGAAGCCCCTGAAGAACCTTTGGACAGTCATTTACTGGCTGAAGTATTGGTGGATATGTATGCCGATGATGACAGGGACAAGAAAAACATTTCCGTGGTTTCGACCGGAGCGGCAGCCGAAAACTCATTGATCGGGATGCTGAATTTCAGTTTTTGGGACAACAAACGGAAAATGATCCGCCTGAAGCAAGCAGGACGTGGTGGTATCGGCACAGTTTTCAGAAATAAAAACCTTAAGGCACTTGTTGTCAAAATCCCAGGTGTGAAAGGAAACCTGAACAATGTGGTCGATATGAAAGCCATCATGGAAAGGGGAAAACGTTTCAACAGGGAAATGCGCGAGCTGGATGATTCCCAGGCTGAAATGCGCAGCAAAGGAACTGCCCACCTTACCAATGTGATGAACGACTACGATCTTTTGCCGGTCAATAATTTCAAATATGGCCAATCGAAAGAAGCTGACAAAATCCATTCGGATATCTACAGGGACAAATTTTTCACGCAAGGTATGCCGGATGGTTGTTGGATTGGATGCAATATGTCGTGCTCAAAAGGTGTGGACAATTACCTGATCCGTTCGGGACCTTATGCCGGTGACAAGGTTTTGGTGGAAGGCCCCGAATATGAAACGGCATCTTCTCTTGGTTCAATCATGGGAATTTTCAATCCTGATTTTACCATTGAGTCGAATTTCTATTGTGACACTTATGGGATTTGTACAATTTCATGGGGAACCATCATGGGTTTCCTGATGGAATGTTATGAAAACGGTATTTTGAACGAGGAACGCACGGGAGGTTTGAAGTTGAATTTTGGAAATGCGGATGCCGCAATGGAACTGTTGCACCAGGTTGCAAAAGGTGAAGGTTTTGGGAAATATGCCGGAATGGGGGTTCGCAAACTGAAAGAATACTTTGCTGGACAAGGATGGGGCGATATGGAATTCATGCAAGCCATCGGAATGGAAAACAAAGGGCTGGAATATTCCCAGTACGTTTCCAAAGAATCGCTGGCACAGCAAGGTGGATATGCCATGACCAATAAAGGCCCGCAACATGATGAAGCATGGCTTATATTCATGGATATGGTGAACAACCAAATCCCAACTTTTGAAGATAAAGCGGAAGCCCTGCATTATTTCCCCATGTTCCGTACATGGTTTGGTTTACAGGGACTTTGTAAACTACCCTGGAACGATGTGGAGCCTGAAACCAATGCAGAGACGGACGAACCTGCAAAAGTCCCCGAGCATGTTGACAATTACGTGACCATTTACAAAGCCGTTACCGGCAATGATTTTGATAGGTTTGAAATGATCAAGCAATCGGAAAGGGTATATAATTTCCAACGTATTTTTGGTATCCGCCGTGGTTATGGCCTTCGGAAACATGATGCACAACCCTATCGTGCAGCCGGCCCTGTAACTGCCGAGGAATATGAATCACGAGCAGAACGCTATGATGGACAGATGAAAGAGCTTATCGGTGTTGACCCGGCAGGCAAGTCGATCGAGGAAAAACTAACCATCACACGTAAGTACCGCGAGGAGCAGTACGAAAAGTTACTCGATGCTGTTTATTCTCGTCGTGGCTGGACGAAAAACGGAGTCCCAAAAGTTTCATACTTGAAGGAAATAGGAATGGACTTACCGGAGTTGATCGAAATTGTGGAGCCTTTGCAATAAGGCTACCAAATCCCAAATACTGAAAAAGGGTTTCCAAAATGGAAACCCTTTTTTATTTCTATTCCCAGCCCTAAAGGGCTGGGCAACTCAGGCCGGGCAACTTAGACCTGGCAATTCAAGCCAGGCAACTCCTTTGGTTATTTCAATTTCCGTTTTACTTCGGTCTGTTCGTACCCTTCGATGATATCACCAACTTTAATGTCGTTGAAATTGTCAATGTTCAACCCACATTCATAACCTGATTTCACCTCTTTCACATCATCTTTGAACCGCTTTAAAGAACCCAGCGTACCTGTGTAAGTAACAATTCCATCGCGGATTACCCTGATCTTTGTATTGCGTGTTATTGTTCCATCCAGAACCATACACCCGGCAACGGTACCGACTTTTGTAATTTTAAACACTTCACGTATCTCAACATTACAAACAATTTTCTCTTCAACATCAGGCGACAACATTCCTTCCATGGAATCTTTCACCTCTTCTATAGCCTGGTAAATAATGGAATAGAGCCTGATGTCGATTTGTTCCTTTTCGGCCAGTTTCCTTGCCTGAAGGGATGGCCTGATCTGGAAACCAATGATAATTGCATCGGATGCCGAAGCCAACAACACATCGGATTCGCTGATTTGCCCAACCGATTTATGGATAACGTTCACCTGGATTTCTTCGTTGGAAAGTTTGAGCAACGAATCGGACAAGGCCTCTACGGAACCATCCACATCAGCCTTCACGATCAGGTTCAGTTCCTTGAAATCGCCGATGGCAATACGTCTTCCAATTTCATCCAGGGTAAGGTGTTTCTGGGTACGGAGCCCTTGCTCACGCTGCAACTGCTGGCGTTTGTTTGCAATTTCCTTGGCTTCTTTTTCGTCGCGCATCACGTTGAAACCGTCACCGGCTTGCGGTGCACCGCTCAATCCCAACAAAAGCACCGGAGTTGAAGGCCCTGCCTCTTTCACAATTTGATTTCTTTCGTTGTACATGGCTTTTACCTTACCGGAAATGGCTCCGGCAATAACCACATCACCAATATGTATAGTACCGTTTTGAACCAGGAGTTTGGTAACATAGCCCCTTCCTTTGTCGAGCGAACTTTCAATTACAGTCCCACTGGCAAGTTTATTTGGGTTTGCTCTTAAATCAAGCATTTCAGCTTCAAGCAATACTTTTTCCAATAGCTCTTCAATATTGATCCCTTGTTTTGCGGAGATTTCCTGGCTTTGATATTTACCGCCCCAATCTTCCACAAGGATATTCATTTGTGAAAGCTCTTCCTTTATCTTATCGGGGTTTGCATGGGGCTTATCAATTTTATTAATGGCAAAAACCATAGGAACCCCGGCAGCTTGTGCATGGTTGATGGCCTCCTTGGTTTGAGGCATCACATTGTCATCCGCTGCGATAATGATAATGGCAATATCGGTCACACTTGCTCCCCTTGCGCGCATAGCAGTAAATGCCTCGTGTCCCGGAGTATCAAGGAAAGTGATTTTTTTGCCATCTTTCAACTCCACTTCATAGGCACCGATATGCTGGGTAATCCCCCCTGCTTCACCCGCAACCACATTTGCCTCGCGTATAAAGTCAAGGAGTTTGGTCTTACCGTGGTCAACATGGCCCATAACCGTGACAACAGGGATCCTTGGCAACAGGTCTTCCTCTTTGTCCTCAATTTCCGATTCCATAATGGCTTCCTGCAATTCAACACTCACGAACTCAACACCAAAGCCAAACTCATCGGCCACCAATGCAAGGGTTTCCGCATCCAGGCGCTGGTTAATGGAAACAAACATCCCCAGCGACATACAGGTAGCAATAATATCGTTCACGGCAACATCCATCAAGGATGCCAATTCATTTGCAGTTACGAACTCGGTAACCTGAATTGTTTGTTTGCCTTCTTCTTCCTTTATCAGGTCTTCCTGTTTCTGGGCACTTATCGATTGCCGCTTGTCGCGTCGGTGCTTTACCGATTTTGATTTACCGCCACCGGTCAATTTGGCAAGGGTTTCTTTAATCTGCTTTTGGACATCCTCTTCCGAAACCTCAGGGCGAAAACGATCTTTCCTCGAACGTTTGTTATCCTTAGCTTTTGTCCTGCCAGGTCGGTCGGGTTTTCCCCCGGTCTTGGTTTGGGTTGTTTTTACTTTTGTATCGGCATTGGTACTCTTAATTCGTTTTCTTCTTCTTCTCCGCGATGAGGAACCTGCATCCCTTGATGAGGCAACTGGTTTTTTTGTTCTTTTCTTCTCCTCGGGCAAATCAATTTTATCCAGGATTTTCGGGCCTGTCAGTTTTTCAACTTTCGTTTTGATAAAACGGTCGTCCTTGGCCTCCTCGGCTTTCTTTTCAGTTTTCACCTCAGGTTCTACTGTCTTCTCTTGTTCAGGATCGGCTTTAACAACAGGCTCTTCAATCTTTTCTTTTCCCTTAAGGGTTTCTTCTTTTTTTACCTTATCTGTTTTAGCGGTTTCTTTCTTCGCTTCGCGTTCCTTCTTTTTCTCAGCAGCAGATTTTTTTGTCGGCCTTGTTTTTTCATTGATCTTCCCTAAATCAATTTTCCCAAGGACTTTTGGTTTACCACTTTCCTGCTCCTCTTCAGCTTTTTTCTCAACTATATTTTCCCTGGTTTTTGATCCGGGGACAATTTCTTCTTTTGGCAAAGCTGCTTTTTCCTCTTTCGGCCTTTCGGGTTTTTCTGCAACAGCTTCTTCAACAGGCTTTTCCTTCTCAACAGGAACTTCAGGTTTCTTCTCAACTGGTTTTTCCTCTTTAACCGGAGTTTCTTTCAAAACCTCTGGTTTTCCTTCTATTGCCTTTTTCTTTGGGACTTCCTTTGAAACCT